>JAODBB010000251.1 GCA_025463745.1 Subtercola sp.
CTCACCGCCCCCGCCGAACCGCACGCCCACCTCGACAAGGCCCTCTCGTGGGACGCGATCAATCCCCCCATGGGCGACCTCGTCTCGGCCATCGTGGCCTGGCGCGAGTACGCCCAGGTCATGACCACCGAGAGCATCGCCGAGCGAGCTCGCCGGGCGGCGCTTCTGATGCTGCGCCAAGGTACCACCGCCATCCGCAGCCATGTCGATGTGCTGCTGGGCGACGAACCACTCCGTGGCGTGAAGGCTCTGCTCGAGGTTCGGGATGAACTGCGGGGCCTCATCGACATCGAACTCGTAGCTCTCGCGAGCTCCGACGCACCCGACGCCCACATCGAGGCGGCCCTCGACCTCGGCGTCGATCTCGTCGGCGGAGCCCCGCACCTCGCTCCAGACCCCAGCGCCGATCTGCAGCGCCTCCTGCGCATCGCCGAGCGTGCCGGGGCAGGAGTCGACATCCACACCGACGAAGGCCTCGGCGGCCCGCTCACGCTCGGCGAACTCGCCTTGTCGGTTCGGGAATGGCCGGCCGATCGCAATCGCAGCGCCGGCCATTGCGTACGGCTCGGCACGCTCGAGGCGGCCGAGCTCAGCGTCGTTCTGGCCGAAGTCAAACTCTCCGACGTGGGAATCATCAGCCTGCCGATCACGAACTTATACCTGCAGGGCTGGGAGCATCCCGTGTCCACTCCGCGCGGGCTCACCGCCATCCGCGCGCTGCTCGATTCGAACATCCGCTTCGCCGCTGGAGCCGACAATGTGCGCGACCCGTTCAACCCCGTCGGCTCGAGCGACGCGCTCGAAACCGCTTCGCTGCTCGTCACCGCCGGGCATCTCACGCTCGATGAGGCTTACACCGCGGTGAGCGATGGAGCCCGCGACGTCATGGCGTTGCCGCGCGCGGGCGTGCAGGTCGGCGCGGCCGCCGAACTGCTCGCCGTTCGTGGTGCCTCGCTCTCTGACGTCATCGCCAACGCCTCGGCAGACCGCTATGTGATTCACGCCGGCAACCTGGTTGCCCAGAGCACGGTGTCGTACGACGTCGCCGAGCCCACGCTCCTTGCTCAACGCTCTCTCTTGGAATCGAGGTGATGCTGTCATGACTGTCACAGCACCCGCACCATCCGCCACCCGGGTACCGGCAACCGATGTTCTGCTGGACTTCGCGAATGTCGAGCTGACGTTTCCCGACGGCACGATCGCGCTGCAGGGCGTTGATCTCGTGGTCAAGCGCGGCGAGTTCGTCACCGTCGTCGGCCCGTCTGGCTGCGGCAAGAGCACCCTGCTGCGTATCGCCTCGGGGCTCGAATCCGCATCGCAGGGCACGGCAGAGCTCGGCACCGACCGTATCGGTTATGTGTTTCAGGATGCGACGCTATTGCCCTGGCGCACTGTCGCGGCCAACGTCGAACTGCTCGCCGAACTGCACGGCGAGAGCAAGAAAGCTCGCGCGGCGAAAGCCAAGGAGGCGATCGATCTCGTCGGCCTCACCGGCTTCGAGAAGCACCTGCCGAAGGCGCTCTCGGGCGGCATGAAGATGCGCGCTTCGCTCGCCCGCTCGCTGACGCTCGACCCCGAACTGTTTCTGTTCGACGAGCCGTTCGGCGCTCTCGACGAGATCACCCGCGAACGTTTGAACGACGAACTGATCAGGTTGTTCACCGCGAAGAACTTCGCCGGGCTGTTCATCACCCACTCCGTGTCAGAAGCGGTGTACATGTCGACCAAAGTCGTCGTCATGTCGGGCCGGCCAGGCAGGATCGTCGAGACCTTCGACGTGCCCTTTGCTCAGCCGCGCGACCCCGACATCCGGTTCACCCCCGAGTACGCCGCTCTGGTCGGCGAAGTCTCGCACGCCCTCCGGAAGGGACACGGCCACTCATGACCACCATCTCGAACGAGACCATCGTCACCGACGGCGTCGACAACGTCGAAGCGCACCCCACACCCGAGCTGCCGGCGACCCTTTCCACCGCACGGCCGAAGGCGAAGAAGCGCGGCTTCGGCCGGTGGCTGCCGCCGCTGCTCGTCTTTCTGGCGATCGTGGGCGTCTGGTACCTGATCAGCCTGTTCGTGCTGGACCCGCACCTGCGGTTTCTGCTGCCCCTGCCGCAAGACATCCTCATCAAGGGCTTCCTTGCTCCACTCGCGTTCAACGCACTCATGGTTGCGCTCTACCAGACCGTGATCGTCTCGATGCTCGGTCTGGCGATCGCCATCGTGATCGGGGTCGCCTGGGCGGTCGCCATGTCGCAGGCGAAATGGATCGAACGCTCACTGTTTCCGTACGCGGTGATTCTGCAGTGCATCCCGATTCTCGCGCTCGTGCCGCTGATCGGCTTCTGGTTCGGCTACGAATTCCAGTCGCGAGTATTAGTCTGCGTGATGATCGCCTTGTTCCCGATGGTGAACAACACGCTGTTCGGTCTGCAGTCTGTCGACAAGGGGCACAAAGAACTCTTCACACTGCAAGGCGCCAGCCGCTCGACCACCCTGGTCAAGCTGTCGTTTCCCCAGGCACTGCCCGCGATCTTCGCCGGCATGCGCATCTCGGCCGGTCTCGCGGTGGTCGGCGCCATCGTCGGCGACCAGTTCTTCCGCCGTGGAACACCCGGCCTCGGCATCCTGATCAGCAACTACAGCTCACGCCTGCAAGGCGAAGAGCTCTTCGCCACCATCATCACGGCCGCCGTCTTCGGCGTCGTCGTGTTCTGGCTCTTCGGGCTGCTCGGCCGCCGGGTCGTCGGCAAGTGGTACGACTTCACCTAAACGCATCTCTGGCAAAGCACAGCGCAGCCTCCCCGCCTGTTCCACAGCACCGCACCGCACCGCACCTGCACACATCCCGAAGGAGAAGTAATGCACAAACGTACGAAGAGAGTGGCGTTCGCCAGCGGCCTCGCAGTCATCAGCATGGTGGCCCTAGCCGCCTGCAGCTCCGGCTCATCGGCCAGCACCCCGGCCGCGTCGGCCGCTGCCGGCGGCGTCGACCTGGCCGCGGCCGGCTGCCCCGCCACCGTCGTCATTCAGACCGACTGGAACCCCGAGGCCGAACACGGCCACCTCTACCAGTTGCTCGGCCCGAACCCCGTCGTCGACGCGAACAAGAAGTCGGTTTCCGGCCCCTTGTACTCCAACGGCGCACCCACCGGTGTCAACGTCGAAATCCGCTCGGGCGGCCCGGCCATCGGTTTCCAGACCGTCACCAGCCAGCTGTACTCCGACACCAGCATCACGCTCGGTTACGTCACCACCGACGAGGCCGTGCAGCTCTCGGCCGACCAGCCGACGACCGCCGTTTTCGCGCCGCTCGACAAGACCCCGCTGATGATCATGTGGGATCCCGCCACGTACCCCAATGTAAAGACCATCGCCGACCTCGGTAAGGCTCTTCAGCCCGGCAAGGTCGTTCGCTACTTCGGCGGTTCGGCCTACATGGACTACCTGACCCAATCGGGCATCCTGAGCCCGAGTCAGGTCGACGGCAGCTACGACGGCACCCCCGCCAGCTTCGTCGCCGACCAGGGAGCGTCGGGCCAGCAGGGCTTCGCGAGCGCTGAGCCGTACCAGTACCAGTACGAGGTACCGGCCTGGGGCAAGCCCGTCTCCTACCAGACGCTCAACGACGCCGGCTACCCGGTGTACGCGTCGGCGATGTCGGTTCGCTCCGGCGATCTGCCGAGCCTCTCCGGCTGTCTCACCAAGCTGGTGCCCGTACTCCAGCAGGCCGAGGTCGACTACTTCGCCAACCCTGCACCGGTCAATTCGCTGATTCTGAATCTGGTCACCCAGTTCAACACCGGTTGGGTCTACACACAGGGCATGGCCGATTACTCGGTCAAGACCCAGGTCGACCAGGGCATCGTCGGCAACGGCGACAACTCGACCATCGGCGACATGGACACCGCCAGGGTTCAGAAGATCATCGACATCGATACGCCGATCTACGCGGCGGGGGGTAAAGCAGTGAAGGCCGGCCTCACTCCAGCCGACATCTCTACCAACCAGTTCATCGACACGTCAATCGGCATGAAGTAAGAAACGACACGACAATGCCCACGACTCTGCCGGTGCCGACGAAACGTCTTCTCTCCAGGCGCATCATCGTCACCGGCGGAGCCCGTGGCATCGGCGCTTCGATCGCTGCTCGTGCAGCGGCAGAGGGCGCGGATGTCGCGATTCTCGACCTGCTCGAAGAACCGGGCCTGGCCACCGCGGCCGCGATCGGTGCCCGGTTCTACCGCGTCGACGTGGCCGACGAGCACGACACTCGCGACGTGCTCGGGCAGGCGATCGCCGACCTCGGCGGTGTCGATGTGCTCATCAACAATGCGGGCATCCTGCGATTCTCGCCCTTGCTCGACATCTCGGTCTCAGAGTGGGATGACATGTTCACCATCAACACCCGCTCCATGCTCGTCACCACACAGGTGGCGGCCACGTGGATGATCGCGGCCAAGCAACCCGGCAAGATCATCAATATGGCAAGCATGGGCGGCAAGACCGGCGGAGCGGGCCAGGCCCACTACGCCGCATCCAAAGCCGCCGTCATCGCCCTGACCCGGGTGACGGCCCTCGAACTCGGTTGCGAAGCGATCACCGCCAATTGCATCTGCCCCGGCTACGTGCTCACCGAAATGGGAGCAGCCACCCGCACCGACGACGATGTCGCCGAGTGGAGCAGTTACTCCCCCCTCGGCCGCCTCGCCCAGCCCGACGACGTCGCCGGCGTCGCAGCCTTTCTCGCTTCGGCCGACGCCGACTACCTCACCGGCCAGGCCATCAACGTCACCGGCGGAATGATCATGCACTGACCGCTCTGCCGGCTG
>JAODBB010000003.1 GCA_025463745.1 Subtercola sp.
TGATGCGCAAGGCGGGCACCGGCGACGGGCGTGAGCTTGTGCGCGAACTCGACACCCTCATCGCCTCGGGCACGGTTGTGCTCGACGCCGACGGAACCTGGCAGCTGAAGTGAGCGAATCGATCGTCTATGTGGGCGGCGCCCGCATCCATCTGCTGAGACAGGGCACCGGTTCTCCGCTCCTCTATATACACGGATCGGGTGACGCAGGCGGCTGGCTTCCCGCCCAGTCAGAATTGGCCTCGCACTATACGGTCTACCGGCCAGACCTGCCGGGGTACAACGGCAGCGACCGCCGGCCCGACATCACCTCGGTGGCCGAGATGGCCGCGAGTGTCTGGCAGCTGCTCGACGAGGTCTTCGTGGGCGAGGTGCGGATCATCGGCAGTTCGCTCGGTGGCTGGATCGCCGCCGAGATGGCGGCCGTCAATCCGTCTCGGGTGTCGCACCTCGTGCTGCTCGACGCGGTGGGCCTCGAGCCGTCAGGCGGCTTTCCCGTCGATCAGTTCTCGATGAGCGGGCCCGAGATCGTGCGGGCGGTCTACCACTCCGACGACCTTCGGGCAGCGGTCGGGGCAGATACGGCCGAACGCCTGAAGAACCCGGGTGCGGCCGAGCGTATGGCGGGAAACGCATCGATGACGAGGCTGCTGGGCGAGCATCCGTACTTTCACGATCCCTCGCTGCCCGCGCGACTGGGCGGCGTCGAGGCGAAGACTCTCATCGTGTGGGGCGCAGATGACGGTCTCGTACCCGTGTCATGCGGGCTGCTCTACGAACAGCTGATTCCGGATGCCCGGCTGGTGGTTCTGGCCGACTGCGGGCACTTGCCGCTGGTCGAACAGCCCGCTGCGGCGCTGGCTGAAATCGTGCCGTTTCTGGCGAGCTGACGCACGCGCTCTCCGAAGCACGCGGTCTCTGAAACACCCGGGCTGAAGTACGTGAGCTGACGCACGCGATCCGGCCCGACCTGGCCCGACCTGACCCGATCCGACCCGACGACCTGGCACATCACCGAAGAAGGGCACGACATGCAGTCGAACGACAACCGCCTCGCGTTTGTGGGAGACATTTTCGATCTCAGGGGGCGTTCGGCCTTCGTCACGGGCGCGGGCAGCGGCATCGGCCTGGCGATCGCCACGGCACTCGCTCGCGCGGGTGCGGCCGTCGTGCTCGGTGATGTGAACGAGGCCCAGGTCGACGGGGTGACCTCAACCCTGCAGACCGAAGGGCTGGCAGTGTCGGCCGCCGTGGTCGACGTGGGCGAGAAGGAGCAGATCGCCGCCGCGCTCGATCTCGCCGAACGAACGAACGGGCCCATCGACATCGTCTTCGCCAACGCCGGAATCTCCGGCGGCAAGGGGCCGATGTACGGCGGCCACATCGAAGACGTGCCGGGCGACGTGTGGAACGCCGCCCTGCGGGTGAACCTCAACGGTGTCTTCTTCACCATGCAAGAGGCAGCCGGGCGGATGCGCGGCCGAGGCGGGCGCATCGTCGTGACGGCCTCGATCGCGGGCGAGCGCGGCGACACGATGGTGGGGTATCCGTATGCGGCGTCGAAGGCCGCCGTCATCAACCTGGTGCGTCAGGCCGCGCTTGATCTCGCACTCGACAACGTCTTGGTGAACGCCATTCTGCCCGGCCCGTTCCACACGTCGATCGGTGCGCCGGCCGACAGTCCGCAGAAGGCCGCGATGAACGTGCAGTTCGCCGCCACCGTTCCGCTCAATCGGGTGGCCGACACCGACGAGATGCGCGGCATCGCGCTCTTCCTCGCCTCAGGGGCCTCGAGTTTCGTGACCGGAACCACCTTCGCCATCGACGGCGGTTCGCTCGCCGGCCGCTTCGAGGCGCTCGACTGATCGGCGCCGACGGGTTCGTCGCCCGCCACAGCGACCTTTGCGGGCGAGATGAGCCGCCGCGGCGGTCGCTCTCGTTTGAAGAAGTCGCTCGCGCCGGCTCAGTTCGGAGCGGGCATCAGCATGACCTTCTCCAGCGAGGAGGGCCGTGATCCGTTCGTCATCGTGGTGAAGATGGCGGGCGCGTTCTCGAGCGTATCGGCGCGCCAGGCGGGCAGCTCGATGAGGCCGTTGTTGAGCCAATCGGCCGCGGTGCGGAAGTCGTTGCGGTTCGACGCGCTCGAGCCCTTGAGGGTGATCTCGCGACGGATGATGTCGCGCCACGAGAGGTCGGCGGTGTCTTCGTGCAGGCCGACCATGACCGTCGTGCCGCCGCGATTCGTCCACTGCACAGCATCGTGCCGCGTGCCTGGCGTGCCGACCACGTCGAACACGAGGTCGGCGCCTCCCAGCGGGTTCGTCGCGAAGTAGCCATTCACGTCGTCACGGTTGTCGAAGATCGTCGTGCCGCCGGCCGAGATCGCGGCATCGTGGCGGCGGGTGTCGGGGTCGAGCACCACGATGTCGGTCACCCCCAGCAGGCGGGCCGACGCGATGAGCAGCGTTCCGATCGAGCCGGCGCCGATGACGAGGGCCTGTTCGGCCGGCCCAGACGAGAGGCCGAGCCGCACCGCGTGAATCGCGTCGGCGAGCGGTTCGGCGGTGGCCGCCGCGACGAAGTCGACGTTCGGGGTGAGCGCAACCAGGTTCGTGACCGGAACGGCCGCCAATTCGGCGAAGCCGCCGGGCCGCTGGATGCCGATGCTCACCTGCTCGGCGCACTGGTTGTCATCGCCGCGGCGGCAGGCGCGGCAGGTATTGCACGAGAGAAGAGGATTCACCGCCACGGGCACCCCGACCCAGTCGGCGTTCTCGGGTGTGCTGCTGATGACGACTCCGGAGAATTCGTGGCCCCGGATCTGGCCGGGCAGCGAGATGCCCATCCTGCCGGTGAAGGCGGTGAGATCCGACCCGCAGATACCTGCAGCCACCACACGCACGACCACGACTCCTGGCGTGGCCTCGGGCTCTGGCTGGTTCTCGAGGGTCATGACACCCGGTCCTTGCCACACGACTGTCTTCATTCATGAACCTCACTGTTCATTGCCACAACGTGCCACCAGCTCGTCGAGTAAAAACCCACTTCTCAAGTAGAAGCGATCAGGCGGGCCCGCGTCCAATATCCGTTGGGTCTGAGCTGATGCCATTCAGTGACGCCAACGCAGCCCGAATTCGGCTAACGACCCCCTCGACATTCACCGTTTGGAACCGGGCGCTCGGCATTGCCACGGCCAGACCGGCCACGGCCAGCCCCGTGCTATCGCGCACGGCGACGCCGATCGCCGATACCCCCTGCTCGGCTTCACCGTGGTTCACGGCGAAACCCGCTCGGCGAATGCCGGCCAGCTCGCCGATCAGCCGCCGGGCCTCGGCCGGCGTCAGCCGATTGTCGGCGGCCGACGTGAACAGGTCGATCACCTCGTCGTCGGAAAGGGTGGCCAGCATGGCCTTTCCGCTCGAGGCGAGCCGCGCCGGCAGTACGGTGCCCTCCTGGTCGGCGACCCGCAGCATCCTCGGCGCCTCGACGGCTGCGATGACTCGAACACGCGTATCGAGCCGCACGCTGAGGGTCACCGTTTCGGTCAACTCGGTCGAGAGCGCACGCATGACGGGCATCAGTCGCTCGCGCAGGGCCGCCACGGGCGCGTGGGCGCCGGGATGCAACGAGAGGGCGGGGCCTGGCAGATACCGCCGCTGGGCATCCTGAGCCGCGAAATCGCGATACACCAGCGTGACGAGGATGCGGTGGGCAGTCGAGACAGAAACTCCGAGCGCCGCCGCGGCTTGGCTCACGGTCACCACGCCCTGGTCGCGCAGCAGATGCAGCAGCAACAGCGCGTTGTCGACGGAGTTCAGTGAATCAGAGGGCCTTTTCCGCATAGCGGGATTCTATATCTGCGATGAGCGGAAAGTCGTACTGTCAAAGGGTTGGCTCAGCCGCTGTGACGCGCGCTGCCGCTCGTTCGGCCGCTGCCGCTTCACTGCTACTGCTTCACTGCTACTGCTTCACTGCTGCTGCTTCACTGCTGCTACTTCAAAGGAGAAACCGATGACAATCGAAAGCGATGCGGGAACGCGCCAGGCAGAGGCCGACCCGTCGAAGGCGCAACTCACGAACGCCTCGCTCGAGCTCACGCCGGAACTCGCCGATCTGTACCGGCGATTCGACGAGGCCAACCTCAGCCCGCTGTGGACCCAGACCTCGAATGTGCTCACCTTCCACCCGATGTCGAAGGCGGTTCCGTTCCGCTGGCGGTGGGCCGACCTGTATCCGCTCGCCGAACGATCGGGCGAGCTGGTTCCGGTGGGGCGCGGCGGAGAGCGGCGCGCCATCGCCCTGGCGAACCCGGGGCTCGGCGGTGAACCGTATGCGACGCCGACACTCTGGGCGGCCATCCAGTACCTGGGTGCGCGCGAAACCGCGCCAGAGCACCGGCATGCCCAGAATGCGTTTCGGTTCGTTGTCGAAGGCGAGGGCGTCTGGACCGTCGTGAACGGCGACCCCGTCGCGATGCGGCGCGGCGATTTTCTGCTGACGGCAGGCTGGAACTTTCACGGTCACCACAACGACACCGATCAGCCGATGGCCTGGCTCGACGGGCTCGACGTTCCGCTGTCGGACTACATCGACATCGGCTTCTTCGAGTACGGCACCGAGCGGGTGACCGACGAATCGAGCCCGGAGCTGTCGCGCTCTGAGCGCCTCTGGGCGTACCCGGGCCTGCGCCCGCTCTCCGGTCTCGACGAGAAAGTCAGCTCGCCGATCGCGGCGTACCGCTGGGAATACACCGACCGGGCCCTGACCGAACAGTTGCGCCTAGAAGATGAGGGCCACCCCGCGACGGTGAGCCAGGGGCACGCGGCCATCCGCTATGTCAACCCGACGAACGGGGGAGACGTCATGCCGACGATGCGCGCGGAATTCCACCGCCTGCGGGCCGGCGCGACGACACGGCCCACCTACGAAGTGGGTTCGTCGGTGTGGCAGGCCTTCGACGGCGAAGGGGCGATGATCGTCGACGGCGTGCGTCACCAACTCGACAAGGGCGACCTCGTCGTCGTGCCGTCATGGGTGCCGTGGAGCATCGAGGCCGATTCGACCTTCGACCTGTTCCGGTTCTCTGATGCACCGGTCATCGAAAGGCTCGGCTTCGCGCGCACGCGCGTTCTGGATCACCCGTGACCCGGCCCGCCGACGATCTGCTGCTCGCCTATCGGGGTACGGCCTATTTTCTGCGCTGGCTCTCGCTCTTGTCAGACGGCGACTACGACCGGCCGGGTGCCGCTGATGCCACCGAATCGCGCCGCCTCACCATCTCGCGGGTGGGCTACGAGGCGCGCGGGTTCGCCCGGCTCGCGGAGCATACGCGTCTGATCGCCGAGGCCCGTGCGGCGGGCACGGCCCCGTACGCCGAGAATTCCGATTCGGGTGAGCGGCTCTTTCTCGATGCGGCTCGCACGGCCGATTCGCCCGCAGGGCTGCTCGAAGAGCGCGAATTGGGCGCGACACTCCCGGCCCGGGCGCTACGTTATCTCGTCGAGCACTCCGCGGTGCAATTGAGTGTGGAATGGCGAGACCTCCCCGATGGGCTGTGGGATGCAACGGGCTTCGACGAGAACGGAGCCGAGCTCACCCCCGCGGCGAGCGTCTGGCTGCGCGCCAGGCGGGTGTGGACGGCCGCCGTCGAACTCGGCAACGGAGCGAGCTGGAGCGACTTTCCGCCCGGGCTGGCAGACCGCATCACAGCCGACCGCGAACTCGCCGCGGTGCAGGAGCACTGAGCGGTCGCCGCGTGCATTTCTGCAGTTCGCCCGGGCGGCAATGCTCCTTGTTCGCACAGACGGCGGTGCCGCAGACTGGGCTGCAGAGTTCGAATTCCCCCGCTGAAAGGACCCCCCGAGACGATGCCGTCTTCCACCGCCCTGCCCACTCACATGAAGGCCGCCGTTCTGGCCGGCGATGCCGCAAGACTGGAGATCACGACAATAGCGGTGCCCCGGCCGAAACAGGGGGAGGCCCTGGTCAGGGTGGCAGCGTGCGGCGTCTGCCATACCGACCTGCACGTGATCAAGGGCGAGGTGGGCTTTCCGCGCCCCGCAGTGCTCGGCCACGAGATCAGCGGAAGGATCGTCGAAATCGGCCCAGGAACATCGGATGCTCGTGGCCTCGCAGTAGGCGTCGCCGTCGCCGGGGCGTTCATCATGCCCTGCACCACGTGCGATGCCTGCCTGCGCGGTCGCGACGACCTCTGCGCGAACTTCTTCGGGCAGAACAGGCTCAAGGGCACCCTCTACGACGGTGAGAGCCGGCTCAGCATGCCCGATGGATCGTTCTTGGCCATGTACTCGATGGGCGGCCTCGCCGAATACTGCGTGGTACCGATCTCGGCGCTCGCCGCCCTGTCGGAGTCGGTCGATCTCGAGACCTCGTGCATCCTGGGCTGCGCAGGCATGACCTCGTACGGTGCCGTGCATCGGGCCGGTCAGGTTCAAAGCGGTGATTCGGTCGCCATCGTGGGGTCGGGCGGAATCGGGTCGAGCCTGATTCAGATGGCCGTCGCGGCGGGAGCGCATCCCATCGTGGCCGTCGACATCGCCGAAGAGAAGCTGCAGCGCGCCAGGGAGCTCGGCGCCACGCACTCCGTCAATTCGCGCGAGACGGAGCCGGTCGCGGCAGTGCGTTCGATCACCGGCGTCGGCGCCGATGTGGTTTTCGAGGCTCTCGGCAACCCCGTGACCTTCCGTCAGGCCTCAGAGATGCTCTCCGATGGCGGGCGGATGGTCGCCATCGGCATCGCGGCCGGCAAGGCCACCGCCGAACTCGAGATCACGCCGCTCGTGCGCCGCGGTTACAGCATCGTCGGGTCGTTCGGCGGCCGTACCCGCGTCGATCTGCCCGCGGTCGTCGCCATGGCGGCCGAAGGAACGTTCGACGTCAGCCACCTCATCACCCGCCGTTACGGGCTCGACGACGCCGACGAGGCGTACCAGGCACTCTCGCGGGGCGAGATCACCGGGCGCGCCATCATCACGATGGGCGCCTGAGTTCGGCGCATCCCGAGCCTCTCGCGTTCGCCGCTGTGCGCCCCTTTCGTGATTCTGCCCGTCACCCTCTCCTCCAGTTCCACTTCTGCACTTTTCACATCTCAGAAAGCACCCCATGACCACTGATTCCCTTCCCATCGTTCAGCACTACGTCGGCGGAGCGGCCCTCATCAGCCAGAGCGGCCGCACCGCACCCGTCTTCGACCCGGCCCTCGGCGTGCAGACCAAGAGCGTCGCCTTGGCGAACCAGCCTGAGATCGATGCGGCCGTCGCCAGCGCCAAAGCCGCATTCCCGGCCTGGAGCGCGCTCTCGATCACGCGCCGCCAGCAGATCATCTTCGCGTTTCGTGAGCTGGTGAATCAGCGCAAGGGCGAATTGGCCGAAATTCTGACGGCCGAACACGGCAAGGTGCTCTCCGACGCGGTGGGGGAGATCACTCGAGGGCTCGAGGTCGTCGAGCTCGCCACCGGGTTTCCGCACCTGATCAAGGGCGAGTATTCCGAGAACGTGTCGACGGGTGTCGACGTGTATTCGACCAAGTCGCCCCTCGGCGTTGTGGGCATCATCTCGCCCTTCAACTTTCCGGCCATGGTGCCGATGTGGTTCTTTCCGATCGCCATTGCGGCCGGCAATACCGTCGTGCTGAAGCCGAGCGAGAAAGACCCGTCGAGCGCGAACTGGCTCGCTGCCCTCTTCACCGAAGCCGGTCTTCCCGACGGCGTCTTCAACGTGCTGCACGGCGACAAAGAGGCGGTGGTTGGCCTGCTGAACCACCGCGACGTGAAGTCGATCTCGTTCGTCGGTTCGACCCCGATCGCACAGTACATCTACGAGACCGCGGCCAAGAACGGCAAACGCGTGCAGGCCCTCGGCGGGGCGAAGAACCACATGCTGGTACTTCCCGATGCCGACCTCGATCTGGCAGCGGACGCGGCCATCAACGCCGGCTTCGGCTCGGCCGGCGAACGCTGCATGGCGATCAGTGTGATCGTGGTCGTCGATGGGCCCCTGCCAGCCGGTTCCG
>JAODBB010000014.1 GCA_025463745.1 Subtercola sp.
CCGGTCGCGCTCGCCACCGGCAGGGTGAACAAGAAGGTGAAGATGCCGATGAGTACCAGAAAGATGAGTATCGCGAAACGCGACGGCGAGCGGCCCGAGAAGTCGTCGACGGCGTCGCGGATGCGCACGCCGAGTGAGCGCGAGCCGTAACGCGGCGCCCTGATTGTGCGGGTGCCACGGCTCTGGCCACCGCGCATTCGCACCCCTGTTATCTGTCGCCCCGAAACCTCACCTGAGGCCGGCTCCAGCTTGGCACTGCCCGCATAGCTGCCACAACACACCCCGACCAACTACCCTGTAGCCATGGCCGACATTTTCTCTGTGATAGCTGACCCCACGAGGCGCCACGTGCTTTCGCTGCTGTTGGAGCGGTACGTCGCTGCAGACGAAGGTGTACACGACGCTGCTGCCTCGGCGGGGGAGGGTGGCGACGAGGCTGTCGACGCCACCGGAGCGGGCTTGTCGTCTGCGTCGGCGAGCGAGGCAGCGGGCGGGGCGCTGGTCAGCGAGACGCCGGTCAGCGGGGCGCCGATGGGCGAGGTGAGTGTGTCAGAGCTCGTCGCTCTGCTCGAGCTGAGCCAGCCCACCGTGTCGAAGCACCTCAAGGTGTTGCGCGACGCCGGGCTCGTGAGTGTTCGCGAGGTCGGCCAGCACCGGTATTACGCCCTGGAGTCGTCGCCTCTCGAAGAGGTGGAAGACTGGCTGATTCCCTTCTTGAGCGCCGATTTCGACGAGATGACCGAAGAAGACGGCATCGATTTCGAAGACGAACTCGACGAGCTGACCGCTTTGGCCGAGTCGAGCGGAAACAGCGCTTCCGACAGCCCGCGCGAGAAGTCCCCGGCGGCCAAGGCCGGCGAACGGGCTGGTCAGACGGCGGCCGCAGCAGCGGAGCGCGCTCGTTCTCTGTTCGGCGGGGCGGGGCGCCGGTTTCCCACCATCTCCAGAAGCAGTGACTGAGCTTTACAGCGAGTAACACCAGCCCCTAGAGTTACCAGTTATCACACAGGCAACACATAGTCGGTGCCGCAGAGCCCGCACGGCGTGAAGCCTGATTGACGTAACCGCGCACGACGTGAACAGAGAGGATGCACGATGACGAACGATCTGTCAGACGTGCGCTTTCTCACCGTCGCCGAGGTCGCTGACATGATGCGCGTATCGAAGATGACGGTATACCGGATGGTGCACTCGGGAGATCTGCCGGCCATCCGCTTCGGCCGTTCGTTTCGGGTGCCGGAGACGGCCGTGGCCGCAGCGATCGAGACGCCGGCGAGCCATACTCGCTCGGAGGCGCCCGGCGCGTGAAGACACGCCACCGTACGCTAGACTGCTCCGAGGCAATTTTTCCTTCTCGGCCGCGCACAGCGCGCTGGTCAACCCAAATCTTGTGAGGTACGTATGGGTTCCGTAATTAAGAAGCGTCGTAAGCGTATGGCGAAGAAGAAGCACCGCAAGCTGCTTCGTAAGACTCGCCACCAGCGTCGCAACAAGAAGTAGGCAAGAGGTACTCCGCCGGCACCGCGTGGTGCGGGCGGGGCTGCTGCTCCGAGCGTCAGGCTTTTCGGCCTGGCGCTTTTTGCATTCTGTGGCCGCTGGAGAATTGTGGCCGCCCGAGACATGCGGCCGCCCGAAACATGTGGCCGCCGGAGACGTGTGACCGCCCGAGAAATGCGACCACCGGAGAAATGCGGCCACCGAAGAAATGGCGCCTCGCCGAAGTGCGTAGGCTGGGAGGGTGCCTCGTGCAGAACTCACCCTCATCGGTAAACCCGGCTGCCACTTGTGTGACGATGCCCGAGAGGTCATCACGAGTGTCATCGCCGATGTGCAACAGCGCGACGGGTCGCCCGAGATCGTCATCACCGAACTCTCGATTCTCGACGACCCCGAACTCTACGACGAACACGTCGAAGACATTCCGGTGATTCTCATCAACGGCAAAGTGCACACCTTCTGGCGCGTCGACCCGGCCCGCCTGACCACCGCTCTCTTAGAGGTTCGATGATTCGCCACATTGTCACGTTCAAACTCGCGGCCGATTCGGATGATCTGCGAGCCACTCAGGCCGCCTGGATCGCCTCGCAACTCGAGTCTCTCGTGCCGCTCATTCCCGAGATCGTCGCGCTGACGATGGTGCTCGACGTCAACGTCACTCCGGCCAACGCTGACGTGGCGCTGATCGCCGACTACGAAGACCACGCGGCGCTCGACCGTTACCAAGTGCATCCCGATCATGTGCGCGTCAGCTCGTCGATCAAGCCGCTGCTCGCGGCGCGTTCGGCGATCGATTTCGAGCTGTAGGCGATCCGTCTGGTGTGTTCGCCGGCGGGGTATTGCCGCCGGTTTTCCACAGGCAGGCAGAGTGGCGGAGTTGTGCACAGTTCGGTGCCTTTCAACCTGAACGGCGGCCGAGCGCCAATACCGTGTGGTCATGAAATCGACTCGCGAATCGTTGTGGGCCGTCGCCCCGAGTGACCGTCCCCGCGAAAAGCTGGAACGGCTGGGCCCGGGTGGCCTGACCGACTCCGAACTCGTCGCCCTCGTGCTCGGCTCCGGTCTGCCCGGAATCAACGTGCTCGACAATGCCGCCTCTTTACTCGAGCAGGCCGGCGGTGTGCAGGAGCTGATGGTGATGACTGTGCGCGAGCTCAAGGCGCTGATGGGCGTCGGCGTGGCGACGGCCGGCCGGGTGGTGGCTGTCGCAGAGCTCTGGCGCCGTGCACACGATCCGCTGCCGGGAGTGCAGATCGGTCAGCCGAACGACATCGTCGAGATCGTTCGCGCCTTCGTGGCGGCGCGGTCGCCCGCTCCGCCGGCCGATATCGCGCTGGCCGCAGCAACGGATGGCGGCGCTGCCCCGGGCGAGGCGTCCGGTGACGCTGCCCCGGTCGGGTCGCTCGGTGACGCTGCCCCGGGCGAGGCCTCTGGTGACGAGACTGTCCCGCGGGAGTCGTCCCGTGGCGACGATGCCCCGGGCGAATCGTCGGATGACGGTGCGATGTCGGCGGTCGGGCAGACCTACGTCGTCGTCGCCGATGAGGAGATGCGGGTGCGGGTGGTGGTTCCGTTAGCCAGAAGCGCGGGAGAGAGCATCCCGTCGCTGGTGCCGAGAGTGCTGCACGAGGTGCTGTACCGAGGCGGCGCCGCGTTTGCGCTCGCGATTCTCGAGCCCGAACCCATGCGCACATTGTCGTTGCACGCCGAGTCGAGCACCGAGGAGGCCGAACGGCGCGCCATTCGCGACGTGCTCAAGCTGGCGTCATCGACCGTCGGGCTTCGCTATCTCTCTACCGTACTCATGACGCCCACATCGTGGTCGACCGTCGATTGAGGCGGCCTGACGATCAAGGCAGTCTGGCAGATCTACAACGCAGGCTGACCTGTTCTTGTTCTCCACAATTAGGCTGCGAGGGAGTTGTCCACGGATGTCGGCTCGACGCCCGATTTGGTGAGGTTATGTCAGTGGCTGGTGTTTGAATGGAGGCATGAAAACACCACCAACCACCCCGCCAGGGTCGCCGCCTGAGGGCGGTGACAACACCCGGCTCTCGGCGCTGTGTGCTGCCGTCGAGGCGGTCGAGGCGGTCGTGGCGACAGGTGGGCTGGCTACTGTCGCGCCCGGTGGGCTTGCCGACGAGGTGCTGGTCGCCTGCGCGGTGGCCGGGGAACAACTGCTGCGCGTCGCGGAGGCGATCGTGGTCGAGCTGGCTGGGGAGCTGGCTGAGCGGTCGAAAGCTGAGCACGGCGACGACCGTCTGACAGTGAAGCATGGATGCACGGATGTTGTATCGCTGATCACCAACCTGACCGGGGTATCCAAACGCACCGCCGCGACCCGGGTGAAGCTCGGCCGGGCATTGCAGTCATCGGTGTCGGCGCTGGGCATCTCGAACGAAAGCAACTTCCCTGCCGTGCAGGCCGCTCTTCGGGCGGGCCGGCTCGGAGTTGATACGGCGCAGGTGATCACCCGGATGCTGGGCGATTCGGCGAAACGGGTCGGCTATAGCGCCGACCTTGCGGAGTGTGAGCGGATGTTGGTGATCGCGGCCGATCACACCCCCGATCAGGGCCTTGGCCTGTCGGCGGATCAGGTCGCGATCATGGCCGCGCAATGGCAGGGCCACCTCGACCCGGACGGTGCGGAACCTACCGCCCGCGAACTCGAAGAACGCCGCGGGCTGTGGTTGCGGCAGCAGACCGATGGCACGTTCAAGGTCGGCGGGCTGCTCACCCCGGTACAGGGTGCGAAGTGGCAGGCCATCGCGCAGACCATCCTCAGCCCTCGACTGCCACGTTTCACTGGCGATTCGGGCCACCCCGGCCAGGCAGAGCACGCCGGCGACGAGAGCCGTTCGGGCCGTGCTGGCCACTCCGGTCAGGCCGGCCACTCGGGCGATGGCGACCGCTCGGGCTACGACGAGTACTCGGGCCACGACGGCGCGAGCGAGAGCGATCTCGGGCCTCACTTCGTCGACGACGACGCGGAACTCAGCCCGCTGTTGGCTGATACTCGTACGCGGGAGCAGTTGCTCGCTGACGGGTTCACGACCTACATCGACCGGGTCGCTGGGCTGCCCGGAATCCCCGAATTGTGTGGGGCGCGGCCGACGATCAACATTCACGCCACCCTTGATGATGTCGTGTCGGGGCGTGGGGTGGGCTGGATCGACGGCCTCGATTCGCCGGTACCCGTCAGCACGGTGGAACAGCTGATCTGCCAAGGCGACATCATCACCACCCTGATGCATCAAGGCCGGATCCTGCAGCACGGCAAAACAAAACGACTGTTCACCGCCGCACAGAACAGGGCGATGGTCGCCAGAGACGGCGGCTGCGTCTGGCCCAGCTGCGACCGGCCCCCATCCTGGTGTGAAAGTCATCACACCGTGGAGTGGCGTGACGAAGGCTACCTACCCGGGCGCACAGACACCGACCTCGGAGTACTCGTCTGCCCTTTCCACCACAGACACTTACATCACAGCAGGTGGCAACTCATCATGATCAACGGAGCACCCCACATCATCCCACCACCCGAAATCGACCCGACACAAACACCCAGACCCTGCACCCAGCGACGCACTGGCCGCCCACACGCGAACGCAGACGCCACATGAGCAGATGCCACATGAGCAGACGGCTCGTGAACAGACGCCTCGTGAACGGGAGAGGCTTGCGCGTTCGGGCCGGCGCTTCGCTACTTCGGGGGAACCAACTCCTCTCGGCGCCCGGCGATCTCACCCAGGATCGCATCGCGAATGACGGAGACGGCCTCGAGGTCTCGACTGGGCGGCCT
>JAODBB010000040.1 GCA_025463745.1 Subtercola sp.
GGCGCCGGCATTCGCCTCGACGGCGGAACCGTGGCATCCGGAGCCCAGATCAGCCCGCACTTCGACTCGATGCTCGCGAAGCTCACCTGCCGCGGCCGTGACTTCGCCACCGCGGTGCGCCGGTCGATGCGGGCGCTGGCCGAGTTCCGTATTCGCGGCGTCTCCACGAACATCCCCTTTCTCCAGGCCGTGCTTGAAGACCCGGCGTTCGCGGCCGGCGATCTGAGCACCTCGTTCATCGACGAGCGCCCGCAGCTCTTCGCCACGCACGTCTCGAAAGACCGCGGAACGAAGATCATGAACTGGCTCGCCGACGTCACGGTGAACCAGCCGAATGGCAAGCGCCTCGGCACGCTGAGCCCCGCGGCCAAACTGCCCTCGCTCGACCTGTCGACCCCGCCGCCTGCCGGCAGCCGCCAGAAGCTGCTCGAACTCGGCCCGACCGCATTCGCCGCCGAATTGCGCGCGCAGACCGCCCTCGCCGTGACCGAGACGACGATGCGGGATGCCCATCAATCCCTCCTCGCCACCAGAGTCCGCACGAAAGACCTCCTGGCGGTTGCGCCCTATGTCGCCCGGATGACCCCCGAGCTCTTCTCAGTAGAGGCCTGGGGCGGAGCCACCTACGATGTGGCGCTGCGCTTCCTCGGCGAAGACCCCTGGGAGCGCCTGGCGGCCCTGCGTGAGGCGCTGCCGAACGTGGCCATCCAGATGCTGCTGCGCGGCCGCAACACTGTCGGCTACACGCCGTACCCCACCGAGGTCACCGACGCGTTCGTTCGCGAAGCCGCCGCGACCGGCGTCGACATCTTCCGCATCTTCGACGCGCTCAACGATGTGAACCAGATGCGCCCGGCCATCGAATCGGTGCTCGCCACGGGTACCACCATTGCCGAGGTCGCGGTCTGCTACACCGGCGACTTGCTCGACCCCGCAGAAGACCTCTACACGCTCGACTACTACCTCCGGCTCGCCGAAGACATCGTGTCGTCGGGTGCGCACATTCTGGCCATCAAAGACATGGCGGGGCTGCTGCGCCCGTTCGCCGCGGAGAAGCTGGTTTCGGCGTTCCGGTCGAATTTCGGCGTGCCGGTGCACGTGCACACGCACGACACTGCGGGTGGCCAGCTCGCGACCCTGCTCGCGGCCAGTGCCGCCGGTGCCGACGCGGTGGATGTGGCGAGTGCCCCGATGGCCGGCACCACCAGCCAGCCGTCGGCATCCGCTCTGGTCGCCGCGCTCGCGCACACCGAGCGCGACACCGGCCTCTCGCTGCAGGCCGTGTCAGACCTCGAGCCGTACTGGGAAGCCGTTCGTGAGGTCTATCGTCCGTTCGAGTCGGGTCTTCCCGGCCCCACCGGCCGGGTGTACAAGCACGAGATTCCGGGCGGGCAGCTCTCGAACCTGCGCCAGCAGGCCATTGCGTTGGGCCTCGCCGATCACTTCGAGAAGATCGAAGACCTCTATGCGGCTGCGAACCAGATTCTCGGCCGAATCCCGAAGGTCACGCCCTCGTCGAAGGTCGTCGGAGACCTCGCGCTGCATCTCGCAGCCGTGGGCGCCGACCCGGCCGATTTCGCCGAGAACCCACAGAACTACGACATTCCCGATTCGGTGATCGGGTTCATGGCGGGGGAGCTGGGCGATCTGCCCGGAGGGTGGCCCGAGCCGTTCCGCACGAAGGTACTGGCCGGCAAGACCGTCAACATCGGGGTGACCGAGGTGGGCGCGGCCGACCGCGCCAAGCTCGACGGCTCCTCGACCGAGCGCCGCAACACCTTGAACCGCCTACTCTTCCCCGGCCCGACCGCCCAGTTCGAGCAACTGCGCGAAACCTATGGCGACCTCACCTCCGTCGATACCATCGACTACCTCTACGGTCTCGAGCAGGGCGACGAGCATGTGGTCGAGCTCGAACCCGGCGTGCAACTGTTCGTCGGGCTCGAGGCCATCGGCGACGTCGACGAGAAGGGCATGAGAAACGTCATGACCATTCTCAACGGCCAGCTCCGCCCGGTATCGGTGCGCGACAACAGCGTCAAGGTCACCATCACGCAGGCCGAGAAGGCCGACACCTCGCGGCCCGGTCAGGTGGCGGCGCCGTTCTCCGGCGTCGTGACGCTGAAGGTCCCCGAGGGCGCTGTCGTTGCCGCCGGTGACGCCGTGGCCACCATCGAGGCGATGAAGATGGAGGCCGCGATCACCACTCCGGTGGCGGGCACCGTGCGCCGCCTCGCGATCCCCACCACGCAGCAGGTCGAGGCGGGCGACCTCCTCGTCGTCATCGAGCCCTGACCGACCACCGCCCCGACCCCTTCCGCTCCCATTCCCCGCCTCGTGAGGTCGATACGCCCGTGTTGAGGCAGCTATGACGACCTCAACACGGGCGCAACGACCTCAACCGTCTGAAGCGGGCTGCGGCTGACGAGGGTGGCGCTGATTGCAGCGCGCACCGGTCGGGCTGCTAACGTCGACTGACGCCCACGCCCAGGAGAATTCCACAATGACTGTCCGCGAGATTCGCATATTCGGCGACCCCGTGTTGAAGACCGTCTCTGACGAGATCGGTGTGATCGACGACCGCGTGCGCGGCCTGGTGGATGACCTGCTCGACACGGTGCAATTGCCGGGCCGCGCGGGCGTCGCCGCATCCCAAATCGGGGTGAACCTGCGTGCCTTCAGCTACAACGTCGACGGTGAGATCGGGTACCTGCTCAACCCGCGCATCGTGGAGCTGTCGGGCGAACCCGAGTTCATGGACGAGGGGTGCCTCTCGGTGCCCTACCTCTGGTTCAAGACCAAGCGGTACCCCTACGCGCGCGCCGTAGGTACAGACCTCGACGGCAACGAGGTCGAAGTCGCGGGCACGGGTGTTCTCGCTCAGGCCCTTCAGCACGAAACCGACCACCTCGACGGGCTGCTCTACCTCGACCGCCTCGAGAAAGACACCCGCCGCGAGGCGATGCGCCAAGTTCGCGAGTCAGACTGGTTCTAACCCCGCTCGCTCCCGGAGGGGGGTGGGGGAGTCAGTGGGCGAGAGAGGTGCCCTCTGTGGAGGGAGCAGAGGAGTACATGCGCTCGATGACGGGCGCGAAGTCTTTCACGATCACGGCGCGCTTGATGGTGAGCTTCGGCGTCAAGTGGCCGCTCTCCTCCGTGAGATCCACCGGCAGCACGACGAACTTGCGAATCGACTCGGCGCGCGAGACCCGCTTGTTCGCCCCGTCTACCGCCTTCTGAATCTCGGCCAGCACGGCCGCGTTCTGCGACGCCTCTTCGAGCGTCGTGTCTGCGTTCTGGCCATTGTTCGCGAGCCACACGGGCAGCATCTCGGTGTCGAGCGTGACCAGCGCCGAGATGAATGGTTTCTGATCGCCCACGACGACGATCTGGCCGACCAGCGGGTTCGCACGAATCGGGTCTTCGAGCACCGCCGGCGCGACGTTCTTGCCGCCGGCCGTCACGATGATCTCCTTCTTGCGCCCCGTGATGGTCAAGAACCCGTCGGAATCGAGCGAACCGAGGTCGCCCGTCTTGAACCACTCCCCGTCCATCGCCTCGGCGGTGGCCCTCTCGTTGTTCCAGTACCCGGCGAACACGTTGATGCCCGACACCTGAATCTCGCCGTCTTCGGCGATGCGGATGCCCACCCCCGGCAACGGCGGGCCGACGGTGTCGATCTTGAACTGGTCGACCAGGTTCACGGTTGCAGGGGCTGTGGTCTCGGTGAGCCCGTAGCCTTCGAGGATGGTGATGCCGAGGCTGCGGTAGAAGTGACCGAGGCGGTGGCCGAGCGGGGCTGATCCAGAAACGGCGTACGTGGTGCGCCCACCCAGGGCGGCCCTCAGCTTCGAGTACACCAGCCTGTCGAACAGCGCGAATCGCAGCTTCAGGCCAAAGGGCACGTGCCCGGCATCCAGAGCCTCGGAGTGCGCGATCGCCACATCGGCGGCCTGACGGAAGATCTTGCCGCGCCCGTCACCCTCGGCCTTCTGCTCGCTTCCGTTGTAGACCTTCTCGAAGACCCGCGGCACCGCGAGCAAGAACGTGGGCTTGAACGACCCCAGCGACGGCAGCAGCTGCTTGGTATCGGCCTGGTGCCCGACCTTCACGCCGGCGTGCACGCAGATGATCGCGATGAACCGGGCGAACACGTGCGCCGTCGTGATGAACAGCAGAGTGGATGCGCCCGGGTGCACGACATCTGCCAGTTTCACAGCGGCGTTGCGCGAGAGCTCCACGAAGTTCGAGTGCGTGAGAATGCAGCCCTTGGGCTGCCCCATGGTGCCTGACGTGTAGATCAGCGTCGCGAGATCGCTGCCCTTGGCAAGCGTTCGGCGGCGTTCGACCTCGTCGTCGGTCACGGCAACGCCGCCGGCGACGAGCTTGTTCAGGTCGCCTAGGCCGATCTGCCACACCTTCGTGATGAGCGGCAGGTCGGGGTGCGCCTCATCGAAGCGGGCGAAGTGGTCGGGCGTTTCGAGAATGACCGCGGTGGCCTGTGAATCGCTGAGGCTCCATTGCACCTGTGAAGGAGAGGAGGTTTCGTACACCGGCACGAGCACGGCGCCGGCGAACCACGTCGCGAAGTCGATCAGGGTCCACTCGTAGCGCGTGCGGCACATCAGGCCGATCTTGTCGCCGGGCTCGATTCCGGCCGCGATCAGGCCCTTGGCGAGCGCGCGAACCTCGGCGAGAAACTCGGCGGCGGTCACGTCATTCCAGCCGCCATTCGACGGCAGTGCGAACAACGGTTCGTTGGGGGTGAGGGCGACGCGCTTGATGAGCAGATCGGTCGCATTTGCCTCTGGATCGGCCTCTACAACGGCAGGTGCGACAAACATGTCCACGGCAACTCCTTCGATTCCTGATCAACGCCGAGTCTACCTGGGGCGCCCGACACGGCACCGGTGAACGGGCATGCTGAACCTCGCTCGAACCCAATTCGACGCAGAGACGCTTCTGAGAGAAGATGAGCTGTGCATGCCATAGGAATCGACATTGGCGGAACGAAAATCGCGGGTGCGCTCGTTGACGAGCTGGGCACCATTCTTCGTGCCGATCGCCAACCGACCACCGCCAGCAATCCGCAGCTCATCGAAGACGCCGTCGTAGCGATGGTCGAACGACTCTCTGAAGGAACCGAGGTGAGTGCCGTCGGTGTCGCCGCCGCGGGGTTCATCGACGCCTCGCAGTCCATCGTCTACTACGCGCCGAACATCAACTGGCGCAACGAGCCCTTTCGCGAAAAGCTCGAACACCGCCTGCGCAGGCACGTCATCATCGAGAACGACGCGAACGCTGCCGGCTGGGCCGAGTTTCGGTTTGGTGCGGGCAGGCTGGTTAGCGACATGGTCATTCTGACCATCGGCACCGGAGTGGGCGGTGCCATCGTCTCGGGCGACCGGCTCTTTCGTGGCGGCTTCGGCGCGGCGGCCGAACTCGGCCACATGCGCGTCGTTCCCGACGGCCTGCCCTGCGGCTGCGGGGCGAGGGGATGCATCGAGCAATACGGTTCGGGTCGCGCCCTCCTTCGTACGGCCAACGAACTGGCTGACGCCGGCGGAATCGGTATCGGCCTCGCCGAGACTCGCGGACGCGTCGGAACCCTCTCGGGCCTCGACGTGTCAGACCTCATTCAAGCCGGAGACCCGGGCGCCCTGCTCGCGCTGCGCACCCTGGGGCACTGGCTCGGCCAGGCGGCAGCGAGCCTCGGCGCGGTGCTCGACCCGCAGCTCTTCGTGATCGGCGGGGGAGTCGCCCAGGCCGGCGATCTGCTGCTCGACCCGATCCGGGCCGCATATCTCGACGTGCTGCCCGCCCGTGGGTTCCACCCCGAGCCGGAATTTCGCATCGCCGAACTCGTGAACGACGCCGGAGTCGTGGGCGCAGCCGATCTCGCCCGCATCTACGCGGAATCGGTCTGACACCCTGCAGCCCCCACTACAATCGAAAGACTGTAGAGAGACGACGATGTTCTATTGGTTCATGAAGTACCTGGTCGCGGGGCCGATTGTGAAGACCCTGTTTCGACCCTGGGTTCGTGGCGCCGAAAACATCCCGAAGGCAGGCGGGGCGATTCTGGCCAGCAACCACCTCTCGTTCGCCGATTCGGTGTTCTTGCCCCTGATGATGGAGCGCCGCATCGCCTTTCTGGCCAAGAGCGAGTACTTCACCGGCAAGGGTCTCAAGGGCCGGCTCGTTCGCCTCTTCTTCGTCGCCACGGGGCAGCTGCCCATCGACCGTTCCGGCGGCAAGGCCTCTGAGGCCTCGCTCAATACCGGACTCGAGGTTCTGGGCAGGGGTGACCTGCTCGGCATCTACCCCGAAGGCACCCGCAGCCCCGACGCCAAGATGTACCGAGGGCGAACCGGTATCGCGCGGATGGCGCTCGAGGCCGGAGTGCCGATCATCCCCGTGGCCATGATCGACACCGAAAAGGTGATGAGCGTCGGGCAGCCCATTCGTATTCGCCGAATTGGCATCGTGTTCGGTGAGCCGCTAGATTTCTCTAGGTTCGAAGGCATGGAATCAGACCGCTACGTGCTGCGCTCGATCACCGATGAGATCATGTATGAGCTGCATCGCATCAGCGGGCAGGAATACTCCGATGTCTATGCGACTTCGGTAAAAGAGAAGCGCGCGACGGTTGCCCGC
Source organism: Subtercola sp. (assembly GCA_025463745.1). Taxonomy (GTDB): domain Bacteria; phylum Actinomycetota; class Actinomycetes; order Actinomycetales; family Microbacteriaceae; genus Subtercola. Next base: position 6,658 of record JAODBB010000040.1, read on the forward strand.
TGATTCGGTTGAAACCCGAATCGCGTGTGTTCTGGTGTTTCAGCCGGAGTTCGCCTCTCGAACCGTCATCCATTAATCAATCTGAAGAAAACGTGTTGCTGTGATAGATCTAACCGAACGTGTCATTGAGGCTGAGCCTTCTGTGATTGACGGTTTGGACTATTGGCGCAATCTGGTCGCCAAGCAGCAGCCGCAATGGCCCGACCGTGCCGCCGTCGAGGCCGCCTCTGCTCAGCTCGAGGTTTTGCCGCCGCTGGTTTTCGCCGGCGAGGTCGACACTCTGCGCGATCGACTCGCTCAAGCGGCTTCGGGTCACGCTTTTCTGCTGCAGGGCGGCGACTGCGCCGAGACGTTCGCCGGTGCCACCGCCGACCAGATTCGCAACCGCATCAAGACGGTGCTGCAGATGGCCGTCGTGCTCACCTACGGCGCCTCGATGCCCGTCATCAAGATGGGCCGCATGGCCGGCCAGTTCGCGAAGCCGCGCTCGAGCGACACCGAGACCCGTAACGGCGTCACGCTGCCCGCCTACCGCGGCGACATCGTCAACGGCTACGACTTCACTCCCGAGTCTCGGGCGGCCGACCCGGCTCGGCTCGTCGCGGGGTACCACACTTCGGCGTCGACGCTGAATCTGATCCGCGCCTTCACGCAGGGCGGGTTCGCCGACCTCCGCGATGTACACCAGTGGAACAACGGCTTCACGTCGAACCCGGCGAATGCGCGCTACGAAGATCTGGCGCGAGAGATCGACCGTGCCATCCAATTCATGATCGCCTGCGGCGCCGACTTCGAGGCTCTCAAGCGCACCGAGTTCTACACGGCGCACGAGGCGCTGCTGTTCGACTACGAGCGCCCGATGACGCGAATCGACTCACGTACGGGGCTGCCGTACAACACGTCGAGCCACTTCCAGTGGATCGGGGAGCGCACACGCGACCTCGATG
>JAODBB010000054.1 GCA_025463745.1 Subtercola sp.
TACGAGCCTTCGATAGACAGAGAAAGCAAGAAGTCGCGAAGGAGACTCGGCCACAAGACGCAGCTGTCGAGAACGGCGGTGAACATGCTTCAGTTTGTCAGGAGATCTTCGCCGATCGTCTCGCCACGCCCGCTGCCTTCTTTGCGGCTCGCAGATCGTCAATGTTGTCGGCAAGGGTCGCGTCATCGTCGTAGGCCATCGCATCCAACGCCGCGTATTGCTTCTGTCGTTGCTCTTCGCGGTAGGCAAGCACGTCTTGAAGCTTGACCCGTCGATGACGTGACGGCTTCTCGTGCGCGATTTCTCCTGAGTCGAGCAATCGGACGAGGGTCGGCCTGCTGACGTTCAGAACCTCGGCGGCCTGTTGTGTGGTTAAGGTGAGGGACTGCGGTGAAACGGTCACAGCCATTCCTTGCTCCATTGCGACCACCACCTGGAGTAGCACTTCATAAAGCTGCTCCGGAATTTCGACCTGGTCGTTCGGGCGCGCCCCAGAGATGAAGAACTGCGGCTCGGGCGGCTCGTTACCATTCGCAGCGTGCGCGGCGAGAAAGTCGTGCACCTTGGCGATGCTCTCTTTGCTCTCCGAAATATATGTCTCTTGTGCCAGCGCGGATTTCACGGTACCTCCATCAATCGAACATATCGTAACAGATTTCGTTTTGTTCGAATTGAGGGGATATTTTCAGCCGGTTTGGCTCGCAACCGATCACCGACGAGCGAGATGAAGTGTGTCCAAATTGTGTCCGCGGCGCCCGAAAACCGGGCACCCAGAAGCGGGCACAGAAAAGCCCTACCCCAAGTAGAAGCCTCGAAGTAGGGCAGTGGCTCCGACCGGCATCGATCCGGTGACCTTTCGATTTTCAGTCGAACGCTCTACCAACTGAGCTACAGAGCCGAAGAGGCGAACCCCTCCAGAGGCCGAAAAACCCTTCCCGAAGGAAGGGCGCTCGAACCTTTGCGACCCTGACCGGACTTGAACCGGCGACCTCCGCCGTGACAGGGCGGCGCGCTAACCAACTGCGCTACAGGGCCAAACTTATGAAATTGTGAACCTCAGCCATCATACCTGAACCAGCGCGACCCGATTTGCGAAGCAAATCACCTCGTTAGCTGGCACTGGTGACCCCAACGGGATTCGAACCCGTGCTACTGCCGTGAAAGGGCAGCGTCCTAGGCCGCTAAACGATGGGGCCGTTTTGACAACTCATCGAGTATGCCACATCGCACGGGTGAACGTCGAATCGTTGCACCTTCCGCGCGCGCCGACCTGGAGCCGGTGAGGTTCGTCAATCGTACGGTGCTGCGGCGTGGGTCGCGACGGCACTGTGCGGGCGAATTATGGTGGCCTGAACGCGTCATGGGCGACGGATGCCCGGCCGACCGATCGACGGGAAATCCACTAGTGACCCAGCGCACCTCCCTACCTCGCTCGGCTCGCCGTCGTCGCGGCCTGACGTTCACTCTGCGAACCGTCGCTGTGAGTTTCGCGCTCGTCGTGGGCGACGGTCTCGCCGCGGGTTCGGCCGAGGCGGCCGAGTATCCGAGCTGGGACGACGTGATCGCGGCCCGCTCGAATGAAGCGACGAAGCAGGGCGAGATTGTGCGCATCCAGGGGCTTATCGCCGGCCTCGAAGCCGAGTCGGTCGCTGCGCGAGTACTCGCCGACCAACGCGGGGCCGAGTACGAGGCCGCGCAGATCAGGTACGACGCGGGTGTGCTCGAGAGCGAGTCGCGAGCTGCCGCGTCGACGGATGCGGCAGCTGAGGCCGCGGCATCCAGCAAGCAGGCCGGGCTGCTGGCCGCTCAACTGGCACAAAGCGGCGGCTCGAACCTGTCAGCCATACTCTCGACCGATAGCAGGGGCGCGGATGCCCTGCTGTACAAGCTCGGAGCCCTCAGCAAGCTCACCGAGACGACCTCCCGCGTGTACGAGCTCGCGGCAGAGCATCGAAACGTCGCTGGCACCCTCGCGGCGCAGGCCCAGGTGGCCGAGGATGCGCTTGCCGGGCTGCGCCTCGACGCCGAACGGGCACTCGCTGCCGCTGCGGACGCGCAACGCTCCGTCGAGGCGAAGCTTGCCGAGGAACAGGGGCGTCGGGTCGAACTCGCCGCCCAACTCGCCGTGCTCACGCAGAACCGTGCGGCCACCGAAGCCGATTATCAGGCCGGTGTGATCGAGCGTCAGCGCATCGCCGAGGAGGCCGCACGGGCGGAGCGAGAGGCTCGTGAGGCAGCCGCGCGGGCTCGCGCCGCGTCAGGGGGAGGCGAGAGCTCCGTTCCGTTCTTCAGCGGCTCGGGCGGGCAGGGCTGGGGCAGCCCGTTGCCGAATGCGCGCGTCGCCGACGAGTTCGGCAACCGGTTCCACCCGATCGACAAGGTGTGGCGGTTGCACGCGGGAATCGACCTGGTGAGCCCGGGCGGAACCTGCGGCGCGAGCGTCTACGCGGCATCCGCAGGAACTGTTACCTTCGCGGGGTCGAACGGCGGGCTCGGCAACGCGATCACCATCAACCACGGCGGCGGTCGCACCACGGTGTACGGTCACAACTCATCGCTCGTGGTGCGCTCGGGGTGGGCGGTCGCAGAGGGCCAGCTCATCGCGAAAGCGGGAACCACGGGCGCGTCGACCGGATGCCACGTGCACTTCGAAACGCGCCTGAATGGTACCGCGCAGAATCCTCGTGCCGTGCTCGGCCAGTACGGCGCGGGGTTCTGAGCCGGGCTCCCGAACGAGCACCAGCTCGCCAGCAGGCGCTTCAACGCAGTTGCGCGGCGAGACTGCGCTGTTCGGCGCGATGGCGCCTGGTCGAGCAGACGCGTATGCGCCGAACAGGCGCGGTTCCAGCCCAGTACGTCCCCGTCCCGGGCGCCGTGGCGCGCGCCAGTGCAGCCGAAGGCCTAGTGCGCGCCCTCGGCGGCCAGCTTGGCGATGCCGTTCTGGATGATCTGCTCTGCATCCTCGGCCGAACCCCAGCCCTCGGTCTTGACCCATTTGCCGGGCTCGAGGTCTTTGTAGTGCTCGAAGAAGTGCTCGATCTCGTTGCGCAGCTGCGCGGGGATGTCCGCGACATCCTGAATCGCGGCCCACCGCGGGTCTTTCG
>JAODBB010000058.1 GCA_025463745.1 Subtercola sp.
CCGCAGACCTTGACCACACAAAACCCTGGGAAAACGGAGCCAACACCAGCCTCAACAACCTCAGCCCCCTCTGCAGCAGCCACCACAAGGTCAAGCACCACACCGAATGGCACATCGTTCAAGACCCCGCCGGCACCGGCACCATCACCTGGACCTCACCCGCCGGATTCGAATACATCATCAAACCCACACCCATCACACGACCCACACCACACTTCACCGACCCCGGAACTAACATCGACACCATCGCTGGAACCGACACCGACACTGAAGACTCGGTCAACTAGGTGTAGAAGTCAGCGCGCACCCAGGAGTCGGCGCCCCGCCCACCAGTCCCGCCCACCTACGAGTCAGCGCCTGCCTGAACCGCAGTGGCCTCGACACGCTCCAGAATCTCGTTCGGCGGCAGGCCGATGCCGTACTTCTGCACGCCCTCGAGCAGCGAGACGCGTCGAAGCCAGGCGCGTGCCTTGTCAGGGTCTGCCGCGATCTCGCGAAGCTCGCGCTCGCTTTCGGCCCGCAACGTCGCATCCGTTTCGCGCATCCGATTCGTATTGCGTAGCGTGTCGGCCTGAACATACTCGATGGCGACCTGCCGCCGAACCGACGCGAAAGTGTCGAGCTCGCTCGCCTCGTCCGTCCCCTCATCGAGAATGCGGAGCAGCCGCGTGGTGAGGTCGAATACGTCGTGGACGCCGCTGTTCAGCCCGACTCCCCCGACAGGGCTATTGAGGTGCGCGGCATCGCCGACGAGCAGAATGCGACCAGAACGAAACGTCTCCGCGACCCGCTGGTGAATGCGGTAAATCTGTTTGTCGATGATCGGATAGTCGGTTTCCGACGCCGCGACGCTCTGCAGATGGCGCTGAATCTCGTCGGGCGCCATCGCCTCTTCATCGCTGACACCGGCGACGACCGGCCAGAGCACACGCCAGGCGTCGGGTGTGCGCAGGATGAACAGCCACTCCACCGGGTCGGAGATGTAGTTCACTTCGGCGATGCCGGGCAGCAGGTCGCGCATGTCCCATGGCGTGCTGACGATGAGAAAACGCTCTTCGTATGTGAAACCGTCGAGCGCGATGTGCGCCGATTTACGAACGGTGCTTCCCGCCCCGTCGGCGCCGATCACGTATGCGCCCCTGAGGGTCTCGGTGCCTGCCGCTGTCTGAATCGTCACGTCGACCGAGTCGCTGTGCTGCTCGGTGCCGATGACCTCGGCGCCGAAGCGCAGGTCGACGTTCGGGTCGTTGTTGAGCTTGTCCCAGAGCAACGCGACGAGCCGTTGCTGGTTGAGCTGCAGCCGATACGGAAAACGGGTCTCTTCGCTCAGCAGCGTGAGGTCGAACTCGGCGACCAGCCCGGCCGTTCGGTCTCTGAACTGGTAGCGGGGCACGATGAGACCCTCGTCGATCATCGCCGCGGTGATGTCGATGCTCTCGAGAAGTTCGAGGGTGGCGGCATGAAAAGTGGATGCCCGCCAGTCCTTTTGCGGAACGTCTGATCTCTCGATCACGATCGTTTTCTTCCCTGCTTTCGCAAGCACAGCCGCAGCCGTCATTCCAACTGGTCCGGCGCCAACGACAATGATCGGCAAGGTATCTGGTATCACGGAGAAGACGCTAGCAACGATCCCAGGCGCCAGGAATTTATTGCGGAGGGATTCTTTCACGTCGAATTGCACGCCGAAGATGTCGGGCCAGGCGCGGCCGACAACGCTGCGTGCCGCTCGTCATCAGTACGCCTGCTGGATGATCGCCGCAATCTTTCCCACGTCGTTATTGGCCTCGAGCACGCCGTCGACTCCCGGATAGAAGCCCTGGTTCACCATGATCGTGAACGCCAGGTTTCGCCCCTTCAGCGTCTCCATGACGCCTCCCAGCGTCTTGGTGATGAGCCGGAACCGCCCGTTGAACTCGTCGAAAGCCAACAGCGAGCCTGTCTTCGCGAACACCTTGCCCGCCGCGGGGCTGCCGGTCTGAACTGTCGCCAGCGACCCGTCGATGCCGAGGATGGGCAGAGTCGCCTTCCACCGTGCGGCGTTGGGCCGCTTGGCCATGATGGTCTGGATCTGCACCGCGTTGTCGGGCGTGATGAGGTTGCCGGGCAGGCCGGATCCGTCGATGAGCGCGGCATCGGCGATGTTCAGACCGGCGGCCGCCCACAGTGCGCCGGCCACACCCATTCCGTCGTCGCAATCCGTCGACCCGGCGTCGGCCGCGAGCAGGCAGACGAAGGTCTGAGCGCCGCGGTTGTAACTGATCTTCATGACGTACCTCGCCTCTTCGGAGAGTGGCAGAGACGTCAATTCGGCGACCGAGGGCAGAGCATCCACCGCAGACTGTGGGGCCAGCGACGCGGTCGAATTCACCGCAATCGGATCGCCGCCCACCGTCACTCCGGCACGGCCGAGCGCCTCGATGAACGCCGTTCGAGCAAAGGTCGCGGGGTCGTCGAACGCATACACCTTCAGCTGCGGAGCACTGCCTGCGGCGACGGTACCGCTGATGGTGATCAGGCCGTTCTGAGTCGACGTCGGGTCGGAGATCTTCGTGGTGCCGCCCGTAGCGACGGTCTGCACCGTGCTGGCGACCTTCCACGGCGCCACGGCGGGCGTCGTTGTGACCGTCGCGGGCTGGCCGACGGCGCCCGGGGTAACGAGCAGGTCGATCAGGTTCTGGTTGATGACGATCGGACTGACCGGCTGACCGCCGAGCGTGCCCTGAAAAAGGCGATCGTCGACGACAACCTGCCCGCTCACGCTGTTGATGCCCGATGCCTTCACCTGCGCGGCGAGATCATTCAGACCGGTCAGCGGGTCTTCGCTCGTGAGCGTCGAGTCGGGCAGTGGATTGGCGTCGTTGTGGTCGAGGTTCGTGAAGTCGACTGTGCCATCGGGCTTAGTTCGGCCGCCCATTGTGAGATCGCCCTTGCCGACCAGAACGAGGTCACCATCGAGTGATCCGCCGACGACCTCGCCGGTTCGCTTGACGGGTGTTCTGATGCGGTGATCCGGCCCCCACTTCAGCCATGCGGCACCCGCGCTGTAGGTCTTCACGAACGAGCCGGGCTCGGCCATCTTGCCACCGTCGAGGTCGATGAGCTGCTTTCCCGAGTCGATGTCGCGCACAGAGATCAGCCAGCGCCCGTTCGCGAACTGCGGTTGATTCATGACCTCGAGAGCCGCATCGGGCAGACCAGGCACGGGCCCCTGACCGTGCGATGTTAATGCAGGCGGCGACGCGGCCGTGCAGGATGTCACGGCAACAGTCACGAGCGCGAGAGCGATCATCGTCGTGGCTAGTCGGAACTTTCTGCCCGTCATTGCTCAAGAGTCGCACACGCCGACCCGCGGGCGAGTAGGGCGCGTCGTTTACCGCGAGATCGAACCGGCCGAAGAGAGTGTGCGGTGCCCATGCTGCCCCGTCTAATCGGGGTACGGCAGACTGCGATGACTTTCGCCGAAGAGGGCGTAGGCATGTTCACGCACCGCATACGCACTCGTGAATCCGGCTTCGAAATAGCGCGTCAGAAAACAGCGGGCCGCGTTGCGTGACTCGGTGTGAGAGGGGCATCGGCTTTCGAGACGCGGAACGCTTCGATCGCGAGGGTCGAGAACCGGCGCGCTGGCACGACGCGCAACTCGGGTGTGGGCGCGGAGATTCCCCGGCCGGCCATGAGCATCAGCACCAGATCGTCGAGCACAAGATCGGCTCGGAGTGCTCCAGCGTCGTGAGCGCGTCGCCAGAGGCCGGCCAACGAGCTCAACATTCCGGTGCGGTGCGCTGAGAAGTCGGCTGTGTTCGGGAACCTCGACAGGAAGGCATCGGTGAAGCCCTGATTCTGCGCATTCAGTTCGCCGATGCGAAGAAGGAAGCTGCAGAGGCCTTGCCACGGGTCGGGATCGGCGCACGCCTCTGCCACGATCGCTCGGCACGTCAGAAGCTCATCGGTGAACGCGGCGTCGACGAGGGCCTGCTTGGACGGGAAGCGTCGATACAACGTGGCAGGGCCGACACCCGCTCGCCGCGCGATCGCTCGCATCGGCACCTCGAGACCGCGCTCGGCGAACAGCGCACGTGCGGCTTCGAGCACTCGCTCTCTGTTGTCTTCGGCATCGGCCCTAAGCATCCGAGTCACCCGAGCACCGGAGTCACCAGAGCATCCGAGTCAACCACTACACGATGCCTCGGCAGCCCGGCTACAGCGCCGAGATCTACGCCGAATCGATCGCCGAATACTCGTACCCGTCGGGAACGTATTGGGCAGGCGTTCAGGCCTTTTCTGCTTCGGCGACGTAGTGCGGCAGTACGCCATCCCACCCGCCCTGGTTCAGATCCCTCCAGGAGGATCCGTCCGAACCGAGTCTCTCCCAGCCGGAATGCACGATCTCCACCGTCGTCAGCTCGCCGTTCGGGATGAACGTGATCAGCACGTCAGTCGCATCCGCGGCATCGCGGCGAATGTGCCAGGCATAACCGAATCTCAAGGTGGGTTGCCACGTCGTCACCGTACCCCAGAGATGTTCGCGGCCATCCGGAGTGACTTCGAAAAGCCGGCCACCGACATGCTTCTCCAACCGAATCTGCGAACCAGGATCGCTCGTCGCGGTGTGGCCGCGTGGCCACCAGGTATCGATGCGATCGGTCCAGGTACGGAACGCATGCGGCGCCGCACAGGCAACGTCGAAACTGATGCGGAGCGGCTCGATCACTTCCGCTTCTCCGTGTTCTCCGTGTTCTCCGCCATCAGGCGAAACCGGGCCGCAGCGTCGCCCCACAACGTTTCGAGATAGGCCTGCACGGCCAATGCACCCTCCTGACGCAACGAATAGATCCGGCGGGTGCCCTGCTGCTTCAAGGCGACGAATCCGGCGTCACTGAGAAGCTTCAGATGCCGGGATACGGCCGGCCGGCTGATCGGCAAGACCGCGGCAAGTTCATTCACGGGGCGCTCACCGTCAGCCAGGATGCGCAAGATCGCGCGGCGATTCCCGTCTGCCAGCGCATCGAACGGGTCGCCGGCCGCTTCACCGTCAGCCGGCACTCTCCACCCGTTTCTTCAGCCCGTCAGCGAACTGCGAAAACGAGCCCGAGAGATCGGGAATCGACTTCCAGATCATTCCGAGCATCACACCCGTGTATTCCTCCCGCATTCTGAAGTGGGTCGAGCCGTCGTCGTTCCCCGTCAGCGAATAGCGCCGAACCCCCTTGAAGAGACCCAACGGCATGCCCCCGGTGAACGTCATCGCCTGCGGGGCATCCAACTCGGTGACCTTCACCGGAAAGGCTCGCTCAGGCGCGACATGCGAGCGAATGGTGAGCTTTTCGTCCAGCTGAATGCGACCGTCGACGGCGTCGACGCCCGAATCCCAGGTCGGCCAGGCTGCCGCGTCGGTCAGCACCGCCCACACGTCAGACGGCGTCGCCTCAATGCTCGTCTCAGCCTCGAAATAGTGCATGGATGCCCCTTCCACTCGGTAACCGTAGCTTTACCGTAACAGGCTCGTTACCACTTCGCCAGGCGAATTTCTGGTCACTCGGCCCTGCAGCGATGACGAACCCCGACGAAAAGACTCGCTCAGCGGCCGCGGCGCCCCGCCAACAACGTATGCAGTAGCGGGATGATCGACGCGACCATCAGCACCGTGCCGAACACGGCGTCGTTCGCGTGGAGCACGGCACCGGCGATGAGCAGGGCGCCGAACAGCAACGCCGAGATGGCTCGCCGCGCGGTGCGCTCCAGCCGGGCGACCCGCCGCTCGAGGGGCGGGCTCGTGACCGCCAGAGTTCCGTTGTCGATCTGGCTGAGCAGAGCATCCAGTCGCTTCGGCAGTCGAACGGCGATG
>JAODBB010000099.1 GCA_025463745.1 Subtercola sp.
AACATCCACGCTTCTCTCGACGATGTCGTGTCCGGGCGTGGTATCGGCTGGATCGACGGCCTCGATTCGCCGGTACCGGTCAGCACGGTGGAACAGCTGCTCTGCCAAGGTGAGATCATCACCACGCTGATGCATGAAGGCCGGATCCTGCAGCACGGCAAAACGAAACGCCTGTTCACCGCCGCGCAGAACAGGGCGATGGCCGCCCGGGACGGCGGCTGCGTCTGGCCCGGCTGTAATAGGCCACCGTCCTGGTGTGAAAGTCATCACACCGTGGAATGGCGCGACGTGGGCTACCTCCCCGGCCGCACAGACACCGACCTCGGAGTACTCGTCTGCCCTTTCCACCATCGGCATTTACATCACAGCCGATGGCAACTCGTCATGATCAACGGGGCACCCCACATCATCCCACCACCCGAAATCGACCGGACCCAAACACCCAGACCCTGCACCAGGCGACGCACCGGTACCAGACGCGAGCGAACGGAGACGCCATGAACGCGAACGGCGACGCAATCAACAGAGACGCCGTGACGAGAACAGACCCTCGCGTTGGCCGGAGCCACAATCGGCCGGCAGTCAGACGGCCGCGGACTCCGCCTGCTGAACGCCCAAGCGGGTGATGAGGTCGAGGCGCAGGTCGGAGACGCCGAGCTCGCGACCCAACACCACGGCAGTGATGTCGCCGCCGTCGAGTTCGGCGTCGCCGGTGCTCATTTCGCTCACCCAGGCGCGAACGGAACGGCCGAGGGCCTGGCCGGGCGCGCACACTGTGCTCGTTCCCGGCTCGCCGGTGCGTGAGTCGCGCGTCAGCCACGTCACGGTGATGAGCTCGGGGGCGTCGATGAGTTCGATCTGCGACACAGAGGCGACCTCGATGAAGATCTGCCCGCGGGTGCGACAGGTCAGCGTCTGAACCGCTGCGAGCTGGGCGACGAGTTCACGAACATCCTGAATCGCCGTCTCGTCGGCCGCAAGCAGAACCCGGCCCGTCTGCCCGGCCACCACTGCCGAGGTCACCGTGTCGGTGCGGGGGCTCGTCATCACTACGCTCATTTGTCTCAAGCATAGGGTTGCCTAACCTAATTACACAACCGGCCTCAGCAAACGTTCGTGAACTCACAGACTGAATGCAGGCGGATGCACCAGGTCCCAACGCAGTCGCCGCTCGAGCTGTTGCCCGAGTGAGAGCAGAGTCGCCTCGCCACCCGGCCGCCCGATGAGCTGAACACCGAGTGGCAGCCCGCCCGCCGTCTGCCCCACCGGAAGGGTGATCGCCGGCAGACCACTGACGTTCACGAACGAGGTGAACGGCGTGTATTGCACCTGCTGAGCGAAATTGCGTTCGCCGTCGTCGGGGTCGAACCAGCCGATCGGCCGAGGCGGCATCGCCAGTGCGGGCGTGAGCACCGCGTCGAAGCTCTCGAATTGACTGATCACCGAGCGCTCGAACCCAGAGAGCGTCTGCAGCGCACTCGCCAATTCGGCGGCGGTTCGCTCGCGCCCGCGATGAACGAGCCAGCGGGTCAACGGTTCGAGCAGGTGCTCAGTGCTGTCATCAACAGGAATCAACGCCGCGCCCGCTTGCCAGATCGTGCGGAACGCCGGCGCATATTCGGGCGCCGACAACAGCGAGAGCGACTCGAGGCCGTGGCCGAGGTCGGCCAGGAGTGCCACGGTCTGCTCGAAAGTTGCGCGCACCTCCGGGTCGATCGTGATCTCGTAGGCCAGATCCCACGGCGAATCGAGCAGCACACCGAGCTGGAATCGTCCTTCGCCGCGGATGGCCGCGCCGAGGTACGGGCCGTCGGGGTTCTGGGGGGCGCGCAGCGTGTAGTGATGGTGCGGTGCGCCGCCCGCGGGCGTGATCATGCCGTCGAGCAGCAGTGCGGCATCCACGACCGACCGCGCCAGCGGGCCCGACACCGGGAGCCCGGCGAGCGCGCCGATGCCCGACCCCGCCGGCACCAGCCCCCGAGTCGGCTTGATGCCGACCAGTCCGGTGGCCGCGGCCGGAATGCGGATCGACCCGCCGCCGTCAGAGCCGGGAGCGAACGGCAGCAGGCCGGCCGAGACAGCGACCGCGGCACCGCCACTCGAGCCGCCCGGACCCAAATCGGTGTCATACGGGTTGCGTGCCGGCGGCGCCACGAGATTCTCGGTGTAACTCGGCAAGCCGAACTCGGGCGCGGCGGTCTTGCCGAGGCTCACTCCCCCGGCCGCGTCGAGAACCTCGGCCATCTCGTCGGATTCGTCAGGCACGAAATGCTCGAACAGCCGCGAACCGAACGTCGTGCGAACACCTTTTCGCCGCACCAGGTCTTTGTCGCCGAACGGCAGCCCCCAGAGCGTGGTGGTGCGCGGCACGCTCGATTCGACAAAACGCGCGCGTTCCCGAGCGCCGTCGGCCGTGACCTCGTGAAAGGCGCCCAGCTGCGGGTTCAGGCGCTGGATGCGGCCCAGATAGTGCTCGGTGAGTTCGACGACACCGAGTTCGCCTTTCTGAAGCAACTGCCACTGGTCGAGGGCACTGAGGTCGTGCAGTTCTGCCATGCCTTGAGTCTGCCATGCTGCGTACTCGGGCGGGCAGTGCCTACGCTAGACCGATGAACGAACGTGTAAGCACCGGAACTCTGCCCGCCGACAACCGCACCGACCCGCCTGGGCACGCGGGCGAACGTGAGGCCCTGGAGGCCTTTCTCACTCTGCAGCGGCAGACGGTGGTGTACAAGGCCACCGGCCTCAGCGACGAGGATGCCGCGCGAACCCTGCTCCCGTCGATCACCACCGTCTCCGGCCTGATCCGGCACCTCGCCGATGTCGAACGCAGTTGGTTTCGCGAGGTGATGGCCGGCGAGCAGGGCATCGAATTCCGCTGGACCGACGACGACCCCGACGCCGAGTTCCGCGTCACGGCAGACGACTCGCTGGCCGGCATCATCGCCGACTACGAAACGGCGTGCGCCGAGTCGAACGAGATCATCGCCAGTCACACGCTGGATGACGTGTGCGTGGAGCGAGAGGCGCGGTTCACCCTGCGCTGGATCATGCTGCACATGACAGAAGAAACCGCCCGCCACCTCGGGCACATCGATGTTCTGCGCGAGTTGCTCGATGGGGCGGTCGGCGAGTAGTGGGCCACCGCGCGCCGGCTACGACCGGGACCGATCAGCCCAGCCCAGCCCAGCCGAACCCAGCCCAGCCCAGCGAACAGCGTGTTACTTCAGGTGCTTCTGCAGCAGCACCGTGCCGAGCCAGCGGTTGAACTTGAAGCCGACCTTGCCCAACCGGCCGACCTCTTTGAAACCAAGGCTCTCGTGCAGGCGGATCGAACCCTCGGCGCCCTTGTCGACGATCACCGCCAACACCTCTTTCACGCCAGCGGCCTTGCTGCGGGCGAGCAACTCCTTCATCAGCGCCTTGCCGAGCCCCTTGCCGGTCGCGGCAGGCCCGAGGTAGATGGAGTCTTCGACCGTGCGGCGATAGGCGGCCTTCTGCTTCCACGGCGAGACGTACGCGAATCCCATCACCTGGTCGGTCGGTGAAACCGCCAGCAGAAACGGAAGCTCGAGTTTCGTCACCCAGGTGAACTTCGAGCGCCACTCCGAGAGCGACATCGCGTCTTCGTCGAGCGTCACCACCGTGTTCGCCACGTAGTGGTTGTAGAGCTCACGCACGTGCGGCATATCGGCGAGCGTGGCGTCGCGAATGGTGAACTCGAAGGTCGGCAGCGGCGGCACCGGCGGCCGCAGGTTCGCGGGCAGTTTACGGCGCGGCTGATATTCCTCTTCGAGCATGAGCCCCAGCCTAATCGAGGGCCCAGCCTAACCGAGGGTCCAGTCGATCGGCTGGGCGCCTTGGGCGACGAGTGCGTCGTTGGCCCGGCTGAACGGGCGTGAACCGAAAAAACCGCGGCTGGCAGAGAGCGGGCTGGGATGCGCGGACTCGATCACCGGCACCTGACCCAGCCACGGCGCAAGATTGGCGGCATCCCGGCCCCACAGAATGGCGACCAACGGGGTGCCGCGCGCTGCGAGGGTCTTGATGGCGAGCTCGGTGACCCGTTCCCAGCCCTTGCCGCGGTGCGAGCCCGCGACACCCGGCTGAACCGTGAGCACACGGTTGAGCAGCATGACACCGTGCTCTGCCCAAGCGGTGAGGTCGCCATGCGCGGGCTGGGCGACGCCCAGGTCGGTGTTCAGCTCGCGATAGATGTTCGCGAGGCTCCGTGGAACCGGGCGCACGTGCCGTTCGACCGCGAACGAGAGGCCGATCGGATGCCCGGGGGTGGGGTACGGGTCTTGACCCACGATGAGCACCCGAACGTCGGCCAGCGAGTACCGGAACGCTCGCAACACGTTCCCACCGGCCGGCAGATAGCCACGACCGGCAGAGACTTCGGCACGCAGAAAGTCGCCCAGCGCGGCGATGTCACCGGCCACGGGCTGCAGCGCCTCGGCCCAGCCGGCATCCAGCTGCCCGTCGGCGGCCAGCTCGCCGAGCGATTTTGCGTGGGTAGCCGTACTCTCAGTCACTGCTGTTCTTCAGTCGTGTGTTCTTCAGTCGTGTGTTCTTCAGTCGTGCCCGAGAGCTCAGACCGTGACGGGCGGGTGCGCCGACCACGGAAAGACGATCCACCGATCGGTCTTACGCCAGTAGAAGTCGGGCTCGATCACCGAGCGCGGCTTCGAGTACAGGGTGGCGGTCTTCACGGTGACGCCGATCTTCGTGAGAAGCCCGACCACCAGCGCCAGCGTGCGGCCCGAATCGGCGACATCGTCGACCAGCAGGATGTTCTTGCCGATCAGGGCCGTGTTGTCGAGCATGGGCGGCAAGATGATCGGCTCAGGCAACGTCGTCTCGACGTCGGAATAGAACTCCACGTTCAGGCTGCCGCAGCTCTTGGTACCGGTGGCATACGCCAAGGCGCCGGCCGGCAGCAGTCCCCCACGCGCGATCGCGATGACGAAATCGGGCACGAAGCCGCTTTCGAGAACGCTGGTGGCGAGCACCCGAGACGCTTCTCCGAATTCGAGCCAGCCGAGCACCTCGCGTTCGGGCGTCATGGTTTGTTCGATCTCAGTCACATCTGCGCTTTCGGCCATTCGACTACGGTATCGGTATTCGGCCCGCTCAGTCTCTGACTTTCAACGGCCCGCGGTGCACCTTGTAGGCCGCCGACTGAGCGACCGGCTTGATGACCACGTAGTCGAGGCTGATGTGCGGGGCGAGTTCGACCATCGACACGATGGTTTCGGCCACGTCGTCGCCCGAGAGCGGGTTCGGCACGTTCGCGTACACCGCGTCGGCGGCCGCTTGGTCGCCTTTGAGCCGGTTGAGCGAGAACTCTTCGGTGTGCACCATTCCGGGAGCGATTTCGAGCACCCGGATGGGCTCACCGCTCAGCTCGAGCCGAAGCACGTCGAGCACGGCCGCGATGGCGAATTTCGCCGCGTTGTACCCGCCGCCCTTCTCGTAGGCGATGTGCCCCGCGATGGAGGTGACCGTGAGAATGTCGGCCACCGCGGTACCGGTTTCGGCACCCGCGACCGAAGCCCGCAGAAGCGGCAGAAGTGCCGTGATGACACGCTTGACGGCGATGACGTTGATCTCGTACATCCATCGCCAGTCGTCGGGGTCGCCGCCCTCGACGGTGTCGACGCCGGCGGCACCTCCGGCATTGTTGATCAGGGTGCTGATGCCACCGGATTCGGCGAGAAAGGCTGCGAGGGCGTCGACATCGGCCTGTTCTGTGAGGTCGGCGACGAAGTACGAGGCACCTGTCTCTTCGGCGAGCGCCTTCAGGCGGTCTTCACGGCGGGCGACGCCGACCACCTGCCAGCCGTGGGCTCGCAGTACCCGAACGGTGGCCGCACCGATTCCTGAACTCGCGCCGGTGACGACCGCGCGCCGAAGTGTTTCTGCCATGCTCGTAACGCTAGCCGAGAACTCGTTACCCTGTGTTTCGGCGAGCCTTGACCCGCCCAGGCGACGTGCCTACTCTTGCCGTAGTTCACCCCCGATTTCTCGTCAGACCAAAGGACACACTCCCATGACCGACAACTCCGCCGACTGGCAGTTCGAGACCAAGCAGATTCATTCGGGCGCCGCCCCAGACCCCGTGACCAACGCCCGCGCCACGCCGATCTACCAGACCACCTCGTACGTCTTCAACGACACCGAGCACGCGAAGAACCTGTTCGCACTGGCCGAGTTCGGCAATATCTACACGCGCATCATGAACCCCACTCAGAATGTGGTCGAAGAGCGTGTCGCGGCCCTCGAGGGCGGAACAGCAGCGTTGCTGGTCGCATCGGGCCAGGCCGCAGAGACCTTCTCCGTGCTCAATATCGCCCAGGCCGGCGACCACATCGTGTCGAGCTCGTCGATCTATGGCGGAACGTACAACCTGTTCAAGTACACGCTCGCGAAGCTCGGCATCGAGACCACGTTCGTCGAGAATCAGGATGACGCGGCCGAGTGGCAGCGCGCCGTTCGCCCGAACACGAAGCTGGTCTTCGCCGAGACCATCGGCAACCCGAAGATCAACATTCTCGACATCGAACTGGTCTCGGGTGTTGCGCACGAGGCCGGAGTTCCGCTCATCGTCGATAACACGATCGCGACCCCCTACTTGATCCGCCCGTTCGAGCACGGTGCCGACATCGTGGTGCACTCGGCCACGAAGTTCTTGGGTGGCCACGGCACCATCATCGGCGGCGTCATCGTCGACGGCGGAAAATTCAAGTGGAGCGAGAACGCCGAGAAGTTCCCGGGCCTCACCACGCCTGACGAGTCATATCACGGCGTCACGTACACCGAGGCGCTCGGCGACGGCATCGCCTACATCATCAAGGCGCGCGTGCAGCTGCTGCGCGATCTCGGTTCGTCGATCGCTCCGGCGAGCGCCTGGCAGCTCATTCAGGGCATCGAGACGCTGTCGCTGCGCATCGAACGTCACGTGCAGAACGCCCAAGAAGTCGCCGAGTGGCTCGACAGCCAGGATGACGTCGCCGCGGTGTACTACGCCGGTCTGCCGTCGAGCCCTTGGTACGGCGCGGCCAACAAGTACGCGCCCAAGGGTGTCGGAGCGGTGCTGTCGTTCGAGCTCAAGGGCGGTGTGGATGCCGGGCGTGCGCTGGTCAACAACCTCAGCCTGTTCTCGCACCTGGCCAACATCGGCGACGTTCGCTCGCTCGTAATTCACCCCGCCTCCACCACGCACTCGCAGCTGACGCCCGAGCAGCAGCTGACCTCGGGCGTCACGCCCGGCCTGGTGCGTCTGTCGGTGGGCCTCGAGAACATCGACGACATCAAGGCCGACCTGGCCGGTGGCCTCGCGGCCGCACGCGAGGTGGCGCGCGCGAACGCGCTGTAGGAGTCCCTCGCACGATAAGAGGTGGGTGCCTGACGTAACAGTCAGGCACCCACCTCTTTCATTCGCCAGAATAGAAGCAACATGGACTGGCAGATATCTGAAGACACCGTACCGAGCGATTTCATCACCGATGCTCAGATCCGGTCGATCATGGGCAAGCCACCGGCCACCGGTGCGTGGCGCGACGGCGACCCGGTAGGAAACCGCCGGTTCGCGCGCATCGGTGACGTCACCTTCGAGAGCGGGGGGTTCGTTCCCGACGTGCGTATCGCGTACGAGACATTCGGAACGCTGAACGAGGCGGCAGACAACGCGATACTCGTGGCGCACGCTCTCACGGGCGACTCGCACCTGACGGGGGCGGCCGGCCCCGGGCATCCGACAGCCGGCTGGTGGGGCGGAATCGTGGGACCGGGGCTCGCGCTCGACACCGACCGCTACTTCGTGGTCGCCCCGAACATGCTCGGCAGTTGCCAGGGCTCGACCGGGCCGGCTTCGCTCGACGCGGAGGGCGAGGAGTGGGGCATCCGGTTTCCGTACACCAGCATTCGCGACCAGGTTCGGGCTCAGCACCGGGTGATGGAACACCTCGGAATCGCGAAGTGGGCCGCCATCGTGGGCGGCTCGATGGGCGGAATGCAGGTGCTCGAATGGGGTGTGGAGTACCCCGAGGAGTCGGAGCGGCTGGCGATCATCGCGGCCCCGTCGATTTCGAGCGCCGACCAGATCTCGCTGAACTCGGTGCAGATCGAAGCGATTCGTGCCGACCCGCTCTACCGTCACGGTTCGTACTACAACGCCGCCGTCGGCGAGGGTCCGCACTCCGGGCTCGCGCTGGCCAGACGCATGGCGCTGCTGAACTACCGCAGCCCCACCGAGCTCAACGACCGCTTCGAGCGCAGCTGGCAGAGCGGTATCAGCCCGCTAGGGCACGGCGGCCGGTTCGCTGTGGAGTCGTACCTCGATTTCCACGGCAACAAGTTCACACGCCGCTTCGACGCGAACGCCTACATCACCCTGGTCGAAGCCATGAACTCGCACGATGTGGGGCGCGGGCGGGGCGGCATCATCGAGGCGCTGCGCCGGGTCACCGCCCGATCACTCATCATCGGCATCGACAGCGACCGGCTCTTTCCGGTGCCCGATCAGCAACTCATCGCCCGGCACGTGCCCGGCAATATCGACGGCGACGAGGCCACAGTGATCACCTCACGCTTCGGCCACGACGGATTCTTGATCGAATATGACGCAGTATCGAAGGAGCTGGTGCGGCTGCTCGCCACCTGATCGGGGGCGATGTAGATAACATCGAGTCTGTATCTGCAGTTCGCGATGAGGGGGTGGGGTGGCACATGATGAGGCATCAAGAACCACTGCTCGGCACCGCGGCCTGGCTCGAAGGCACGGTCTTCACCGTCTCCTCGTTCGCCTGCGTCGCCATCGCCGGTGGCGTGCCGCTGTTGACCTTCATTCTGGCCATCGTTCTCTACGCGGTGATGCTGTTCACATACTTCATGCTGGGCCGCTCGGCGTCGTCGTGGTGGATCGTGATCACCACCGTCATCGGTCTGTCGATCAGCTTGCTCCTCGGTTCGCTGAGCGGCCAGAACCCGTCGGTGCTCAGCGCCATCCTGCTGGTCTCGGGCGGGGGCCTCGGCGCAATGGCGATCGTGCTGCAGGGCACCGGCGTCGGCCGCATCTATCTGTTTCTCATGTTCGTGGCGAACCTCGCCGTCACCTTGCCGTTCATGAAGGGCAGCGACGTCACCGAAGCGCTGACCATCTTCATCGTCGGCTGGTCGGTGAACGTCATGGTGGGCATCTGGGTGAACGACAGCGTCAAACGGGCCCGCGCCCGTATCGCCCGGCTGGGCACCGCCCACCAGGCCGAGCGGCGCGCAAGCGAGTTCGAAGCGCAGCGCCGGCAGAGCGCCCGGCTGCTGCACGATACCGTGCTGGCCACGCTCACACTGCTGGCGCACTCCGGGCGGGGGGTAGACCCCGAAGCCCTGCGGGTTCAAGCCGCGGAAGACGCCGTGCTGTTGCGGCAACTGCGGCTCGGCGAGACACCGTCGCCCCGGGCATCCGGGGCGTACAACCTGAAGGCCGACGACGTGGCAGTGGTCACCGACAACATTCGCGCCTTGCAAGATCGGTTCGCCAGGCGCGGGCTCACGGTGCATTGGCACGGAGCCGGCGATGTGAGCCTGCCACCGGTGATACGAAGCGCGTTTCTGCTCTCGCTCGGCGAATGTCTCGAGAACGTCAGGCGGCACTCCGGCGTCGACCAGGCCGATGTGACGATTTCGCAAGACGCCGCCGGCGTTCGGGCCATGGTCACCGACTCGGGCGTCGGATTCGATACGGCCGACGTCTCGAGCGGTCGACTCGGCATCACCGAATCAGTCGTAGCCCGTATCCGCGATGTGGGCGGCAATGCGCGCATCTTCTCCGCCCCGGGTGCCGGCACGACGGTTGTACTCGAGGTTCCGCGATGAGCGGCGTGCTTCTGCGCCCGGTGCTTCTGCGTATTGCGCTGTTGAGCATTACGCTACCGGTATCCGCGAAGACGAGAGGATGCCCGTGAGTAAGCCACCCGTCATGAAGCGCATGCCGCCCAGCTCGAAAGCCGAGCACGACGACGCGAACAATGGCCTGCTCACGCGCCTTGTGCGAGCGCGCACCCTCGGCCCCGAAGCCCTCGAAGCGTTGCGTAAAGACGTCGCAAGCGACTCGC
The DNA here is from genome assembly GCA_025463745.1 of Subtercola sp. Lineage (GTDB taxonomy): Bacteria > Actinomycetota > Actinomycetes > Actinomycetales > Microbacteriaceae > Subtercola. Next base: position 10,119 of record JAODBB010000099.1, read on the forward strand.
GCATCGGAATCGGTTACATCGGGGCCGGCGCCATCGTCGCCGCGATCATTCTGAGCGTGCGCGGTCTCGCCCTTTTCATTCTGAACTGGGGCAGCTATGCGAACCCGTGGCTGACCCTGATCGCCTGGGTCGTGGTGGGCCTCGCGCTCACGGGTGCGGTTCTCATCGCGAACTCGCGCGGCAGCCATCTGCCCACACCCGCCTTCATCGTGTTTCTGATACTGCTCGGGGCGGCGGTCATTCTCGACCTGGTGTCGGCGGGCGGCTTCGCCAGTGCCGTGCCGGAGGTCACGGTCATCGTCGGGGCAGGGGCCGCCCTGCTGGCGCTCGTGGCATATCGGCCGTTGAATCAGCTCATTCTCGCGACACTGATTCTGGCGGCCTTCTTGTTCGCGGTGACCATCGTCGGTGTCGGATCGCAGCCGACGGGTGCGAGGCCGCAGCTCGAGGTCATCGTCGCGGCCATTGCGCCCACACTGATCGGCATTCTGATCGTTCGGTCGTTCAGCCGGTTCATCGATCGGGAGCTCGATCGCACGCTGGTGGAGAGCACCATTTCATCGCCGAGGTTCGCGGTGGGCATCCTGGGCTCGGATGAGCTCGTCAGGCTCGACCAGAGCGCCGAAGAGCTGCTGTCTGACGTTGCTTCGGGCCGGGTGACCTTGCCATTGAACAATGACCAGGCCGCAGCCGCGTCAGCTCTGGCCAGCGAATTGCGTCTGCGGCTTGTGGCGGGGCGTCGTCAAACGTGGTTGCAGCACGCCATCGACGACTCCGAAGTGCTCAGCCCGACGGTGACGCTGCTCGACCCGGCGGGGCTCGCCGGATACCTCGAACCCGCCCAGCGCGAAGGCCTGCTCTCGGCGATCTGGCTGATCGCGGCAGCCGCAACCCGACAGCAGCCGCGGCTGATCATCACCGTCGGCCCGCAATTCGAAGCCGTTCCGACGAACGGAACCGATAGGATTGCCTTTCCGATAGCTATTTCAGTCGACGGAATACCGAGGCGTCGCGTCGACGTCACGATCTGGGGGGCACTCGATCGGGTTGGGCCGCACATCGAAAGCGGTCGACACGGGAGTCTGCGCATCCAGATGAGCGTACATGTCGATACACCGGAAACGTAAGATGAGCTCAACGAGGAGGGTCAATCATGTCACCGTCGCATGAAAATATTCGACTGGCGATCGTCGATGACCACCGGATGCTGCTCGGTGCTCTCACCGAATGGATCCGTGGCGCAGCGAGCGACATCAGCATGGTGGCAGCCGTCACCACCTGGCCCGATCTGCTCACGCACGCCGAGTTTCCCGTCGACGTCGTTCTGCTCGACCTCGACCTCAAAGACAATCTGCCCATCTCGGTGAAGCTGCGGGCCCTCAAGTCGGCGGGAGTCAAGACCGTGCTGATGAGCACGTACTCCGAGCCCGTCGTCATCCGTGAGGCGCTGGCCGCCGGCGCCCTCGGTTACCTCGTGAAGAGCGAAGAGGCCGACATGATCGTCGAGGCTATTCGTGCCGCAGCCAAGGGCGAGCCGTTCATCTCGAGCGAACTCGACCTCGCGCTGAGCGCTCAAGAACTGGGCGGGGCACCGAAGCTCAGCGCCCAGGAGCGCCGCGTAATGGCACTCTACGGCGGCGGCGAACCGGTGAAACAGGTCGCCGAGCAGCTCAGCATCTCAGAAGAGACCGCGAAGAGCTACCTCAAGCGCATCCGTGAGAAGTATCGCGTTCTGGGCATCGACGTCGGCACGAAGGTGGCCCTGCGCCGCCGTGCCATTCAAGACGGCCTCCTTCTGCACGACGACTTTCTCGACACGAACGAGGGTGCACCCGAGACAGCGGTATCGCCCGCGGACTGAGCCAGTCTTGCGTGTTGACCCTGGCGAATAGCGGGAAACAGCCTGCCGATCTGGAGTTTTCAGACTGTTGGTGCGGTTGATGGCCGACCTCATCGGCACGTTCCACCGTGAACGAATCATTCAGACGCTCGACTAGGTCGTTCGCCACGAGCCCGGTCATCGACTTGGCGGCGCGCCAGAATTCAGCGGTTAGTTCTCTTCTGTTCATGTGGCGTCTGTTCATGTGGCGTCTGCGTTCGCGTGTGTGTGTCCGACTCGTCGCCTGGTGCAGGGTCTGGGTGTTTGTGTCCGGTCGATTTCGGGTGGTGGGATGATGTGGGGTGCCCCGTTGATCATGACGAGTTGCCATCGGCTGTGATGTAAATGCCGATGGTGGAAAGGGCAGACGAGTACTCCGAGGTCGGTGTCTGTTCGGCCGGGGAGGTAGCCCACGTCACGCCATTCCACGGTGTGATGACTTTCACACCAGGACGGTGGCCGTGTGCAGCCGGGCCAGACGCAGCCGCCGTCGCGGGCGGCCATCGCCCTGTTCTGCGCCGCGGTGAACAGGCGTTTCGTTTTGCCGTGCTGCAGGATCCGGCCTTCATGCATCAGCGTGGTGATGATGTCGCCTTGGCAGAGCAGCTG
>JAODBB010000138.1 GCA_025463745.1 Subtercola sp.
GCGCACTGCTGGGGTGTGCTTGAGCGACGGCAGTCTGCTCCCCGGAAGTCGCGGAGTGCGACAAGCGCGGTCGCCGCACTCCGCTGATCACGTTTCGCGCGCTGTACAGGGGCAGCGGCGGCGCACCGAACGGATTCGGCGGAACGCGGCGACCGCGCTCGTCGCGTTTCCCCACCTCCACCCTCCACCCGCCGCAAGCGGCGCGCGGAGCCTCCGGTCGGCGTGGGCCCAGCGAGACCCCGCGCAACTAGCGCGGCTGCCGAAACCACTGCCAGCAGTGCGCCGCAGAGGCGGCGGCGCTCCAGTATTCACAGTCTGGCGAACGCGTCGATGTCGGCGGCCGTTCCGGCCACCACGATGAAATCGTCGGGCCCCACCACCGTGTCAGAGCTCGCGTACACGAACACCTGATCGGGCGCGCGCACCCCCACGATGGTGATGCCGTATTTGCGCCGCAACCCGAGCCCTGCGATCGGTGCGCCTTGGGCGACGAGCGGTGGCCGCAGTTTCGCCACCGAGAGTTCTTCGTCGAACTCGATGAAGTCGAACACCTGCCCCGACACCAGATGGGCGAGCCGGTCGCCCGCCTCGGCCTCGGCGTAGATCACGTGGTGGGCGCCGATGCGCTCGAGAATCGTTCCGTGCGAGGGTGACATCGCTTTCGCCCAGATCTGCGGGATTCCGAGGTCGACCAGGTTCGCTGTGATCACCACGCTGCCTTCGAGCGAAGATCCGACGGCCACGATGGCGACAGAGAAACCGCCGCCCCCCACCTGCTTGAGCGCGTCGAGGTCACGGGCATCCGCCTGCACCGCATGAGTGACTTTGTCGGCCCATCGCTGCACCAGCAGCGGGTCGCTGTCGATGACGAGAACCTCGCGGCCCAGCTGCTCGAGCTTCGAGGCCGCCGCCGAACCGAACCGGCCGAGCCCGATGACGAGAACGGGGGCGTCGGCCGAGATCTTTCGTAGATGCGCCTGCGTTTGACTAGCCAACGATCGGCCTCTCTTCAGGGTTCATGTACAACTGCCGCCGCTGGCGTGAGGCCAGCGCGGCCGCGAACGTCACTGTACCAATGCGGCCCATGAACATGACGATCGCCATCACGTAGATTCCAGGGTCGGGCAGGCTCGCCGTGAGCCCGGTCGAGAGCCCCGAGGTGCCGAACGCCGAAATCACATCGAAGAGCACATCGTCGAGTGACGCGTGCGTGAGTTGGAGGATGATGATGGTCGCCACTGCCACGACCGTCGCGCCCCAGAGCACAATGCTGACGGCCAGGCGAAGAATGTCGATGGGGATGCGGCGGCGAAACGCCTCGATCGGATCGTTGCCGCGCGCCTCGGCGAACGCAGCCAGAAACAGCACGGCGATCGTCGTGACCTTGATGCCACCGGCGGTCGACGCAGAACCTCCGCCGATGAACATGAGCATGTCGGTGACGAGCATGCTCGAGCCGTTCAGGTTGTCGATGTCGATGGTGGCGAAGCCGCCCGAGCGGGTCATCGTCGATAAGAACAGCGACTGAAAGAGTTTGTCGCCGATGCCCATTCCGCCGAACGTGCCAGGGTTCGAGAATTCGAGGCCGAAGTAGGCCAGGGCGCCGCCGGCGAGCAGAATCAGCGAGGTGACGACAGTGAGTTTCACGTGCAGTGACCAGCGCGCCCGACCCGGTGTTCGAAGGGCTCTCGAGATCGCATAGATCACCGGAAACCCGATGCTGCCGAGAAAGACGCCGAGCATGAGGATGCTCAGAAAATAGTAGTCCGATGCGAACGGCGTGAGCCCCGCAGCATTGGGGCTGAACCCCGTGTTGGTGAACGCCATCGCCGAGTAGTAGAAGCTCTGCAGGGTGGCCTGCCAGGGCGGCAGGCCTTCGACGAGCATCCGGGGAAGAATCAATGCGGCGAGCACGACCTCGATGACGAAGGCGCTGACCGCGACAGTGGCGAGAAGCCCGCCCACGTCTCCGAGCCGCAAGGCCGAACTGCCGCCCGAGACGTTGCGTGACGGGTCGGCCTCACCGGCGGCGAGCAGTCGAGAGCGAAGGCCCAGGCGCCGGGAGATCACCAGGCCGAGAAGGGATGCAACGGTCAGCACCCCGAGCGCACCGATCTGCACGCCGATGTAGATGACGGTTTCGCCGAAGACAGACCAGTGGGTGGCCATATCGACGGTCGACAAACCCGTCACGCAGATCACCGAAACCGCCGTGAAGAGCGCGTCGGCCGGGTTCGTCGCAGCGCCGGTCGCGCTCGAAACCGGCAGGGTGAACAAGAAGGTGAAGATGCCGATCAGCACCACGAAGATGAGAATGGCGAAGCGCGACGGCGATCGGCCTGAGAAATCGTCGACGGCGTCGCGGATGCGCACGCCGAGTGAGCGCGGGCCGTAACGCGGCGCCCTGATTCCGGGGGTGCCACGGGTCTGGCCACCGCGCATTCGCACCCCTGTTGACTGACGCCTCGCACCTCACCTGAGGCCGGCTCCAGCTTGGCACTGCCCGCATGGCTGCCACAACACACCCCCGACCAACTACCCTGTAGCCATGGCCGACATTTTCTCTGTGATAGCTGACCCCACGAGGCGCCACGTG
>JAODBB010000144.1 GCA_025463745.1 Subtercola sp.
CGCGCATGCCTTTGCATAAAAGGCACTTGCCATGGCAGAATTGTCGATTGTGCCACCGCCAGGCTCTGCCACAGGGGAGTTCTGCTGTAACGAGTGCCACACCATCCTTTTTTCTACCCAACCCGTAGTCGACCTGTGGCGATTACAGAGAGCGATACATCATGCACATTCTTGACGCCATAGACGCAGCCTCGCTGCGCAGCGACATTCCCGACTTCCGCGCCGGAGACACTGTTCGCGTTCACGTCAACATCATCGAAGGTACTCGCTCGCGCGTGCAGGTCTTTCAGGGCATCGTCATCGGCCGTTCGGGCGAAGGCGTGCGCGAGACCTTCTGCGTTCGTAAGGTCAGCTTCCAGGTCGGCGTCGAGCGCACCTTCCCGGTGCACTCTCCGATCATCGACCACATCGAGGTCGTCACCCGCGGCGACGTTCGCCGCGCGAAGCTGTACTACCTCCGCTCGCTGCGTGGCAAGAAAGCCAAGATCAAAGAGAAGCGCGACGCGTAAATCTCGTCTGATCGATAACGGCCGGAGGCTTCTCGAATGAGAGTTTCTCGGTCGAACAATCTGACGTTTCGGTAACGTCGCTGTGAAATTGCTCACTGCGAACAGCGTTGTGGCCGAACATCTGAGCCCTCGCCCCATAAAATGGGGCGAGGGCTCAGGCACGTTAAAACGACAGAAACAACTCAATGACAGAAACTACGGTGCCGACGCGGCCACGTCGCGGCGGTAATCGCGGGGGGCGGCGTTCGCGCAGTGCTGCCCTCTTCTTTCGCGACATCGTCATCATCTTCTTGGTGGCGCTGCTCGCTTCTGTGCTCATTAAGACCTTCCTGGTTCGTTCGTTCTACATTCCGTCGGGGTCGATGGAGAACACGCTGCAGATCAACGACCGCATTCTGGTCAACGAGCTCGAGCCGAACGTCATCCCCATCGCCCGCGGGGACGTCGTGGTGTTCAAAGACCCGGGCGGCTGGCTGCCGCCGCAGACCGAACCCCCGACGAGTCCACTGGTTTCGGCAGTCAACTGGGTTCTGGATGCGGTGGGCCTGGCCGCGACAGACAGTAATGATCATCTGATCAAGCGGGTCATCGGGTTGCCGGGCGATCACGTCACCTGCTGTAATGCGCTCGGCCAGATGTCGGTCAACGACGTTCCGCTGAACGAGCCGTATCTGAAGCTGCCCGACGGTGTGACCAAGGTGTCCGACCTCGCGTTCGACGTAACGGTGCCGGCCGGTTCGCTGTGGGTGATGGGTGACAATCGGTACAACTCGGCCGACTCGCGGTACAACCAAACCAAACCCGGCGGCGGTTTTGTGCCGATCAGCGACGTGGTCGGGCGTGCGTTGTGGATCACCTGGCCGTCGAGTCGCTGGACTTTTCTCGACAACTACTCGGCCGTCTTCCGCGGGGCTAAAGACGCAGCGCCAGGGGCGCCGCCAGGCGGCTCGGGATGACACCGGTGACTGATCCGACGCTGCGGCACGAGCGGGCCCTCGGCCGGCAAGGTGCACGGTTGATCATCGGCGTCGACGAGGTGGGCCGTGGAGCGTTGGCGGGCCCCGTCGCGGTGGGAATGTGTGTCATCGATCCGGTTCGCCCTGGCAGATTTCCGCAGGGGCTCCGTGACTCGAAACTGCTGGCCGAACCGCGGCGCGAGCAACTGGCTCCGCTGGCCGCGGCGTGGGCGCGGGCATCCGCTGTGGGCCTGGCGAGTGCCGCCGAAGTCGACGAGCTCGGCATCATCTTCTGTCTCGGGCTCGCCGGCGCCCGGGCTCTCGGGGTTTTGCTTGCGGCGGGCGTCGATGTCGAGGGTGCAGTGCTGGTGCTCGACGGCAATTACGATTACCTGAGCAGGCATCTCGTGCCGGTGACGCAGACGCCGGTGCGGGTGACCACGAAGATCAAGGCCGACCGCGACTGCGCATCGGTCGCCGCCGCCTCTGTTGTGGCGAAGGTGCACCGTGATCGGCTCATGATCTCGCTCGACGCCGAGGTGCCGGGCTACGGCTGGGCGAGCAACAAGGGCTACGGCAGCTCCGCGCACTTCGAGGCTCTCGACCTACTGGGGCCGAGTGATCATCACCGGCTCACCTGGCTGAAATCCGAGCGGATGCTCGCGGAGCTCGAACTCGATTGACAGCCTGCGGGCATAGACTTGTCGCACCATGGAAGAAGATGAGTTCGAGGATTACGACCGTGAGGTCGAGCTGGCCCTCTACCGCGAGTACCGCGATGTCGTGTCGCAGTTCAAGTACGTGATCGAGACCGAACGCCGGTTCTATCTGGCCAACGATGTCGATCTGGTGAGGCGCGACACCGAACACGACTTCTATTTCGAACTGACCATGAACGACGTGTGGGTGTGGGATGTGTATCGCTCCGACCGCTTCGTCAAGTCGGTGCGGGTGCTGACCTTCAAAGACGTGAATATCGAAGAGCTGTCGTCGAAAGACTTCGAGCTGCCGAAAGAGCTCGCGCTCGACGAGTAAGAGGTCGCGCCGAGAGGTGGCGCCAATCGGCGCGACCTCTGAGGTTCTTGTTCTGCACAATCTGTTGCGCATGTTGGTTGTGCACAGATTGACGGTTCGTTCGTTCTGACGGCGTTCGCCTTTGCCAGTGTTGCTGGCTGGAGGCACGAATGAAGGCGAAAGACGAACTCGGCAGGCGGGGCGAGCAGCTCGCGACCGAATACCTGGTCGGGCGGGGGTACACGATCCTCGAGCGCAATTGGCGCTGCACGCAGGGCGAAATCGATGTGGTGGCCGAGACGGCCGGCGTGACGGTCTTCGTCGAGGTGAAGACGCGCTCAGGGTTGCGGTACGGGCATCCGTTCGAGGCGATCACCGTCGCGAAACTGGCGCGGCTCAAGCGATTGAGTGCGGCCTGGTGCGAGGCGTCGGGCGGTGGTCGCCGGCAGATCCGTATTGATGTGATCGCAGTCGTCGCCCCCGTGCGCGACCCGGCGACGGTCGAACACCTCGAGGGCATTTTCTGATGGTGGCGCGTACGCATTCGGTCGCCTTGCTCGGCATGACGGGCTCGATGGTCGAGGTCGAAGCCGACATGGGAAATGGCCTGCCGACACTGATGATCATCGGGTTGCCCGATACGGCGCTGGCGGATGCTCGGGACAGGGTTCGTGCGGCGGCGGCGAACTCCGGTTGCTCTTTGCCGGTGAGTAAGATCACCGTCAACCTTTCTCCGGCGGCGTTGCCGAAACACGGCTCGACGTTCGACCTGGCTATTGCGATGGCCATTCTGGCCTCGGCGGGCACGATTTCTGCGACCTCAGTGGAGAGTGTGGTGCACCTCGGCGAGCTGAGCCTCGACGGCCGACTTCGGCCGATGAACGGGGTGCTGCCGGCCATCGCTGCAGCGGCCCGCGCGGGCTTTCGTACGTTTGTGGTGCCGGCGGGTAATCGGCAGGAGGCCGAGCTGGTTCCCGGTGTGACGATCGTGCCCGTCGCTTCGATGCGAGATGCGGCGATCTTTCACGGCGGCGCCTTCGACAAGATCGAGCTCGAGGTGCTCGAGGGCAGTGACGGGGTCGATGACAGCGAACCGCACCGTGAGCTCGCCGACGTCATCGGCAACCCTGACGCCGTTCTCGCCCTGGTTGCGGCGGCGGCCGGCGGTCACCACATGTTCATGCTCGGGCCTCCGGGCGCGGGCAAAACGATGCTCGCGTCGCGACTCACCGGGCTTCTGCCCGATCTCGACACCGAGAAGGCGCTCGAGGTGAGTTCGATCCGCTCGCTCGCAGGTGCCGGGGTGCCGCGTTCGCTCGCCACGCGACCTCCTTTCGAGAATCCGCATCACACGGCTACGGCGGCTGCGCTCATCGGCGGCGGGTCGAAGCAGATCCGGCCGGGGGCAGCAGCTCGAGCCTGCCACGGGGTCTTGTTTCTCGATGAGGCCCCCGAGTTCGCCACCAACGTACTCGACGCGTTGCGCCAGCCGCTCGAATCGGGCGTCATCAGCATTCACCGTGCGAACGCGGTGGCGAAGTTTCCCGGCCGATTCCAACTGATCCTCGCCGCAAATCCCTGCCCGTGCGGGCAGTACGGGGCGGCGGAATCGAACTGCATCTGCACGCCGAACACTCGCCGACGGTACCTTGCACGTCTGTCTGGCCCGCTGCTCGACCGCATCGACATTCAAGTGCAGGTTCGGCGGGTGACTGCGGGCGAGCTGCGAGTCTCGCGCACCGAACCGCGTCTCACGACGGCTGAGGCTCGGAGTCAGGTCGTCAGTGCACGTCGTCGCATGGCAGAACGGCTCGAGGGCACAGGCTGGCAGCTCAACAGTGAGGTCGCCGGCGAGTGGTTGCGCGCAGGGCCGCACCGTCTGGGGCACGAGGTGACGACGCTCCTCGATCGAGCTCTCGAGCGAGGAGGTATCACGATGCGCGCGTACGACCGTATTCTGCGCGTCGCCTGGACCTTGGCCGACCTCGATGGTGTTGATCAGCCCGAGCATGACCACGTCGGCCGCGCTCTCTATCTCAGAAAGTCGTTGGCATCATGACTATGTTCTCGCTTGACGAGTCGCTCGTCTTCGATGCGATCCGTTCTATCACGCACAGCGTCGACGACAGCGTCGATGGCGGTGGCGGCGACAGCGACAGCGCCGGTGGTGGTGGTGTTGGTGTTGGTGTTGGTGTTGGTGTCCTGCATGGCAACAGCGGCTATGGCGCACGGGATCAGCGGGGCGACAGCGGCGACGGTGCACAGGATCAGCGTGACGACCGCGTTCGCGAAACCGCCGAACGGTTCGCCCGGGCCACCTGGAGCGGTATCGCCGAGCCGGGAGATCTCGTAGCCGGCATCCTCGTTCGGGCGCTCGGCGCCGGCGCCGCGCTCACGGCCCTCCTTGAACGGCACAAGCGCACTCGGGTTCTCCACGCACTGGCTGATGCCGGAGTTGAGGATGTGCTGCCGAACGCTCTCGCGATGGCCTTCGAACGGTGGATGCCCCGGCTGGCCGCCAACTCGGCGCTCGGCTCGATCCGGCTGGCCTCCCGGTGCAATGCGCGACTCGTCATTCCGGGTGATGACGAGTGGCCGGCGTCTCTCGGCGACCTCGGCAGGCATGAGCCTCTCGCCTTATGGGTGCGAGGCAAGCCGGGGGCTGTGAGCCGGATGACCGACTCCGTTGCGTTGGTGGGGGCACGTGCCGCGACCGGCTACGGGGAGCACGTTGCGATGGAACTCTCGGCGGGTCTGAGCGATCGGGGCGTCGGAGTCATTTCCGGAGCGGCGTACGGTATCGACGGCATGGCGCATCGAGCGGCGCTCGCAAGCTCGGGCTTCACCGTCGCCTTCCTCGCCGGCGGGGTCGATCGGTTCTACCCGAGTGGTCATGATGCGTTGCTGACTCGAATCGCCAGTCATGGGCTCGTCGTCTCGGAGTTGCCCTGCGGCTCGCCGCCCACTAAATGGCGTTTTCTGCAGCGAAACCGCCTGATCGCGGCCGCCTCGAAGGCCACGGTGGTGGTCGAAGCCGGCAGCCGCAGCGGGTCGCTCAACACAGCAGCGCATGCATCGTCGCTCGGGCGCCCGCTCGGCGCCGTTCCCGGGCCGGTCACGTCGCTCTCGTCGGCCGGTTGTCATCGATTGTTACGTGAGTTCAACGCGGAGTGCGTCACCAACACCGACGAAGTCATGGCGCTCTTCTCTCCACTGACTGAGCAATCTGAGTCGGGCGGCACGATCGGCGAGAATAACGCGGATGAACGCGTCTCACACCGTTCGCCCGACCAACTGCGGCTCGGCGACGCTCTCAGCAGCAGATCGCCACGAACCACCTCAGACCTGGCCAAGCGAGCTGGGCTGAGCATTGCGCGCACGAGTTCACTCCTTGGTTCACTTTCGTTAGCCGGCAGCGTCGTCGAAGGTGAGCGTGGGTGGAAGAAGATAGAAGCATGACCTCGAACGCCGAACCGACTCACGTCATCGCCCACATCAGCGACACGCACTTTCTTGAGGGGGAGGCGCTGCTGTACGGAGCGGTTGATACGGATGCCACGGTGAAGCAGATTCTGGCCCAACTCGAGGGTTCGGGCATCCGGTTCGATGCCTTGGTTTTTACCGGTGATATCGCCGACCTCGGCGAAAGCGATGCCTACGGCCGAATCCGCTCGATCGTCGAGCCTGCGGCCGCCCGCTTGGGCGCCGAACTCATCTGGGTCATGGGCAATCACGATGAGCGCGCCCGGTTGCGCACTGATCTTCTCGACGAAGCCGCCAGCAACGATCCGGTCGATCGCGTCTTCGACCTGAACGGGCTCAGACTTATCGCTCTCGACACCTCAGTGCCTGGATACCATCATGGCGAGTTGACGGAGAATCAATTGCAGTGGCTGAGCGCCCAGCTTTCGGTGCCCGCTCCGCACGGCACCCTTCTCGCTCTTCACCATCCGCCGATTCCGACGACGCTTCCGCTCATGCCCATCCTCGAATTGCAGAATCAGCATCTGTTCGCGGATGTGATTCGCGGCACAGATGTTCGGGGCATTCTCGGTGGGCACCTGCACTACTCGTCCACCTCGCTGTTCGCAGGGGTTCCGATCTCGGTGGCGGCTGCGACCTGTTACACGTTGAATCTCGCAGCCGAGCGGGGTGTGCTCTCCGGCGTGGCCGGCGGCCAGTCGATCAATCTGGTGCACGTGTACGACGAGCAAGTCGTTCATTCGGTCGTGCCGATCGGTGGGTTCGACGTTGTGAGCACGTCGCCGCCAGGGTACGTCGCCAGGCTCGCGGCCCTGTCGCCCGAGCGTCAGCGAGACGCGTTCTCCCGCAAGGCTCCGGTGGCCGGCTGACCGCCGCCCGACCGCCGCCCGACCGCCGCCCGACCGCCGGTCAGTCTGTCGAGAAGCATTCTCCTGCACGTCTCCGCCGGCCGGTCAGCATATCTCCCGGTACGTCTCGCCGACACTCGTTCTCTCGCCACGCCCGGCCGACCCAGCTCGTCTGACGATGCGTCGGGCATTCTTGAGGAGTGAACCTCGACACGAGCATCGACGACTTCGTGTCATATCTCGCGCTCGAACGCGGATATTCGCCGAACACGATTCGTTCGTACTCCTCAGACCTTGCGAGCCTCCGGTCGTTCGCACTGGGTCGCGCCCGCGACGCAGACGCAGACGCAGACGCACACGCACACGCATCGGTCGGGCCGGGCGGATCCGAGGATCGCAACGACGATGCCGACCTCACACTCGAGCTGCTGCGTGACTGGCTGTGGGAGGCGTCGAATCGAGGTCTCTCGAAGGCAACGCTGGCTCGCCGCTCGGCTACCGTGAAGAGCTTCTCGGCGTGGCTCTCACGAACGGCCCGGCAAACGTCAGACTCGGCCGTTCGACTGCGCGCGCCGAAACCCGATCGGTCGCTGCCCCGCGTGCTCAGTGCCACGTCGATGCAGGTGATCTTCGATCACCTCGCTGAGCGATCACGCGACGGCGATCCGATCGCTGAGCGCGACCAAGCCATCGTCGAATTGCTCTACGCTTCGGCTCTACGGGTTTCTGAGCTGATCGGCATCGATGTCGATGATCTCGATCACGACCGGCGCACCGTTCTCGTGACCGGCAAGGGCTCCAAGCAGCGCGTGGTGCCGTTCGGAGTGCCCGCCCACCTCGCGTTGCAGCAGTATCAGCAGCACGGTCGCCGCGCCCTGCTCGCTCAGACGGAGGGCAGCCTTCGATCAGGCAGCCCTCGATCGGGCAGCCTGCCGAGCGCGCTTTTTCTGAACACCCGAGGTGCACGGCTCGGCACCCGAGGGGTCTACGCGCTCGTCTCGGAGCTGCTGCACCGAGTGCCGGGGGCCGGGCCGGAGGGCCCGCACGCATTTCGGCATACCGCGGCAACGCACCTGCTCGACGGCGGTGCCGACCTGCGAGCCGTGCAGGAGCTGCTCGGCCATGCCAGCCTCGGCACCACGCAGATCTATACCCACGTGACGACCGAGCGCCTGCGACAGTCGTACCTCTCCGCTCACCCCCGTGCCTAGCCGTACGAAGTCTGCGGAGCAGACCGAGTCCGCGGAATGAACCGACCGCACCGGGTTCGCCGAGCTGACCGACCGCACCGGCTGCACCAGCTGCGCGGGCTGCCCGGCGCGAGAGCCCTCTGCAGGATGTGCGGATTCGAGCGGCAGGAGCACGGCCCGCGGAACCGCTCCCAGCAAAAGCAACGGTGACACGTATTCGCCGTTCAGCCGCACGCCCAGATGTACACAGGGCTGATCGCAATGCGACCAGGCAGCGACCGTTCCGATGATCTGCCCGGCCGCGACCGGGGTGCCAGCGGCAACCGATGGCCGGACTGGTTCAACCGTGCTCACGTACCCGTCGCTCTGTACGATCGAGATCAGCGGCCGGTCGACAACCACGCCCGCGAATGACACGACGCCCGCCGCGGTCGCTAGCACGGGCTGACCGACGTCGGCAGCGATGTCGACGCCCCGATGGCCGGCCGAGTAGCGGGTGACAGGTGCTTCGAACGGGCGCAGCACGGTGTGCCCGGGCCCTACGGGCCAGACTCCTCGTGCTGACGCGGCGGTCATGAGCGCGTCGCCGGTGATCGAGCCAGGCCACCACACCGCGCTTCGTGTCGCCGGGTCGCGCCCCAGCTCGCCGCCTGCCGTCGAGCCAGGCCACACCGCGCTGGCAGCCGAGGCAGCGGCCGAGGCATCCGCCGTCAGGCCACTCGTCGCCACGCCGAACCACACCGCACCCACCACGACAGCCGCCACCATGGCTGCCGCCCATTCACTTCGTATTTTCATACGAACAGCCTCCGCGCCCAGACGCAAGCCCCGACCCATTTCACGCCATCTGTGAAAGTTCGTGCCAAGATCGAAGTTGTGAGGGAGACAACTTGCAAACAGCTTTCGACCCACGCGGTAGTAGAACTACCAGCCGCGACAACTGACGCGGGCACACTGTTCGAAGGGGTTATCAATGTCTGGCACGGCTAGCACAACGGGGTCTGGCGTTTCAGAGAAAGATCTGCAGAAGAAGCTCAACCGTAAGGTGATCGGGCTATCGATCGCCGCCGCACTCGGTGGTTTCTTGTTCGGTTTCGATTCATCTGTCATCAATGGCGCTGTTGACGCCATCAAATCCGATTTCGATCTGGGTGGCGTTCCACTGTTGAGCGGATTCGTTGTCGCGTCAGCGTTGTTGGGCTGCGCGGTGGGCGCGTACTTCGCCGGGCGGCTCGCCGACCGCATGGGCCGCATTCCGGTCATGATCATCGGCGCGGCCCTGTTCTTGATCAGCTCGATCGGTTCGGCGTTCGCGTTCGCGGTCTGGGATCTGGTGCTCTGGCGTGTTCTCGGCGGCATCGGCATCGGCATCGCGTCTGTCATCGCGCCGGCCTACATCGCCGAGATCGCCCCGAAGGCCGTGCGGGGCAGTCTCGCTTCGCTGCAGCAACTCGCCATCACCCTCGGTATCTTCGCGGCTCTGCTCTCTGATGCCATTCTCGCCAACGCGGCTGGCGGTGCGAACGAGCCGTTCTGGTTCGGCGCTGACGCGTGGCGGTGGATGTTCGTGGTCTGCGCCGTGCCTGCCATCGTGTACGGCCTCTTGGCCTGGCGATTGCCTGAGTCGCCGCGCTATCT
>JAODBB010000222.1 GCA_025463745.1 Subtercola sp.
ACGCCGCCGGAGGTTAACACTGTGTTACGACGAGGCCTTGTTGTACCCGTCTTCGGCTCCCTCGCGCACCTTCGCGGCGGCGTCTTTGGCCTTCTCAGGAACCTTCTTCGCAGTGTCGACCACGACATTCTGCACGGCCTCGGCGAACCCGGGCGCCTTATCGGCGACGAACGCACCCGCGTCTTTCACGGCCTTCTTGAGCTGGGGGTCGTTCAGCACCTCGTTCGCCTTCGACTTGAGTTGCTCATAACGACGGCGACCCGATGCCGAACCCGCCAGATAGCCGACACCGAAACCGACCACGATCAGGACTTTGCCTTTCATGAGCAGCACCTTTCTCTCGACGTGGATGAAAGCCTAGCTGCCGAACCTGCGGTGGCGCCTGGAATAGTCGCGCAATGCTCGTAAAAAGTCGACCTGGCGAATATCCGGCCCGAGCGCCTCCATGAAGTAGAACTCGCTGTGAGCGCTCTGCCAGAGCATGAAGTCGCTGAGGCGCTGCTCGCCGGAGGTACGGATGACCAGGTCGGGGTCGGGCTGACCGCCGGTATACAGGTTCGCACTGATCAGATCTTCGTCGAGGTTTGCGGCGAGGTCCGCAAGGGAATGGCCGGCAGCCTGATGGGTGCGAATGATGCTGAGTACGGCATCCGCGATCTCGGTTCGGCCGCCGTACCCCACCGCGAGGTTCACGTGGAGGCCCGTGTTGCCGGCGGTTCGAGCCTCGGCCTCGGCGAGAGCAGAAACCAAGCGCGGGGGCAAGCCGTCGTTGCTGCCGACGTGCTTGATGCGCCAATCGCGGTAGGTCGACAGCTCCTCGGCCAATTGCGCGATGATCTCGATCAATTCCGTCAGTTCGTCAGAGCTGCGGCTCTTGAGGTTGTCGGTCGAAAGCAGGTAGAGGGTCGCGACAGAAATGCCGAGGTCGTCGCACCATTCCAAGAACTCGGCCACCTTCGCGGCGCCGGCTCGATGCCCGTGGGCTGCCGTGGCCAGAAAATTCTGCTTGGCCCAGCGCCGGTTGCCGTCGATGATCATGGCGACGTGGTGCGGCATCTCGCCTTCATCGAGCTCGCGGCGCAAACGCTTCTGGTAGAGCCCGTAAAGCAACCCCCGTGCCGGTGAGCCCTGCCTGTTTGCCACGAAGCTACGCTACCCCTCGCACGGCTCAAACTCACAGCGGAGCGCATTCAGCGACCCATAGTCTTGAAGCATGCCTGAACAGCCGGATGCCCGCCCGATGCACGACGAACACATCGCCGACTCGCAGGCACTCGACCCGGCGGCGCCCATTCCCCACCTGCCGCTGCTCGAAGAGGCCGACGATGATGCTGCCGTCGTCGCGGCCGCCTCGGCTTCCTCGGCGGCTGCCACGGTCGACGGGTCACTCGCTGATGTGAAGCCGACGTGGCGCGGCTGGATTCACGCCGTCACATTTCCTCTTGCCATCGCCGCAGGCATCGTTCTCGTAGCCGTCGCGGTAGGGCCGGCCGCGAAGGTGAGTTGCGCTGTGTTCGCGGTGACCTCGTTATTGCTGTTCGGTAATTCGGCCCTGTACCACCGGTTCAACTGGAAGTTGAAGACCAAGCGCATCCTGAAGCGCATCGATCACGCCAACATCTTTCTGCTCATTGCGGGCACCTACACGCCCATCGCCGTGCTTGCGCTGCCTCCCGGCAAAGGCACGGTGCTGCTGATATTGATTTGGATCGCTGCCGTTCTCGGCATCGGCTTTCGTGTCTTCTGGATCGACGCACCGCGCTGGTTGTACACACCGCTGTATGTACTGATGGGCTTTGCCGCGCTGCTGTTCATCGTGGACATCTTCGCTGCGAACGCTGCCACGATGACGCTCGTTCTGGCGGGTGGGGTGGCCTACACGATCGGTGCGATCATCTACGGCTTCAAGAGGCCGAACCCCATCCCCGGCGTCTTCGGTTTTCACGAGATCTTTCATGCCCTCACGCTCGTCGCATTCGCCTGCCATTGGAGCGGAATTCTGCTACTCGCCGTCAACCCGCCCTACAACGGCTGATCGTCGCGGAAGCCGACGGCGAATTGCACAGACGCGCCACTAGGTGCTCTTCTTGCCTTTCGAACGGCCGATCGCGGCCCGAGCCGCGGCCGCCTCTTCGGCGTCGACCTTCTCCTTCGCCTGAGCGCGTAGGTTGACGCGACGGATGCGCCGAACCATGTCGATGATCAGCAGCACGGCCGCGATGGCGACGAACAGGGTGATGACGAACCCGATCGTGCCGGGGGTGACGGTGTCGGGGTTGAAATTCGGGTCGGTGGTGGGCGTAGGGGTGGCGTCGTCGGCCAGCCAGTTCATGGCAGTCACGGCAGCAAGAAGCATCATTTGGTGACCTCCGCGGCACCCTTGACAGACGCCGAAGCATCCGATTCATCGTCGACGACGCCCTCGAAGAGGTCGGACTCCAAAGCATCTCCACGTTCGGGCAACGGCACCTTCGAATCGATCAGCTGAAAGTCTTCGAATGGCCACGCCTTCTGTTGCAGCTCATTCGGCCAGAAGAAGAACGAGCTGTCGGGCGCGACCTGGCTGGCGTGGGCGAGCAAGGCGGCGTCGCGAGCGGCGAAGAACTCACCCGCGGGAATCTGGGTGGTGGCGAGGTACGGAGCCTCGGTCATCCACCTCTTGATCTCGGTGAACGACTGGATCAGCGGGCTCTCCGGGTCGGTTTCGACGAGCAGCGAGTAGATCGACTGCATGCGCTGGTAGCTGAAAATGCGGTCGTAGTAGAGCTTCGAGACCTGCCAGGCAGGCCCGAATTCGGGCGCATACGACTCGTCGGCGGCCAGCTCGTAGGCGAGAACCGAGATGTCGTGGCAGCGAATGTGGTCGGGGTGGGGGTACCCGCCATTCTCGTCGTAGGTGAGAAGCACGTGCGGGCGGAATTCGCGAATGACCTTCACCAGCGGCCGCACCGTGAGGTGCGTCGGGATGCTCGCGAAGGCGTTCGCGGGCAGCGGGTCACCCTCATCGGGCAGGCCTGAATCGGCGTACCCCAGCCACCGGTGTTCGAACCCGACCGCCGCCTGCGCTGCCGCCATCTCGACCCGACGAAGACCGGCCATGTCGCGCTCGGCCCAACTGCGTGCCTCGAGGTTCTCGTTGAGGATGCTGCCCCGCTCGCCGCTCGTGCAGCTGACCACCATGACCTCGGCTCCACGGTGCTCGTAGTAGGCATACGTGGCTGCGCCCTTGCTCGACTCGTCGTCGGGGTGAGCATGAACGGCCATGAGACGGAATGCCAGGTGTCTCAACTCCTCAGGTAAGCGAACTACCCTAGTGAAATAGGGTGTGCCGGGAACTTCTGCACTGACCTAGACTAATCGTTTCGACCAGAGAGATTCGAACACGTGAACGAAGACGAGTTGAGCGAAGACGGCCCTTTCGCTGCGTCGAGCGCGCCGCTGGCGCCCTCCTCCATGGCGGAGCCCGCTTCGTATGTTCGCGCAGAACGGTACGGTCGCACGCCGAAGTCGACGAGGCGCGGCCGCATCATCGCGCTGGCGTTCGGTGCGGCAGTCGTCGTCGTGATCGGCTCGTGGGTGGTCTGGGCCGGGCTCGACGGGTCAGCATCCACAGTAGATGCTCAGAATCGAGCGTTCACCATCGTCTCCGATACCCGGGTCGACGTGGTACTCACGGTGTCGGTCGACAGCGGCCGAGCGGTGTCGTGCTCGATCGAAGCCCAAGACGAATCTCATGCGGTCGTGGGCTACAAAGTGATCGATGTACCCGCGTCGACGCAGCGCACGCAGCAGATCACCACTACTGTATTGACCACAGAACCAGCGGTCACGGGCACATTAGACAGCTGCTGGCTCACCTGAGGCGCCCCCCACATTTCAGGGTTGCACACCAACGTAAGGGAAAATTCATGGCAGACGAAGCAGAGGTCAGCTGGCTGACACAGGCAGCGTACGACCGTCTCGTGAATGAGCTCGAGTACGCCACCACCACCGGTCGGCAAGAGATCACCGACAAGA
>JAODBB010000242.1 GCA_025463745.1 Subtercola sp.
GACACGACGGTGGTGAGCCAGGCTCCGAAATTCTCGATTTTTTCGGTGTCGGTGCGCTCCAGTCGCAGCCAGGTCTCTTGCACCGCATCTTCTGCGTCGGCACGAGAACCGAGCAGCCGGGTCGCGACCGCGACAAGCCGCGGACGCTCGGTTTCGAACCGCCGGGCAAGAATTCTTTGATCGGTCATGTCACAACTCCTCGGTTTCAGTCGTCGGAATAGTGACGAGGCGAAACCCTCGATTGTGACAAGAATTGTGACAAAGAAAGGAAGACGATCATGACTGCACCCCTTCTCGTGACGGGCGGAACCGGAACCATCGGCAGCCGCGTGGTGCCGATGCTACGTGAAGCCGGCCGTGAGGTGCGCATCTTCACGCGGCATCCTCTCGCCGCGGAGCCGGGCATCGAGCAGGTCGAGGGCGACACGGTCACCGGGCGTGGGCTCACTGAGGCCCTTGTCGGTGTGGAAGTCGTGCTTCACCTCGCGGGCGGAGCGAAGGGTGATGACGTCGCGGCGCGCTCCTTGGCTGCTGCGGCGGCGAACGGCACAAGTGTTCAACACCTCATTCTCATCTCGGTGGTCGGCGCCGACCGGATGCCCATCGGGTACTTCCGCGCGAAGAAGGAGGCCGAACGAGCCTTCGCCGAATCGGGGGTGCCGTACACCGTGTTGCGTGCAGCACAGTTGCACGAGTTCGTACTGCCGATCATCCGCGGCATGGCCCGGCTGCCGCTTCTGCCGGTACCGGGCGGTCTGCGGTTCGAGCCCGTGCATGTCGATGAGGTTGCCGCGCGATTGACCGAACTTGCGCTCGGCGAACCTGCCGGCCGCGTGCCAGACATCGCCGGACCCGAGGTTCTCGGCATTCGGCAGCTCGTCGATGCATTTCGAGACGCGACGGATGCGCGGCGTCGGCGCGGCGTACCGATCCGGGTGCCCGGTACGGTCGGTCGGGCCTACCGTGTCGGAGACAACCTCGCAAAAGATCGGGTGCTGCGTGGCGAGCGCACGTGGCGACAGTTTCTCGGCGAGTCGAACCCGGCTGAACACGAGCGGATGACGCGGTAGAGGGCTCGACCCCGCGACGCTACATGTTTGAGGGGGTCTGTGCGAAGCGACGCTGAGGTGTTGCCCGCGTTGACTCGTCGGTTGGCACGGTGAGTGCAAAACGGTAGAGTTCGAGGCGAACGTGACACGATTCGAGGAGGTGAGCCCGATGCACACACTGTCCACTCCGGGCGCTCCTTTCGAGTTCACGATCGCGCGACTGACGTAGCCGTCGCGGGGGAGCGCCGCACGCACCCTCAGAAAGCTACGACTATGAATCATTCACTTCAGTTCAACTCCCAGACGACCTCCAACGGCGTCACGGAACATCACCCCCGCACAGCATTGGTTCTTGGCGGTGGCGGATCAGCAGGCAACGCGTGGCTGATCGGCGTCATCGCCGGACTCTTCCAGGCCGGGTTGGATGCAACAAAAGCCGATGTGATCATCGGCACGTCGGCCGGATCGACGGCCGCGGCACAGATCAGCTGCGGCATCCCGCCGACCGAGCTGCTTGCCGACATCCTCGGCGCTGCGCCCCAGGTGCGCATTGCTCCCGTGGTATCCGACGGCGCCCGCGTTCCCATTCCGCCGGCAGTGAACCAGCCGGCAGTGAACCAGCCGCCAGTGAACCAGCCGCCAGTGAACCAGCCGGCGGTGAACCACATGGAGAGAACGAGCCGAATCATCGCGGCGGCCGAGGATGCGGCCGACATGCGCCGCAGAATGGGCGCGGCGGCGCTGGAAATGGATGCAGCGTCAGACGGCTCGTGGCAAACGCGGTGGCGCGCCACCGTCGCCGCTCGACTGACCAGTCAGCAGTGGCCAGAACGGCGCATCCTCATCACGGCGGTCGACGCCCGCACTGGCGACCCGGTCGTGTTCGACCGCCACAGCGGAGTCGACCTGGTCGACGCGATCGCGGCCAGCACCTCCAGTGGTGCTCCGTACAGCATCGGCGACAGCCGATACATCGACGGCGGCTACCGCAGAAACGAGAATGCCGATCTGGCAGCCGGATGTGCACGGGTGCTGGTGTTGTCACCCTTTGGCGGCAGGTCGCGGCATCCGCTGGCCTGGGGCATGCAGCTCGCAACGCAGGTCGACGAACTTCGCGCAGGCGGCAGCCGGGTCGAAACGGTCTTCCCAGACAGCAACTCCGAGCACATGTTCGGTGCCAACGCGATGGATCCGTCGCTGCGTCTGCCCGCGGCTCGAGCCGGTCACAACCAAGGCAGAGTGCTCGCCGAGCAACTCACCGACTTCTGGCGCTGACGCCTGCGAACTGGTCGATCCTGATCGCGATTCGGGTGACGTTGACATTTTTACAACGTTCCCGACTCGCCCAGTGGGATCATCAGTGGCATGGAACAATCTGCCGCACCTGTCGTCATCTCCGTCAGCCGAGACTCCGAGCATCAGTTCACTAAGCCCCCGCGCGACATGATCATGTTGCTCGCGGGCCTTGGGGTTGAGGGCGACGCCCATCTCGGCCGTACAGTGCAGCACCGTTCGAGAGTCGCCTCCGATCCAACGCAGCCCAATCTTCGACAAGTTCACCTCATCCATTCCGAACTCTTCACCGAAGTCTCCGAGGACGGATTCACTGTGCGGCCCGGTGAGTTGGGAGAGAACGTTACGACAGCAGGAATTGATCTCCTCGGCCTGCCTCGCGGAACCAGGTTGCGCCTCGGCGATGCCGCTGTAATCGAAATCACTGGACTTCGAAACCCGTGCGCGCAAATTAACACCTTCGAGCCGGGCCTCTTGAAGTCGGTTGTGGGTCGCGATGGAAATGGAGACCCAGTCCGGAAAGCGGGAATCATGGGCATCGTGCTTCGCTCCGGTGCTGTAAGGCCGGGCGACTCGGTTCACATCGAGCTTCCCGCTGAACCCCATCAGGCTTTGGAACGAGTCTGAGGGATTAGCCGAGAGTGGCGCTTGCCACTCGAAGTTCGTTGAGTGCGGCCGCGGTGTAATACGAGAGCGGGCGTTCAGACTGTTTGTCGCTCTCCGACCATTCGGCGTAGCCGCGTGTGAACGCAAGCACACCCAGTTCGCCGGCGAGATGCGCTGTCGGATCGGCCACGCCGCGGGCGATCAAGGCGGCAGTGATGGATGTGGCGAGGCCGACGCTCTTGAGAACGTGGCGCTCTTGCAGTTCGGCGCTGGCGGCGATCGCCGCCTTCATGAGCGGCCCCAGTTCGCGGTTCAGTGTCCCCATTGCATCCGAAACGCGATCGAGCCCGGCAGCGACCGCCTCGAGCGGGGTGGCGCCCGCGGGTGCCTCCGTGATTCCTTCGGTCAGCAGGAGGCTGAGTGTCTCCTGCCCAGCTGCCAGAATGTCGCGCTTGTCGGGAAAATATCGGAAGAGCGTGCTTCTCGTGACTCCGGCGCGCTCGGCTATCTGCGTCACCGTGGTCTTGTCGTATCCCTTCTCGGTGAACAGGTCGACGGCAGCGACGACGAGTCTTTCGCGCGCGCCCGGTTCCCACCTCGTCATGAGTCAATACTAGTGATGAGACATCCGTTTCATCATTTCGCTCTGGCAATGAGACAATAGTCCCATCACTCTGTTACAGTGATGGGACTATTGTCTCATCATTTGGAGAGTGTCATGCATGTATTCGTCACAGGTGGTTCGGGACGCATCGGCTCTGCCGTCGTCGCCGAGCTCCTGAGCGCTGGCCACACCGTCGTCGCGCTCGCCCGCTCAGACGCGTCAGCGCTGGCCCTCGAGTCGGCTGGCGCCGAACCCTTCCGGGGAGATCTCGCCGATCTGAACGCTGTGCGGGCGGGCGCCGCGCGTGCCGATGGAGTGATCCACCTCGCGTTCGCCAACGATTTCAGTAGCCCGGAGGCCCTCGCCCGGGCGGTGGCTGAAGAGACCGCCGCACTCGAGGTGCTCGGAGACGAACTTCTCGGCAGTGATCGTCCGCTGGTCACCGTGGCGGGCACTCCAGCGGTTCCGGGTCGCGCCTCCACCGAGGCTGACCCTGTGTCGACCGATGGCCCAGTCGGCGGTCGCAGTCGCACCATCATCAACCTCCTCGACCTGGCCTCACGCGGCCTTCGCAGTGTCGCAGTGCGACTGCCGCGAACTGTGCATAGCGACGGCGACGGGGGATTCGCCGGGTTGCTGACCCAATTCGCTCGCCAGACCGGAGTATCCGGCTATCCCGGCGACGGCAGCCAGCGCTGGCCGGCAGTGCATGCCCTCGACGCGGCCCTGCTCTTTCGGCTTGCTTTGGAACAAGCACCCGCCGGAAGCTCTTGGCACGCCGTCGCCGATGAGGGTGATTCGGTGCGCGACATCGCCACAGTCATCGGCCGGCGGCTCGAGCTACCGGTCGAATCGGTGCCGCAGGAGACCTACGGCCCCCTCGGCCCGATTTTTGCGGCCGACCAGCCCTCGTCGAGTGCTCGTACGCGTGAGGCGCTCGGCTGGGAGCCCACGCATCCGAGTCTTCTGGAAGACCTCGAGAACATCCATCCCTCAGGAGGCCGATGATGGCGGTGGGGGAGGGCTAAGGGGTGACGGAGCCGACAGACAGGTCGACGTCGAAGTCGAGCCTTTACCTCCGACGCACCTCCATGTGCGAATTCTGGAATGTCAGTTCGGGGGAAGGAAGGGTATTTCTTCCAGCCCGATCTCCGAAAGTTCCTGTGCCTGAACGGTCTGCTGTTTGAAGCCGTCTTTCTGCCAGAGTCCGACCACCCAGGAGCGGCGGTCGTAATTCTGCTGTGCAACGTCGACTCCGTAGAGTGCATGACATCCGTATGCGATCAGATCAGAGCGCGCCTCTGCCAGAAACAAGTAGTGCCCGGTCTCTTGCAGGCCCTGAAGCGTTTTGCAGGTCGCTTCGAGTGCTGACTTCTCGACGACCGGCACCGGGCGGAACGCGGCGACCCGGGCCTCGGCGGTTTGGGCTGTAGCAGACACCTGGTACCCGCCGACAACCGAGAGCGCAAGGAAGAGCACCGTTGCGACCACCGTCAGCGGACTTCGCAGCCGGGCATTCCAGGGGCGCGCCGTGCGCTGGAACCAGAAAAAGTAACCAAGAGGGAAGAACACAAAACCGATGAGGAGCCGGTCAGGAGTGAAGTAGATCGTATCCATGCTGTCGGTGAGTTTGGTCGATCCGAGCACGGCGAGGAGGGCGAGTACGCTGACGACGCTGACGACGAGGGCAATTATTCGTTCCCGGGGCGTCGTGAAGCGCACCTTTACGAAACCGAGAAGGCAGAGTATCCCGACTACCACGGCCGGCACGAGCAGAACCAGGAGGATACGCATCGTGGCTTGATGGATGACCGGGTTGTTGAGATTCGAGGTGAGTTGCCCCCACGAGAAGGTGACGGACTCGTTTCGCGGAAAGACGACGAGAGCGGGGTGGAGTTTGTAATACAGCGTGAATGCTTGAGCCGCTGCGAGTCCGCCGATGAAGGCGATGGCGGGCAGCACAGCCTTCCGCAGTCTTTCGCTGATGATCAACGCGCCCACGGCGAATGGTAGGAGAACGATGCCGGTCGGTACAGAGCCGAAGCAGAAGCCGATGACGGCGAAGACGAGAATGAGGGCCCATCGAGACCGGATGAGCCCGAAACCGACCAGCCCTATCAACGCTGCAGCGATGCCGATGGGTTCGACGAGGCCGCGAGGCTCGAGCCCCGTGATCAGCAGAGTCGACGGTAAGAGAAGCGGTGCCGCATAACAGAGCAGGGCGAGAAGAGAATTCCGCCGCAGATACAGAATCGTGCCGACCAGAAAGAACGGACCGAAGAGGCACACAGCGGTCACGATTTCGTTCGAAATGAACGGGTCGACACCCAGCCAGACGAGAGGAACCGCCAAGTAACTGCCGAGGGGAAAGAGGTAGGCCTGGCCGAAGAAGTACGGCTCTTTCACCGTGAACGCTGAGAACCATCTGGTCATGTCAGCGACCAGAGCCTGGTCTCCGTCTGGATAGCGGTTGATGAAATAGTGGTCGATGGCAGTGGTCATCCCGACGTACACGCACAGAACAAGGAGCGGAATAAGGAGTTTCGACGCCGTCGAGATGAAAAGAGAACGTCGCATGATGAGTAGCATATCGGCCTCGTTGAGGAATTCTCCTCGATGAGGTGCCAACAGCGATCGCGCTTCTGCCCGGAGAGTGATTAGTTGCGAGAAGCTCCGAGATCCGCCACCGATGAACGTTGAGTCGGAGTGGCGCCAGCGTTGCCTCAGCGATGGTTGCGGCCGCCTCAACCTCGGCCGGGAACTCGCGCGTCAGCTCCGGTTGGGCGGGGAGCTCGGCGAGGCGGGCCGTAAGCTCGTCGTGCGCGGCCTCGGCCGTCAGACGTAGCGGAAACGCGGGAACCGTGCCAGCCTAAATGGGTGCGACCTCTGCGATATTCGATCAACGTCTCGCTCGACGGCTGCGTCGACCATATGGCAGGCACCCCGGACGAGGAATCTCACCGCCACGCGGCGCAGACCATCGCCCGTGCCGACGCGATCATCCTCGGCCGCACCACCTACGAGCTGATGGAGTTTTGGCGTACCGCGAAAGACCTGCCGCCGTGGATGCGGCCGTTCAAGGAATCGATCAACGCGGCCAAGAAGTACCTGGTGTCGAGCACGCGCGAACCGGACGGTTGGAACACCGAAGCTCTGACCGGTGACCCCGTCGAGGCGGTCAGGAAGCTGAAGGAGCAACCGGGCGACGGGCTTTACGTCGCCGGCGTCACGCTGCCCCGCGTTTTGGCCGACGCCGGGCTCATCGACGAGTACGAGTTCGTCGTTTACCCGACACTCGTAGGCCACGGGCCCCGGCTGTTCGAGGGTCTCGCTGAGCCGCTCGACCTGCAGCACGTCGGGACCACCGAGTTCACCTCGGGGGTGCGGGCCGAACGCTACGTCCCGGTTGGCAACTCGTAGGGGAGTTACCCGTCTTGTAATCTGTCGCACAAAATGCGCATAGTTGGATTACTACTTGACATAATGTGCATTATCAGCGCAATTGAGTGGGCAATGATCATGAGGATTTTTGCGTCTACGCAATTGATTAGTAAACGTAAATGATCAATTACCTTGTAGTATTCAGGGCGTGATGAGCGAGAAAACCGCAGCCCGTGAACTGAGCGAGACCCTCAGGCCGCTGTACCGGAGGTTTTCGGCGCAGCGCACGATGTCGCTCGGCAAGCTCGCCGTGCTCTCGCGTCTGGTCGAACAGACCCGAGTTACAGCTTCGATGCTGGCTGCGAGTGAGAAAATTTCACCGCAAGCCGTGATGATCGTTGTTCGTGTACTCGAAGAGCATGGGCTCGTCGTGCGTGAGCGTGACAACGAAGATCGTCGTCGCGTATGGATCACGCTCACCGATGCCGGCCGGGAGCGTTACGCACTCGAGAGCACGAGCGGTCAAGACTGGCTCGAGGTGGCTATGAACGAGAAGCTGACCACTGAAGAGAGAGATCTTCTCATATCGGCGATTCCGCTCCTCCTGAAAATAACGAAAGACGCGCCCGTTGACTGACTCACCCTCAACCAGAGCCGAAGCCGAATCTGAAACCGGAACCCACTCGCGCCTTCTGCCCGCTCTGGTTTATGCCGCCCTCTCCACCGCGATCGTGAGCTCGCTCGGCATGCTGCTCGTACCGACCATTTCACGTGAGATGGGCGTCACGGTGAGCACAGCCCAGTGGATGCTCACCATCAACCTCCTCGTCGGGGCCATCGCCACTCCGATCATGGGCCGGTTGAGTGACGGGCCTCACAAGAAGCGGCTGTTGATCGTTTCGTTGCTGATCATTCTCGCCGGTTCGATCGTTGCGGCGCTCGCCCCCAACTTCACGGTCTTTCTGATCGGCCGCGCCATGCAGGGGCTGACGTATGGAATCGTGCCGGTGACCATTTCGCTGGCTAGGCGATACCTGCCCGCAGGCAAAGTGACCTTCGGAATCTCGAGCCTGTCGGTGACTGTGGCCACCGGAATCGGCATCGGCTACCCGCTGACCGGTATTCTCGCCGGACTGTTCGACTTTCGTTTCGCATTCGGTTTCGCGGCACTATTCGTCGTGTCGGCGATCGTCGTGGTGATTCGCGCCGTTCCGGCGGGGCCCGATGCCAATGCCCCGCGTAACGCCTTCGATTTCGGGGGCGCACTTCTGCTGGGCATCGGCCTCGGTGCAGTTCTCGTCGCCGTGAGTGAAGGGCCGAACTGGGGCTGGAATTCTCTCCCGACCATCTCGTTCTTCGCCGGCGCGGCTGTAGCGCTGGCGGCATGGGTTGTGGTCGAACTTCGGTCGTCGCATCCGCTCATCAATTTGCGTGTTCTTCGCAACGGCGAGGTGCTTCTCGCAAATGGAACGGCCATCGGCATCGGTGCCGCCATGTACATGGGTTTCTCGATCGCCAGCCTGATTGCTCAAGCCCCGGCGTCGACCGGATACGGAATCGCACTGCCCGTCTTCTGGGCCGGGTTCGTGATGCTGCCGCTCTCGGTGGGCAGTTTCAGTTCGAACCGGATCATTCACGCCCTGTCCGGCCGAATTCGCATGACGACGTTGCTGCCGCTCGGCGCGGCGGTCGTCACTGCCTCGACCATATTCCTGTGGGTCGCACACAACGAACTCTGGGAGATTCTGCTCGGCATGCTCCTGTTCGGCGTCGGTATCGGCACCACCTACGCCGCGATGCCGGGCCTCATCGCCCGCAGTGTCGAGGCAGAAGAACTCGGCAGCGCGGTCAGCTTCAACCAGGTTCTCCGCACGGTAGGCGGTTCGTTCGGCAGTGCCATCTCAGGCGCGGTGCTTGCCGCGCACCTGGCTGCTGACCAGCATCCGACCGCCCAAGGAATCGACCTCTCCTTGGCCATTAGTGCCATCGTCTGTGCCGTCGTCTTCGCGGCATTGGCGATCAATCTCTTCGGGCCAGGGCGCCGGCGCACGCTGGCGCGACTGCCCGTTGTGCAGGCCTGATGAACGAGCGGACGATGTCAGTCCGCCAGCCACGGATTGTGTAGGTTCAGACCGATTCCTGTGAAGTCGTGTGTATTGCGGGTCGCGAATTGAGCTGCGCCCACTGACAAGGCTGTCGCAGCGATAATGGCGTCGGGAACGCTGATCGGCAAGCCTGCCTTGCTCCGCACATCGAGAACCTCTGCGTACCTCACTGCGGCAAATGAGTCGAACGAGATAATTCGATCTAGGAATGAGACGCTGAGAATATGCGCTACGACTGACTCGAGCTGAGCACGACGCCTGCCGCGCGGGAGGCGAGCAACCCCGCGTAATAATTCTGCGGCCGTCATAGAGCAGATGAAAAACGAGTCGGCGTCGATACTATTCAGCCATAAGAGCACCTGCGGACTCGGTTCAGGACGGGCCAATTCCGATATAACGTTGGTGTCTAACATGATCATTCGTCAAATACACCTGGGCGTGGCAGCTCTTTGCTCCGCTCGAAAGTGAGGTCAGCGGTATCGATCCCGGCGAACAAACCGTGTATTTCGTCGCCGAGCCCCCGTCGACCAGTCGTCTCACCTTGCGTAACTGATTTCAGAATTTCCCGCACCTCCGCCTCCATCGACCGACCGTGTTCGGCCGCGATCGCCTTCAGCGTCGAGATCGTGATTTCGTCGAGGTTGCGTATCGTTACCGTTGCCATGATGACCTCCTTGTCACATGCTAGCAAAGTGCTTGCAAGTGATTCAATGTGACTTTATTCAATCTGATATAGAAAAAGTATATTCACTGTAATAAAGTGATAGTCATGGAGTACCTGCTCAACCCCTTCAAGCCCGGTGCCGGCCGAATCCCGCCCGAATTGGCTGGTCGTACCCAACTCATCGCCGAGTTTCGCCAGATGCTCTACCAGGCGCGCGAAACAGGTGAGGGCGACAGGCCGTGGATTCTCACAGGTCTGCGCGGCGTCGGCAAGACGGTGCTGCTCAACCAGCTGGGCAAGGAGGCGGCAGAGCTCAAGCTGATGTTCGTCAAGGTCGAGGCCTCGAACGCTGCTCCCCTGGCCAATTCACTCGCCAAAGAATTGCATCTCGCCCTACGCCGCGTGCTGTCGACGTCAGACAAGGCGAAAAAGATCTGGCACGCGTCGGCCAGGGCGCTGCGCTCCTTCCAGTTGCGCGTCGACCCGACCGGCGCCTACTCATTCGGCATCACCGTCGAACCTCAGCTCGGCGTCGCCGACAGCGGCGATCTCGCCACCGATCTGCAAGAACTGCTCGAGCGTATCGGCCTGGCCGCTCGCGAAGAGAACACCGTTCTTCTGCTGGCAGTGGATGAACTGCAAGAAGCCTCCGCGACAGACCTCGCATCTCTGAACATGGCCCTCCACAATCTCGGCCAGGGCATCTCCCCCGTTCCCGTGCTCTTCGTGGGCGCCGGGCTCCCGTCGCTCCCCGCAGTTCTTGCCGATGCCACGAGTTACGCCGAGCGTCTTTACGATTACCGCCGAATCGGGCTGCTCGACGAAACATCCACCACCGAAGCCCTCGTCGTGCCGGTGCAGGCGAACGGCGCCGAATGGAATGACGATGCCTTGAGCGAGGCCGTCGACGCGACGGGCGGTTACCCGTACTTCATCCAGGCCTACGGCAGTTACATCTGGGCCGCCAGAGCCACCAACCTCATCTCGCTCGACGACGTCGAGATCGGCGTCGAATCGGCGCGCGCCGAGGTCGATCGCGGCCTCTACCAGTCGCGCTGGGAGCGCTCCTCCCCCACGCAACAAGCATTCATGGCCGCAATGTCGCTCGATGTCGGTGACCCCTCCTCGATGGCCGATCTTGTGGTGCGGTTGGGCAAGAAATCGACAACCGACATCTCGGTGAACCGTCGCGACCTGATTCGTAACGGCCTCATCTATATGCCCCAACGCGGCACCGTCGCGTTTACGGTACCGGGTATGGCCGATTTCATCACACGTCAAGAGCCCTGACCGACACTTCAGATCTCTGCCAATGTAAATATCGCGTGACGTTCGGATGGGCCCATCCGGCACGTCGGCCGTCTCGCCTAAACTGCCGACATGAGCGACACAACACGTGCCCGGCCCGAGGCGTCTGGCGCACCCACCCGCATCGAGCCCGGTGGAATCGAGGCGATTCCGGATGCTCGGCGGCACGGCTCCCCCTGGCAGCTGTTCTCCACCTGGACGTCGCCCAACCTCGAGTTCGCCACCGTTTTCGTGGGCGTCATCGCCGTGGTCGTCTTCGGGCTCGGGTTCTGGCAGGCGATCGCCGCCATCGTGCTGGGCAGTGCGCTCGGGGGCCTGACCCAGGGCATCCTCTCGACCTGGGGCCCTCGCGACGGCCTGGCCCAAATGGTGCTCGGGCGCTCGGCCTTCGGGTATCGCGGCAACATCGTGCCTTCGGCGCTGAACACCGTGATGGCGGGCCTCGGCTGGTTCGCCGTCAACTCGGTGAGCGGGGCGTTCGCGCTCTCCACGTTGACGGGCATGCCCACCGTTCTGGCGCTGCTGATCGTTGTGGTGATCGAGGTGGCTGTGGCGTTCATCGGGCACGACCTGGTGCAGGTGTTCGAGCGATACGCGAGCTTCATTCTCGGCGCGATCTTCATCATCGCAACCATCACGATTTTCTTGCACGCCGATCTGAGCGTCGGCGCCGGCCCCGAAGGCTTCAGCTTCGGCGGGTTCACGCTTGCCGCGGGCGCCGCGTTCGGGTACGCCGCGGGCTGGAATCCCTATGCATCGGACTACAGTCGCTACCTTCCTCGCAGTACCAAGGCGTCGACCATCGCGCTTGCGGCCGGCCTCGGCAACCTTGTTTCGTGTGTCGTGCTGATGGCCGCGGGCGCGGCGGCCGCAACGATCGCGGGATTCGACATGACGAACCCGACAACCTCGTTCACCTCCAGCATGCCGCCGGCCATCCGTGACCTCACGCTGGTCGCCATAACGATCGGCGCCGTCGCGGCCAACGCGCTCAACATCTATTCGGGCGCGATGTCGTTTCTGGCGGCCGGCGTGAAGATTCCGTTCGCTCTGCGCCGGGCGATCGTGGCTCTCGGGTTCGGCATCATCGGGTTCTTCGTCGCCTGGAGCGCGCTGGCCGACGCCGGCGAGAAGTACGAGAACTTCTTGCTCGTCATCGCCTACTGGATCTCGCCGTGGCTCGGGGTCGTGCTCGTCGACCGCTTTCTTCGCCGTGGCACGCAGGTCGGGGTTCTCGTCACCGACAAAGCGCGCTACAAGAATGCGGCCGGAGTCATCTCGTTCGTCGTCGCGCTGGTCGTCTCCGTGTGGCTCTTCTCGAATCAGACGTTCTTCGTCGGTGTCGTACCGGCAGCGGCTCCTGGTGTCGGCGACCTGACGGCGATCGTCGGTTTCGTGTTGGCGGCAGGGCTGTACGTCGTGCTGTTCCGGGCGTTCAAGCCGGCGCTGGGCGCCCCCGAGACCGGCGCAGAACCCGTCGTCATCGGGGTCGACGCGGCAGACGACGTCGCATGAGCAACGGCGATCTCTACGAAACGGATGCTCAGAAACTTGAGGTAGCGACCGCCGAGGCTCTGCTCGGGGCTGCGGAGGGCGGCATCCCGATCGGTGCGGCGCTGTTCACGGCTGACGGACGACTCCTGGGCAGCGGCCACAACCGCCGCGTGCAAGACCACGACGCCGCCATGCACGCCGAAACGAATGCCTTCAGAAATGCGGGCCGACAGCAGAGCTACCGCGACACGGTCATGGTCACCACGCTCTCGCCCTGCTGGTACTGCTCGGGTCTGGTGCGCCAGTTCGGCATCGGTCGGGTGGTCATCGGCGA
Organism: Subtercola sp.; assembly: GCA_025463745.1. GTDB lineage: Bacteria > Actinomycetota > Actinomycetes > Actinomycetales > Microbacteriaceae > Subtercola. The sequence continues at coordinate 12,839 of JAODBB010000242.1, forward strand.
CGACCTGACCTTCCACGGGGGCCAGGAATGGCTGGCCGAGAACGGCGTCGAGATCAGCGTGGTCAACGACCCGAGGCTGATCTCCCTGATGAGCGAATTCATCGAACTCAACCCGCGGTTATGGAACGAAGACATCGGCACCGACTGAAGACATCGGCACAGGCTGAAGACATCGGCACAGGCTGAGGACATCGGCACAGGCTGAGGCCCGTCGTCTCGTTCACCGCTCCGCCCACTCTCCAGACACGCCCCGCCCCTTCTCCTGCGACGCCCACTCACACCCCTGTGACGCCCCGCGCCGATTGCTACTGCCGTGCAGGCGCCGTGCACGATATGTTTGTGGCACGTATCAAACGTTTCTGAGGGGAACCCGTGTCTAGCAACACCACACCGACCTATTCATTCGACGCCGACGACGTCACCGCATCGACGGTTCGCTGGTTCAGGATCGCGCTCTGGATCGGCGCCGCCCTTTCGATCATCATCGGCATCGTCATTCTGGCCTGGCCGCAGTCGACCCTCGAGGTCGTCGCCTTCTTCTTCGGGCTCTACTTCTTCATCGTGGGGCTGATCCGTGTCGTGGTGGGCATCATCGACCGCGACATCAGCACGGGCTGGCGCGTCGCCAGCATCGTTCTGGGCGTTCTGCTGCTCATCGTCGGCGTCTTCGCGCTGAAAGACCCGGGCGCCACGCTCGTTCTGCTCGCATTGCTCATCGGCATCTCGTGGATCGTCGAGGGCATCATCACACTGACGCAGGTTTCGGGCGCCAAAACAAAGTGGTTCCCGATCGTCTTCGGCATCTTGGCTATCATCGCCGGAATCATCTGCATCTTCGTGCCGCTGTGGTCGCTCGCCGTTCTCACCGTGTTCGCGGCGTGGACCTTGATCGTGCTCGGCGTTGTGCAGGCCGTCTCGGCCGTCTCGCTGCGCGCCCCGAAAAAGGCCTAGTTCTGGTCTAGCTGGTCGAGGATGATCGGCACCAGTTCAGCGGGCTCGAACAGTTCATCGCTCTGTTCGAGCTCGCTCACGCTCCACCACCTGCTGGCCTCCATGTCGACGCGTTCCGACTCCGTCCACCCCGCGCTCGATGGATCGAATCGGGCTGTGCGGTACACGAACCACTCTTCATAGTTCGTCTTGAACACGCCGGGCTCGCGTTCGTCGCTGAACTGCCTCGACCACACCGGGGAGCCGAGCGCATCCGGAGTCACTGCGAGACCGGTCTCTTCGAACAGCTCGCGCGCTGCACCCTCGACGTGCGATTCGCCGGGCTCGATGTGGCCGCCGGGCGTCACCCACCTGGTCGGGTTGGTGTCGACCTGCGCTTTGGTGAAGAACAGCAGCACCCTTCCGGTTTCGTCGAGCAGCAGCACCCGCGACTTGATGAAGTCGAAGCCGCTGCCCTCGGGTGCCGGAGGCTGAGCCTCAGGCATGCGCGAAGTCGCTGATGTCTCCGACGTAACGGGTGTGATCGGCGGGGATGGGTTCGACGGCGGCCAGCGCTACCTCGGCCGCGAACTCGGCCACGTTGTAGAGCTTGCCGGCCGACTCTTTGCGGGCGCTGATGGCCCCCGGGTTCGCTCGTTCGAGCAAGGTGGCCGTGATGGTGCCTTCGATCATGTCGCCCGAGACCACGACGAACGAAATGCCGGCTTCGTCGAGTGTCGGAATCAGCTCGCGCAGGGCGTCTTCGCCGGCCCGCTTGCTGAGCGCCACCGGCTCGTACTCGGGCATCGTCTCGGTGGTGCGGATGAAGTGCGCTTGGTGACTTGTGACGAAGACCACGCGTGACCCGGGTTGCAGCAGCGGCAGTGCTTCGGTCAGCAGGTCGACTTGCGCATCGCGGTTCAGCGTGAGGGCGTAGTCGGCCGCCATGCCGCTCTCCATGCCTCCCGAGGCGTTCAGCACCAGAATGTCGAGGCCGCCGAGTTCGCGGCGAATGGTTTCGAACAGCACGGCGACCGAGCCCGCATCGGTGAGGTCGGCGCCGACGGTCAGTGCCGTCGCTCCCTCGGCGCGCAGCTTGTCGGCGAGCTTCACGGCGCGCGCTTCCTTGTTGCGAAAGTTGATGACGACGCTTGCGCCGGCTTCGGCGAAATACGAAACCGTGTCGGCCCCTACCCCACGCGACGAGCCGGTGACCAGCACTCGCTTGCCCGCAAGAGAACCGGGGGTGAGAGGGTTTGACACGTCGTGCTCCTTCAGATTCGGGGGTAGCGGATGCCGCAGAGGCACCGAAACGAGACTACCAAGGCGTGCGACTCCCCCATCGCAGATCGCTCGCTGGATTAAGTGAGGTAATATCAGAAGATTACTACTGACACGCTGTGACTTTGGGAGAAGAGTCATGGGCAACTGGTAGTTTCAGTACAAGCACTACCGGCAAAAGGAGCACCTGATGGCCGACTTTCTGGCTTCATACGCGTGGGTGATCTGGCTCGCGTTGATCCTTGTTTTTCTCGTCGTCGAGACATTGACTCTCAACCTGATCTTTCTCATGCTGGCAATCGGAAGTGTCGGGGGCTTGATAGCGCATTTCGCGGGGGTTCCGTTCTTGCTTCAGATTCCCATCGCCGGTGTCATCACACTGTTGCTGATCTTCACGCTGCGCCAGCCGCTGCTGCGCCGCCTCCGACGGGGGTCCGATCCGGCGAAAAGCAATGTCGAGGCACTGTTGGGCATTGAAGGCCGTGTGCTGGCGTCCGTTACCACGACGTCTGGAACAGTGCGGCTGAGCAACGGAGACACCTGGACGGCCCGGGTCTTTCCTTCGGCGACCGAGCAGAGTCTCATGCCCGGCGAGACCGTGTTCGTCAAGGCCATCGACGGCGCAACCGCTCTCGTCGAACCCGAGATCGCCGGATTAGCCGAGATCCCCGACTCCGGCGGAGTACCCGGTTTCGAGATCCCCCGTGCCCACATCCCCGGTGCCGAGATCCCACGCGCTGATATCCCCGATGCTGAAATTCCCAATGAAAGGCGCGACCAATGACCGCAACAGTAGTGGGCCAGATCGTGGCACTCATTGTGGTGCTGATCATCGTCATCTTCGTGATCGTCACTCTCGCGAAGGCCATCCGCATCATTCCGCAGGCCACTGCGGGCGTCGTCGAGCGCCTCGGCAAGTACCACAAGACGCTCTTGCCCGGGCTGAACCTGCTGGTTCCGTTCATCGACCGGCTGCGGCCGCTGCTCGACCTTCGTGAGCAGGTCGTGTCGTTTCCGCCACAGCCTGTGATCACCGAAGACAACCTGGTCGTCTCCATCGACACCGTCGTGTTCTTTCAGGTGACGGATGCCCGGGCAGCCACCTACGAGATCGCCAACTATCTCGGGGCGGTCGAACAGCTCGCCACCACTACCCTGCGTAACGTGGTGGGTGGGCTCAACCTCGAGCAGGCGCTCACCTCGCGTGACGAGATCAACGCTCAGTTGCGCGCAGTACTCGATGAGGCGACCGGAAAGTGGGGCATCCGAGTCGGCCGTGTCGAGCTGAAGGCCATCGATCCGCCCATCTCGATTCAAGACTCGATGGAGAAGCAGATGCGTGCCGAGCGCGAGCGCCGCGCCGTCATTCTGACCGCTGAGGGCACCAAGCAGTCTGCCATTCTGCAGGCCGAAGGTCACCGGCAGGCTGAGATTCTGTCGGCCGAAGGTGATGCGAAGGCCGCCGTTCTGCGCGCGCAAGGTGAGGCCGAGGCCATCACCACGGTGTTCGACGCGATTCATCGAGGAGACCCCGACCCCAAGCTGCTGGCCTACCAGTACCTGCAGACGCTGCCGAAGCTCGCGGAGGGCACGGCGAACAAGCTGTGGATGATTCCGAGCGAATTCACGAACGCACTGCAGGGCATCGCGAAGGGTTTCGGCGCCAAGTCGCCCGACCTGCCCGGGTACGGCTCTTTTGACCCCGAAGCAGCTGCTGCGGCCCTCGCTGCTGCTGCGGCCCTCGCCGGTAACGCGCCGGATGCTGTGCCGGCGGCCGTGTCGGCGTCGGCCGACGAGGCACCGCGCCCATCGATTCTCGACACGCCTCTGTCAGAAATCCCGCTGGTCGGCGCGACTCCCGAAGAATGAGCGCCGATTCACCGACGAGATCCGCCCGGCCGACGAGGTCTGCCTGGTCAACCCGGTCAAGGCGGTCGGTGCGGCCAACGCGGGTGACACGTTCGGCGCGGGTTCGTTCTGCACGGGTTTGTTCGGCGCGGGTTCCGCGGCGGTGAGCGGGCAGCGTAAACGCAAGGCGGGGCCGTTTTTCGACGGCCCTCTCCCCCGTCTGCTGGCGCATCGCGGGCTGGCGATCGACCGGCCCGAGAATACGCTCGCCGCGTTCCGGGCTGCGGCTGAGTGCGGCGCCGCGTACATCGAACTCGACGTGCACGCGTCGAGCGACGGCGCTGCGATCGTCGCGCACGACCCCGACCTGACCCGACTGCTCGCCCGCGAAGACACGATCGCCGGCCTGACCCAGGCCGAGCTCGCTGCGCTCGATCTCGGCGACGGCTCGGGTTTCGCCAGCCTCGCCGAGATTCTCGCGGCGCTTCCCGGCGTACGGTTGAACATCGACATCAAGGCTGCCGCGGCGGCGGCGCCGGCCGCCGCCGCCATTCGAGCGGCCGACGCCATCGACCGCGTGCTGATCACGTCGTTCTCCGGCAAGCGCCGGCGCAGCGCGGTCGAGCTGTTGCCCGGTGTCGCGACCTCTGCCTCGGCGCGATCGTTTCTCATGGCGCTCGTGGCCGCCACGCTCGGGCTCGGTCCGATTGTGAAGTTCGTGCTGCGCGGTGTCGACGCTGTACAGGCGCCGCAGAGCGCACTCGGGTTACGGGTGACCTCGCCTCGGGTGCTGCGGAGCATCCGCGCCGCCGGAGTCGAAGTACACATCTGGACCATCAACGACACGGCCACGATGACCGCACTGCTCGACCTCGGTGTCGACGGCATTGTGACCGATCGCATCGACCTTGCGCTAGGCCTTGTAGAGTCTCGCGCATAGGAGAAGGCTGAGCCTGTCAGAACCCGATATTCATAGCCCACTCTGGGAGTGTTCTGAGAATAGCCAGCTATGCGAATGATCCTCTCAGCTGAGGGGTTTATACAGAGGTAAGCGAAGCGGG
>JAODBB010000002.1 GCA_025463745.1 Subtercola sp.
CGAGCATCTCGGGCGCGTACGAGTAGCGGTGCTTCGGAGCGTAACCCAGCTCCTCGAGCATCGGCAGGTAGATGTGCGCCTCAATGTCGCACATCGCGCCCGGGTACCGGTTCCAGTACCAGGTGCCACCGAAGTCGCCGCCGACCTCCACAATTCGCACGTCTGTCACACCCGACTCGTTCAGCCGGGCGCCTATCAGCAACCCGCCGAAGCCGCCGCCAACCACCACCACACTGGTGTGGTCGCTGAGAGGTTCGCGAGTGAACTCCGTCGCCCACGGATCGCGGCTGTATTCGGCGAACCGGCCGGCGGCGGTGGCCACGTACTGTTCCTTGCCGTCGGGCCGGATGCGCTTCTCGCGCTGCGCGTCATACGTCGCCTTCAGCGCCGCTGGGTCGAAATCAAGGGGACCGAAGAGCTTTTCATTCATCGTTGAATTCCTCTGTGTAACAAGTTGACCGGGTGTGTGTATCTGCTCTGACGAAGAGAGTCCATCAGTTCTCGCCAGTGGCCAGAAGGGTCCTCGGTCGTGTTCGGATCGAGTCATTTGTCGCGGTGCGGGTCTTCACACCTCTGTCAGACCGGTTCCCGATTCGAGATTCACGTCGGCCCATCTCGCGCACTCCCAACTCTTGCCGTCGAAGAGCAGTTCGATGGTCTCAGTGTTCTGCAGTCGACGTTCCAACCGGAGAGAGAACGGAACACGAGCGTCGAGGTAGCTCGTGAGACCCCGCGCGAGCCCGCCGTGCGTAACCACGAGAACGTTCGTACCCCGATGTCTGGTGGCTATCTCTGTCAGCGTGGAGGCCGCGCGCTCGATCATGACGCGGCCGGTATCGCCGCCCGGCATCGCATTGTCCCACTCATCGAGAAGCCAGCTGCCGAGCACGCCGTAGTAAACCGCACGGTGGTGTGGGTCGACTGAGCCCTCAAGCGTACCTGCCGAGAACTCGGTCATCCCCGGCGCGGTCTCGACACTCAGACCATCGTCGCGAGCGACGATCTCGGCAGTCGATCGTGCCCGGGTCGACGCGCTAGCGTAGATGGCGCCCAACGTCATCGCTGCAAGACTTTCTTTGGCCGCGCGCGCCTGTTCGCGGCCTCGTCCCGTGAGCTCCGGGCCGGGCGGCGCCGTGTCCAGCGAGTCGATGAGGTTCGACTCCGCTTCGGCGTGTCGCATCAGGATCACCCGCGTTCGGAGAATTTCGTTCACGGCGACTCGGAGAATTCTTCGAATGGCCTGACACTCAGGGCATCCGCGTCCCATCCCATCGGCGCGTAGAACGACCTCTGCATCTCGACGACCGGCCGCGAGTGCGAGACGATGGTGTGCGCCACCGCCGGATACTCCGTACTCGCGATACGCACCACGGCACTCAGGGCGCGTCGGATGTTGCCGGTGTGCCGCTCCAACTGCTCGGCGTCGGAGCGGGGATCTGCGAGGATGACCCGGCCCCTCGCAACAATTTCTGCCAGGTTCGACGCCACCGTGGGAGACACGTGATCGCTCACAGCCACTGCCATCTCGGTGTATGCCGTCAATTCGAGCCGCGCCCGCTGCCGCCAGTGCGCTGCTCGCGCGAGCTGGAAGCGCAGTTGCGCCAGCAGTATTCTGGCGTGGTCGACTGCGACGGGGTCGTCACCTCGTTCCACCGCAGGGGTGATGACCTCCTCCATTGAATGAATCATCGCGTCGAGCGTCACTTCTGGGTAGTTCGGCATCAGAGAATCTCCTCATCCAGGATTGTCAACAGATCGCTCGCAATCGACGAGGAGACCCCGTGGGTCCACATCAATAGGGCATCCTGGTGGGATCGGCCATTCTTTGCCACTCGATAGGAGGAGGCGAGATTGGAGACGACCAGTTGGTAGGCGTCGAAGACCCGATAAAAACGCAGCGCATCATGATCGACCGCCAGGCCCGTCAGCGACTCGTACCAGGGCAGAAAGTCGGGCAACGGCACGAGCCCACTGACCAGGAAGGTCTTCTGGTCTTCGGCAAGATGGCCGAACGACCGAGTGAGCGTCCACGCCAGGTCGCGGTGACGGTCACCGATGTAACCGCGCTCCCAGTCGAGCCACGCAGTGATCTGCTGGGTGTTCTCGTTGAAGAGGAAGTTGCCCGCTCGGTAGTCGCCGTGCACCACAGACGGATTGTCTAAGACGGGGAGGTTGTCTTCGAGCCACCGAGCGGCAACATCGAGGTAAGGGAGATCCTCTCCCTTGTCTTCCTCCCAGACCCTTCGGGCCCGATTCAACTGCCACAGGGCAGAGTCGGTGCTCGCCGCACGGGGAATAGTGAAGGAGGGCAGCTTCGCAGACGACCAGTCGTACGTGTGGATCAGAGCGAGGTGCTCCATGAACTGCTCGGCAAGCCTCGCCCGCAGGGTCGGCCCGAAGTTCTGACCGGCACCACTCACCCGGAAAGCCGAATCGGTCGGCCGCGAGACACCCTCAGCGAAGGCGTAGATGAGGGCCGGCTCGGGAAACCACTCGCCGTCAGCATCGACCCAGTACGTATCGGGAACCGGCACGACGCCGCGCATTGCGGTGAGAAGTTCGAACTCCCGGTTTCTGCTCGTCGCGTTGAGAGACTCCCGTGGCTCCATGCGGATCACCATCCGGGTCGGGGTTCCGTCGGCGCGGTGCAGGGTGAATCCGAACTGGATCTTTGACGCCCCGCCGAGAAGCCAACGCTCATCGGAGATCGAGAAGTCGCCGCCCTGGTGATGCTGCAGGAAGACGCTCAGAAACCCCGACATCTCGCCCAGGTCGTACTGTACGTGCCTGCCCGTCGAAGATCTCCTTCGGAGCTTCCTCGTCAGCATCGAGTCGTACTCACGCTCAGTCGGAAACGCATCCCTGACGAACTCGATGAATTCTTCGGAGGGCCTGTCCCGCAGTTGACTGACGTGCAGTGACTCGCCGTCGAGAAAATCAATAGCATCGACTGCCTTGATCACTGTGCTCATTTCTGCGTCCTTATCATTTGATCTGGTACTCGTGTTCCCGACGCACGCGGCAGGAATCAGGTTGTGATGTGTGAAGGCCAATCGGTCCACCAACGCCCGGATTTCGCGGTCTCCAGGCGAAGCGGGTGATGTTCCTGGACAACACCGTGGGCTGTTCTGTCTCCGCGCTGCCACCGCATCAGCGACATCCAGGTGACGTTGGCCGGATACGAGTCCCACGGGGCTCCGATGTCGGCAGTGCCGTGGAGCAGGTGCTCTTCACCGGCAGAATCGACGAGACGCATCGACATCGACACGGGAATGATGCCCGACCGGATTGTCACGAGGTCCATGTGGACGATCCCCCTGACCTCACCGTCGGTCAGAACGTAACCGTGGGCAAGCGACTGGTCGCTCCCATTCGGAGCATTCCTGTCGATCTTCGTGATGAGGTGATAAGCGAGGTCTTCGCCGAATTCGGCCGAAATGGAATTCATGTACGGGAAGTTCCGCTCATCGCGGGGCCCCCACGAGTGATCCATCCGATCGATCCGGTCGACTGCGAATTCCCGGCCCCGAATCTTCACCGTTCCCGTCACTCGGCCGGTCAGATCGAAATGCCCCTTATAGGCCTGCCCCATGCCCGAGCCGTCGGCTTGAGCGTGTTCGTC
>JAODBB010000049.1 GCA_025463745.1 Subtercola sp.
TCGAAGACCTCTTCGAACTTCTTCACGAACTCGCTGAGCTCAATGAGCGTGAGCTCCTTGAAGGCGTCGATGAGCTCGTCTTGTGACAGCTTTGCCATTAGTTATTCTCCTTTTGTGATTCTTTTTCTCGCAGCGCCTCGACCGTGCGAACGGCCTTCGAGAGCGGTGCGTTGAACAGGTAGGCGACGCTGAACAGTGAAGCCTTGGCGGCACCCGCGAACTTCGCGAGCAGCACCTCCCGGCTTTCGAGGTCAGCGAGCTTGGTGACCTCTTCGGCGGTCAGCGGGTTACCGTCGAAGTAACCGCCCTTCACGCTGAGAAGAGGGTTTGCCTTGGCAAAGTCGCGCAGAGCCTTTGCCACGCTCACGGGGTCACCGTGAACGAAAGCGATAGCGGAAGGACCAACGAGCTCGTCGTCGAACGAGTCGATGCCGGCGTTGTTGGCCGCAATCTTGGTCAGCGTGTTCTTTACCACGGCGTAGGTGGCGTGCTCACTGATGGAGCGACGCAAGCTTGTCAGCTGCGACACAGTGAGACCGCGGTACTCAGTAAGCAGTACGGCAGTCGAACTCGTGAACAAGTCGGTGAGTTCGGCAACCGTGGCTTCTTTGTTCGCCATGGCGCTCCTTGATGTTGATATTTCCAAATCTGTGCTGGCAGCTCGTGGAATGAGCCCTGCTTCGCCCACAAAAAAAGCTCCACACAGGAGTGCGGAGCTTGGAAGAATTCGCTGCGCTTTCGCACGACGACCAATCGAACTTCGAACACCTGCGCGGGCTTCGCGTGAGCGAAACTTCGACCGACGTGAACGCTCCACCCCGAAAGGTTTTGCAGGCACGCCGATAACCAGCGGTCTTTGGCTTCGACTAATCTAACCTGTCGGCCGGCCAGACGCAAACCGGAGCTTCTGCGGCGCACCGAACACGGCATCGACTCCGGGCGAGAACAAGACCGAGTCAGGCATCCGGTTCGCCACCGCCGGCAGCCCGACGCGGGTGAGCAACGTGTCAGAGAAGTCGAGCAGCTCGGCGTGCTGCAGCGACCACGGCTGGTGCGAGTTCGGCAGGTACAGCGTGCGACCCAGGTGACGCGAGAACAACGCCCAGCGGGCGGTGAGAAAGTCGGCCAGGGCATCCGGATGCTCGATGCGGGCGCCGGGGCGCACCGACACCGCCGAATCGACCTCGCCCCGTGGCGTGCTGTGGCGGCGCGAGGTATAGACGATGGTGCCGCCGGTGCGGCGCACCCGCATGTGCGACCAGACGTAGGGCAGGCCGAAAGCGCCGCGCGCGCCGACCACTGCGGCGAGGCGCTCGGCTTCGAGCGACAGAAAGACGACTCCGCGCCGGCCTTCGGCGTCTTTCGCGTACAGGCGCACGTTCGTTTCGTGAAACGTGCCGTAGTACGGCAGCGCAGGGCTCGCACCGAATCTCGTGTTGCGGAGCGTGAAGGGCACCAGCCCCACCCACGAACTGCCGTCGAACTCGTCGGGCACGACCCCGGGCGGCATCAGCGAGGCCGCATCGTCGGTGTTGACGCGCCAGTGCAGAAAAGTGACGTTGCGCCACTGCTGGCTCAGAATCGGCTTCGCAATCGTATGGGGAGAAAAACTCACCCCGCCATTCTGTCTGCCGGGGCGACCGCGACCCAATCGGCGGGCGGTTCGCAGCCGGCTCAGAGCTACTCCCGACTCGATTCACCTGATTTAGAAACTGCCGTAGTGGATTGGCGTTCGAACAGTCTCTTATTGTGTAGGCCACTCCACGGCGGCAATCGACTCACTTCAGCAGAACGGACAGTACGCAGCACCTTGAGCAGACCTTCTTCGTCACGAGACCCTGACTCCGCCCTGAGCGGTCCGATACTCGCCCAATCGGCTCTCGACGTGACGATCAACCCATATTGAAGTGGATTAGTTCTGATATTTCCTCATATACTCGATTGCAGGGGATCCTAGATACGAAGGAGCATGGTGAAACACTTAGGTTCGAGAAGCACAACGCGCTCAGATTCGCTCTCTCTACGGCGAAGGCGAGGCGTCGTGGCTTTGCTGGCGAGCGCAGTCGCTACCGCTCTCTTCGCTTCGGTTGTTCTCGTGTCGGCACAGCCGGCTCTGGCCCTGGGGTGCAGCATCAGCCCCTCACTTCAAGCGTCTGCCGCGAGAGAGGGCATCTTCTGCGGCGAAGAACCAGGAGACGGTCCGTGGCCCGGCGGTCTCGGGGCGTCGCCGGTTTCTTCGGGGTGCACGTGGAATCCGAACACCGACGACCTTCCCGAGGGATTCTTTGATTTCACCAAGTACGCCCAGTCGTACTCGAGTTCGTATTCCGACGTCAACATCGGCCGATTCGACGACACAACGTATGTGAACGGTAACCGCGTCACCGGTGAGATCCATTACCTCCTCAGGAAGGACGGAACGTGGATCTTGTCGGCCAGGAATCGCATCGTACCCGGCTGGGTTCAGACAATGGTCTTCGATTGTGCGACATCGCGAGACGGCATGAAGTACGAGCTGAAAGAGGCTCCCGACAAGCACCTCGCGGCTGACGGAACCGCCTTTCTTGTTCCCCCGGCGACAACCTCTCCCTCCGACAGCGACCCGTGGGTGACGCCGGCGACCTCGAGGGCCACTGCTGTTCCGGGAATGCCCGGGGACTACCTCGTGCGCATCAATCTCGCGAACACGTCGACCGCTTCATCGCCAGCACATCTCTCCCTCGACACCTCCTCATACTCTGTATTAGACGTGTTGGCACTGGCTCCTGGTGCGACGTGCAATCCATTGGAGACGACAGAAGACTGCGCATTTCCCTCAATAGACGGTGGGCAAACCCAGACGATCACGTTGCACATCAAGCTGAACACTGGAATTGAAGGCGGCACGTCGTTCAATTTTTCGCTCGGCAGTGCCGCAATGATGCATGTGAAACTGTGGGCCGGTGACCCCTCAGGCCGCCACATCGGGTTCGATCAAACGACATTCGACATGTACATGCCGACCCCATAACGGCGCTGTCAGCAGGGCCACTGGCGCCGCCCGGCCATTCTGTCTGCCAGGGCGACCGCGACCCAATCGGCACTCCACTTTCGTCGGAGCACAGCAGCTGCTGCCGCCGTTCTGGCGCCACCCTCCTCCTGCTCCGACGAAAGTGGAGTGCGCGGCCGCTGGGCGGTCACTGGGCTAGCCGTGCAGGAGGCCGCCGGCGCGGTTCAGTACGTTCTTCTCGCCGGCGGTGACAGGCACCGTGAGGCGGTTCTGGGCGGGCGGCATCGGGCAGTTGAAGTGGTACGAGAAGGCGCAGGGCGGCAGGTAGGCACGGTTGAAGTCGAGCGTCACGCGGCCGGGGGTCTGAGCATCCGGAACCGGGCGCAAGAAACGACCCACGCCGTAGGTGGTGTCGCCGCTCGTAGCATCGGAATACACGAGCAGCAGCCCACCATCGTCATGGAAGGCGGCGAGGTTGAACTCCGAGCCGTCTTTGGTGAAGGTGATCTCGGCCGGAACCACGCGCTCACGAGTGACACCGCCGTCTTTGAGGTGCTCGATGCCGATAGCGTGGCCGCCTTCGATGGGCGTGAACTGCGCGTCGATGACCCAGTCGGGGTTGTAGTCGTAGGCGTCGATGCCCCCGAACTCGGCGATGCCCTCTGATGCGGCATCCCACACCCGCAGGGCGTACTCGCCGTCTTCATTAGCGATCACGTATCCCGTGAGAGTCTCGCTGAAGCGAATCTCGGATGCCCGGGGGTCGTCTTTTCCGCGCACGAGAACGGTGCCGTCGACGAGTTCACCGTCGACCGTGATGCCGTCGCTCGCTGCGGCCTCCAGTTTGAGGCCAGCTTGGCCGGAGGGCAGCGGAAACCAGGTGCCGGGCACGCCGAATGCGGTTCGACCCGCGGCTGGGTCTCCGGTGATCCACTCGGTGTTCATGAGGGCCAGGCTGCCTTGGGCGCTGGCGACGAGGCGGCGACGCGCCTCACGAAAGGCGGCGAGGCGGGATTCTGACTCGAGAACGTCTGCAGGCATGCTCTCTTCAACCGACGGCTGCCGAACTTTATGCCACACCACCCACTCACAGGTCGGGTGCGAGAAAAGTTTTGCACCGCTGTCGATTGGGCACTGGTTCGCTCGTCACAGAAGTGTCAGTATCAATGAATCGAAAGGATTCCTCATGCAGTACTCACTTCTTGTGATGAGCCGCGAAGCAACCGTCGACGAGATCGGCGAAGAGGCGATGGAGTGGGGGCGCGCCGCCTTCGACGCCTACGCCAAATCGCTCGATTCGGCCGGCGTTCTCGTCTCGGCCGACATTCTGCAACCTGTCGCCGTAGCGACGACGGTACGCGCGCGCGACGGTGGCCTGCAGATTCAAGACGGTCCGTTCGCCGACACCAAAGAGCGGCTGAACGGAACGTTCGTCATCGAGGTTCCCGACCTCGACGACGCGATCGCCTGGGCCGGCAGGTGCCCGGGCGCCCAGTACGGTGCGGTCGAGGTGCGGCCGTCGGCGATCGTGTTTCGTGGTGGCGAGTGGCACCCGGTGGGGTGAGCGCGGTCGATGCCGCGGCGGAGCGCGCAGAGTCGGTCGCCCGGGAGTCGTATGGGCGACTGCTCGCGCTGCTCGCCGCGTCGAACGGCGATATCGCGGCGGCAGAAGACGCCCTCGGTGACGCGTTCGTGACCGCGCTCGCCACGTGGCCCGAGCGTGGCACACCCGACAACCCGGAAGGATGGTTGCTCACCGTGGCACGCAACCGGCTGCGAGACCTGTGGAAGTCTGCCGCATGGCGCACCTCTGCGCAGCTGAGCGGCCCGCTCGACGCGGGCAGGCTCAGCGCATCGGCCCACAACGACAGCGGGAACTGCAGCGACAGCGGGAGTAGCGGTGGCACTAGCGGTGGCACCGGCGACACATTCGGCGCGGCGACGATGGCGACCGACCCCTACGCGCAGCTCGAGCGGTATCTCGACGGTGAAGTGATTCCCGACAAACGGCTCGAGCTGCTGTTCGTGTGCGCGCACCCCGCTGTTGACGCGCGAATCCACACCCCGCTGATGCTGCAGAGTGTGCTCGGGTTCGAGGCGTCGCAGATCGCGGCGGCGTTCGCCGTGCCGGAAGCGACCATGGCGCAGCGCCTCGTGCGTGCGAAACGACGGATTCGAGACGCCCGAATCCCATTTACCGTTCCCCGAGCATCCGACCTGCCCGCTCGCCTGCCTCCGGTTCTCGAAGCGATCTACGGCGCTTACGCCATCGACTGGCTGAACTCCCCGGGCGAAGGCGGCCAACCCGCGACCGACGAGGCCGCATCCCAGGGCGCCGCTGCAGAGGGCGCCGCTTCCACCGTCGCTGCCCGATCGGCAGAGCCGAACTCGCTCGCCGGCGAAGCTCTGTATCTCGCCACAGTGCTCGCGCAGCTCATGCCAGAGCAACCCGAAGTGCTCGGGCTCGCGGCGCTGCTGTCGTTCTCGGCCGCTCGGGCGCCCGCACGGCTGACGGCCGAAGGCGAGCCGATCGGGCTTCATGAGCAGAACACCGCACTGTGGGATGCCGCGCTCATCACCGAGGGCGAGCGGCTGTTGCGGCGGGCCCGCGCGGCGGGCTCGATCGGCCGTTTTCAGCTCGAGGCGGCCATCCAATCGGCACACGCCGACCGCGCGCGTTCGGGCACGGTGGATTGGGCCGCGCTCGCCACCTTGCACCGCGCCCTCGTTCGCATCTCGCCCACTCTGGGCGCCCGGGTCGCGCTGGCAGCGACCCTGGGCGAAGCCGAGTCGCCCGAAGCCGGGCTCGCTGCCCTCGACCTGATCGACGGTGCCGAACACTTTCAGCCGGCGTGGGCGACGCGCGCCCACCTCTTAGCTCGGTGCGGCCGAACCGCGGATGCCCGCCGCGCCTACGACGTCGCCATCACGCTCACGGCCGCCCCGAGCATCCGCACCCGACTCGAGCGCGCGGCAGCGCTGCTGCGATGACGCGCTCTTCCTCGACGTACAGCACGAATCTCAGACGGGAGAGGTGGGAGGCGCGCCGGCAGGAGGAGCAGGATCAGGAACGCCAGCAGCAGAAACGCCAGCAGCCTCAGCAGGAGCGGCAGCGCCAGCAGGAGCGGCAGCGCCAGCAGCGGGGATCGCCAGCCGGTCGGGCGCGTACGTGACCGGCAGGAACACGCGAAAGACCGTGTGCCCGGGAACACTCTCGACCGAGACCGTACCGCCGTGCGCCTCGGCGACCGCGAACACGATCGCCAGGCCGAGACCCGTACTGCCGGCGTGCCGCGAGCGCGACACGTCTCCGCGCACGAACCGTTCGAACAGCGTGGGCAGCAGTGCCGGTTCGATGCCCGGCCCGTCGTCGGTCACGCTGATCACGGCGTACTCGACGGCCGAAACAACCTCTCGCGAGAGCCCCGCCGTCACATGTGTTCCCGGCGGCGTGTGCACCCTGGCGTTCGCCAGGAGGTTCGCCGTCACCTGGTACAGCCGGGGGCCGTCGCCCTGAATCTCGACCGGCTCTTCTGGCAGGTCGAGTATCCAGTCGTGGTCGCGCCCGGCGACGTGCGCGTCACTCACCGCGTCGACGACGGTCAGTGTCAGATCGACGGGGTCGTGCGCCACCTCCGGCCGGGAATCGAGGCGGGCGAGCAGCAGCAGATCTTCGACGAGCGAGGTCATTCGGGTCGCTTCCGACTCGATGCGGCCGAGCGAATGCGTCACATCCTCGGGCAGCTCGTGCCGCCCGCGCCGGGTGAGTTCGGCGTAGCCGCGAATCGAGGCGAGCGGGGTGCGCAGTTCATGACTGGCGTCGGCCACGAACTGCCGCACCTTGTCTTCGCTCTGCTGTCGCGAGGTGAGAGCGGATGCAACGTGCTCGAGCATGCGGTTCAACGCCGACCCGACGCGGCCCACTTCGGTACGCGGGTCGGTGTCGCGTTCGGGTACGCGCACCGCGAGCGCCACTTCTCCCCGATCGAGGGGAAGCTCGGCCACGTGTGCAGCCGTGTCGGCCACCCGTTGCAACGGCCGCAGGGCCAACCGGATGATCAGCCCACCCAGCCCGACCGCGACGAGCAACCCGGCTATTGTCACGATGATGGTGATGATGGCCTGCTGCGTGACCGTCGCCTGCACCGAGGCGAGAGAAAGCCCGAGCACCAATGTGTCGCCGTTGGTGGTCATCAATGAAACGGCCCGGTACTGGCCGAACCCCGAACCGAGGTCGACGGTATGAGGGGCGGTACCGGTCGGGAGCGCCTCGAGCTGCGCGATCTGCCCGGCTGAGAGCGAAATGATCGTGGCGTTCGAAACCGATCCGCTCGAAGAAGATCCCGACGAAACCACCGCCCCCGACGAGAGAACCTCCGTTCCAGAGACGATCAGGCCGACCGATCCGATGGGTTGTCGTTCGAGAAACGTCGTCGGGTCGCCATTGCGTAACGGCAGCGAAACAGTGGGAGGAACAGCAGAGTTGCTGACGCCGCCACCGGGCAGCTGAGCATCCAATCGGCTCACCAGAATGCTGTTCAGCGTCAACGTGCTCACCAGGCCGATAGTCAGACCGAGCAGCACAACGAGGGCTGCAACGCTCAGAATCAATCGGCGCTGAAGTGTCACGGCGCGGTTTTCAGCATGTAGCCGGCGCCGCGCACCGTGTGGATCATGGGTGAGCGACCGGCATCCACCTTCTTGCGCAGGTAGGAGATGTAGATCTCGACGACGCTCGAGCGGCCGCCGAAGTCGTAGCTCCAGACGCGGTCGAGAATCTGTGCCTTGCTGAGCACGCGGCGCGGGTTGCGCATGAGAAAGCGCAGCAATTCGAACTCGGTGGCCGTCAGCTCGATCGGCTCGCCGGCACGGTGCACTTCGTGGCTGTCTTCGTTCAAGACGAGGTCGCCGACGAC
This sequence comes from Subtercola sp., assembly GCA_025463745.1. GTDB lineage: Bacteria > Actinomycetota > Actinomycetes > Actinomycetales > Microbacteriaceae > Subtercola. Next base: position 7,906 of record JAODBB010000049.1, read on the forward strand.
GACCTCGGGGTCGACGGCGTCGGTGACCAGCACAGTCGAACGGCGAAGCAGACCGCGCAGGCGTGCGACGAGTTCTTCGAGGCTGAACGGCTTCGTGACATAGTCGTCTCCCCCGGCGGTGAGCCCGGCGATGCGATCGTCGAGCGAGTCTTTAGCGGTGAGAAAGAGCACCGGGGTCTCTTGGCCATCGGCCCGTACCCGTTGCAGCACTTGCAGACCGTCGATATCGGGCAGCATGACGTCGAGCACAATGACGTCGGGGCGAAACTCGCGGGCCATGGTGATGGCCTGGCGCCCTTCGCTGGCGGTCTTCACTTCCCAGCCTTCGTAGCGCAGCGCCATCGAGAGCAGGTCGGTCAGCGTGGGCTCGTCGTCTACTACGAGGGCACGCACCGCCGAGCCGTCGGCCCGGGAAAGGCGGGGGCGGACAGCGGATGAACTGGATGAAAGCCTGGAGTTGTCTATGGTCACACATCAAAGTAAGCCCTGTTTGCTAAGAGAAGTCTATGAACCACCTACGTTCAGCCTGTGAGTTGGGCTGGGCCATTTCTGTGAGTGTTCTGAGTGAACCTTCGTACTCAGCCAATTCATAGGTTCTTCTGGGCCGTTCGATAAGCCTGCTGCCTAGGTTTTCTCCGTTCGCACCCCCCAATCGGCATCAAAGGAGCACCTGTGTTCGGAACGTATTTGCGGCGAGAGCTGGTCAACCGCCGCAGACAGACCATCATCATCGCCATCGGCATGGGTCTGGCGATCGGGTTGGTCATTCTGGTCAACTCCTTCTCGTCTGGCGTGCAGAACGCACAGGCGTCTGTACTGCAATCGGTCTACGGAGTCGGCACCGACATCACGGTCAGCCAGGCAGCGACACCTCCTACCGCCGGCGCCACCGGTGGCGGCCGTCAGAACTTCAACTTCGGCTCTGGGTCGGGTGCAACCTCAGGCGGAACCACCAACCTGAGCCAATCGCGGCTGACCAGCTCGGCAACGCAAACGGTGTTCGCCGACTCTCAACTCGCCACCGTGCAGGGCGTGAACGGCGTTGCGGCCGCGACGGGAACCCTCTCGCTCGATAACACGACCTTCAGCGGACAGATTCCGGGCCAGGGCACGGGTACGACCGGCGCCTCGGGCGCCCGCCAAGGCGGCGCTGCCGCAGGTGGAGCAGACGGTGCGGGCGGCAGCGCCTTCAACCTCGACCGCTTCACTGTGCTGGGCATCGACCCGTCAGGTGACTCCGTCGGGCCGCTCTCGGCCGTCGCACTCGACACCGGCCGGCTGCTGACGGCAGCGGATGCTGGAACCGACAACGCCGTACTCGACAGCGCCTATGCCACCAGCGCCTCGCTCGCCACCGGCGGAACTATTTCGATCGCCGGCACCACGTTCACCATCGTGGGTACCGTCGACTCCACGAGCACGGACTCGGCCACAGCGTCGAACGTCTACGTTCCGCTCGATGTCGCCCAGACGCTCTCGAGCAACCCCGGCATGCTGAGCAACATCTATGTGACCGCTGCCTCATCGAGCCAGGTCGACCAGCTCGCAGCCGACCTCAAGGCGGCCCTGCCGACAGCCACCGTCGACACTCAGGCCGATCTCGCGGCCACCGTCTCCGGCTCGCTCTCGACCGCCTCATCACTCGTCTCCAACCTCGGCACCTGGCTGTCGATTCTGGTGCTCGCCGCGGCCTTCTTGATCGCGATTCTCTTCACGATCTCGGGCGTTACGCGCCGCACCCGTGAATTCGGCACGCTCAAGGCCATCGGCTGGAGCAACAACCGCATCGTGGGCCAGGTCGCCGGCGAATCGATCGTGCAGGGGCTGATCGGCGGCATCCTGGGCATCATCGTCGGCGTCGTCGGAATTGTGATCATCAACATCATCTCGCCGACGCTGAGCGGGTCGGCGACCACCACCACCGGCGTGGGTGGAGTTGCGCAAAGAGCTGCCGGCGGGGCGCTGACCGGCGGAGCCGGCGGCGGCCAAGGGGGCGGCGGCTTCGGCCAGCGCGGCGCGGGCGGTGCCGGTTTCGGTGCCGCGGCTCAGCAGGCGACTACGTCGGTCGCACTGCACGCACCCTTCACCCTCGAAGTCGTACTCATCGCGGTGGGGCTCGCCGTTCTCGGCGGCCTGCTCGCCGGCGCGATCGGCGGCTGGCGTGCCGCGCGGTTGCGCCCTGCCGAGGCACTGCGGTCGGTCGGCTGACGTCGCCCCGACGACCCGAACACCCCATCCGCACACGCCATCGACTCATCACCCGGCCACAAGGAGAGCAACTATGTACGAACTAGTGAACGTCACCAAGACCTACAACGCCACCAAGCGAAAGGTCACCGCGCTCGATAACGTGAGCCTGAGCATCCCGAACGGGCAGATGGTCGCGGTGCAAGGCCCGACCGGCGGTGGCAAGTCGACCCTGCTGCAGATGCTCGGCGCCCTCGACCGGCCCACCTCGGGCGACGTGTCGCTCGGCGACTCGCGGCTCTCGAAGCTCGGAGACCACAAGCTGGCCGAGATCAGGGCCAAAGAGATCGGGTTCGTCTTTCAGGGCTTCAACCTGATTCCGACGCTCACGGCGCTCGAGAATGTCGAAACGGCTCTCGCTCCGCTGCACATCTCGGGTTCCGAGCGTCGCGACCGGTCGCAGGCCGCCCTGGCTTCGGTCGGGCTCGCCGACCGCCTCACGCATCTGCCCGCCGAGCTCTCCGGGGGTCAGCAGCAGCGCGTGGCCATCGCGCGAGCGCTGGTGAAGTCACCGGATGTTCTGCTCGCCGATGAGCCCACCGGCGCCCTCGACGAAGGAACCCGCGACGAGATCATGGAGCTGCTCGAGGGATTCTGGCGCGAACAGGGACTGACGCTCATCATCGTGACGCACGACTCCGCGGTTGCGCGGCGGGCCGAGCGGCGCCTGCACATCAAGGCCGGCAAGGTGAAAGACGCGTAAAGCGGAGCGACGCCGAACCGCCGCCGCCTTTTGGAGCATCCGCGCCGTTTCGAAACGGGGCGGATGCTCGAAGCCGGGACGGATGCGGATGCGGAAGCGGATGAAGATGAGGATGCGCGAAGCTGGCGCGGCATCGTGTTGGTTCTCTTCTGGCGTCACATCAGGGGCACAATAGAGAAGTGACGACCGCCGTGATGTTGACCTTTCCCTGGGAAGAAGACGAGCATCCCGTCGCCCCGCCGCAGCCCGCTCACCTGTCACGTATCGTCGCCGATTCGACCGACCGGGTGGCGTGGATCCGCGCACGCAGCCGCGGCGTCACTGCCACGGATGCGGCTCGCCTCACTACGCGCAAGTCGGTCGAGAACACGGCCTACGACAAGCTGAACGGCAACAACTTCGGCGGCAACGCGTACACCGATCACGGCAGGATTCGTGAGCCCGAGATCGCCGCATGGGTGCTTCGGGAGTACGGCATTGCGCCCAGTACGACTCTGTTTCACGCGCACGGGCGACCCCTGCACCTCGCCACCCCCGACGGCATCGCCGTGAATCAGGTGTCGGGCGAGACCGAACTCGCCGAGATCAAGACCACGAACAAGGCGTGGAAGTCGATTCCGCGGCACTACCTGCGCCAGGTGTGGTGGCAGCAATACGTTCTCGGTGCCGAGCGCACCCTCGTGGTGTGGGAGCAGCACACCGAGTTTGTTCCGCTGAACCTCGAGCCCGAGTGCCGCTGGGTCGACCGCGACGACAACGAGATCGAGCAGCTGGTTCGGTTGGCCGACCAACTGCTCGATCTGATGCGCAGGAGATAGCCCTGAGTTCATTTGTGCGCCGCCGCCTCCGGGTCTCGCGGAACGCGACGAGCGCGGTCGCCGCGTTCCGCTGACTCCGGTGAGGTTAGGCGGCGACCGACTCGCGCGTGGGGAGGTCTACGAGGTAGTGCGCGTACGCCGGGATGGTGAGGAACGTCGGGAAATCGTCGTGCAGGCAGACCAGCCCGACGATGCGGGCTGCATCGTCGAAGCGGTCGCCCTCGAAACGAGGCACTGACGACAGCAGAGCCGTCAGCTCGCCCTCGACGAGTTCACGAGTGATGCGCGTGCCCTCGGCGGTGACGATTCCGTAGTGAATCCACTGCCAGAGCTGAGACCTCGAGATCTCGGCCGTTGCCGCGTCTTCCATCAGGTTGTCGAGCGCCGCAGCGCCCACGCCCCGCAGCCAGCTCTCGATGTACCGCAGCGCGACCGAGACGTTCGCCCGAACGCCCCCGTCGGTGACGTACTTCTCGAGCGTTCGAACGTCGAGTAGCTGCTCAGCCGTCACCGACACGTCTGTGCGCAGTCGGTCGAGCTGGTTGGGCCGCTCGGCCAGAACCGCGTCGAACTCGGCCTGCGCCGTTTCGATGAGACCCGGATGCGCGACCCAGCTGCCATCGAAGCCGTCGGCGGCCTCGCGGCGTTTGTCGTCGGCCACCTTGGCCAGCGCCCGCGAGGTCACCTCGGGGTTGCTCCGGTTCGGGATGAACGCACTCATGCCCCCGATGGCATATGCCCCACGCTTGTGGCAGGTCGATACCAGAAGCTCGGTGTAGTTGCGCATGAACGGAACCGTCATCGTGATGCGGTCGCGGTCGGGGAAGACGAATTGCACGCCCCTGTCGCGGTAGCTCTTGATGAAGCTGAAGATGTAGTCCCAGCGGCCGGCGTTCAGCCCCGCGCAGTGCTCGCGCAGCTCGTAGAGAATCTCGTCCATCTCGAACGCGGCCGAGATCGTCTCGATCAGCACCGTGGCGCGAATGGTGCCGTGCTCGAGCCCGAGCGCGTTCTCGCTGTACGTGAAGACGTCATCCCACAGCCGTGCTTCGAGGTGGTTCTCGATTTTCGGCAGGTAGAAGTAGGGGCCACGACCGGTGTCGATGAGGGTGCGAGCGTTGTGAAACAGGTACAGCCCGAAGTCGGTCAGCGAGGCCGAAGCCGCCTGCCGCTGGCCGGCGCGATCGGTGAAGCGCAGGTGCTTCTCCACCAAGTGCCAGCCGCGCGGGCGCATGACGATGGTCGGAGTGGTCGACGCCGTGACGCTGTACTCCTTGCCGGCATCGTTCGTGTAGCTGATCTGGCCGCGAATCGCGTCGAACAACGAGAGCTGCCCGCCGATGACATTCGACCAGGTGGGGCTGGTGGCGTCTTCGAGGTCGGCCAGCCACACCTTGGCGCCGGAATTGAGCGCATTGATGGTCATCTTGCGATCGGTGGGTCCGGTGATCTCGATCCGGCGGTCTTCGAGGCCAGGGCCGGCACCGGCGACACGCCAGGAGGAATCGGCGCGAATGGGAGCCGTTTCCTGCAGGAAGCGGAAGTCGCGTCCGTTCTCGACCGCCAGGCGAGAGCGCATGCGTTCGTGCAACCGCTCTTGACGACGGTGCGCGAACTGGTCGTGCAGGCGGGCGACGAAGGTGAGGGCATCCGGAGTCAGAATCTCGTCGAACCGCGGCTCGTCAGGCCCCTGGATCTCGATGCGGGTGTGTGCAGACATGTCATATTCCTTAGAGAGAATGTAGCCGCGAGCGGCTTAATGAAATTGTTCGGATTCGGTCGAGCCCACGAGTGCGAGGGTTGCGCTGTCGGGGTTCAGAGCGGTGGAGATGCGGTCGAAGTAACCCGTACCGACCTCGCGCTGGTGCTTCGTGGCGGTGTAACCGTCAGCTTCAGAGGCGAATTCGGCCTCTTGAAGCTCGACGTACGCGCTCATGCCGCGCTTGGAATAGTCCTGCGCGAGGGTGAACATCGAGTGGTTCAGGGCGTGGAACCCGGCCAGCGTGATGAACTGGAATGCGTACCCCATCGACGCCAGCTCACGCTGGAACTTCGCGATCTGGTCGTCATCGAGCTTCGACTTCCAGTTGAATGACGGCGAGCAGTTGTACGCCAGCTTCTTTCCCGGGAACTCCTTGTGGATGCTCTCGGCAAACGTTCGGGCCAGTTCGATGTCGGGCTCCGAACTCTCCACCCACAGCAGGTCGGCGTACGGTGCGTACGCGTGGCCGCGGGCGAGAACGGTTTCGATGCCGGGCTTCGTCGAATAGAAGCCCTCGGCGGTGCGCTCCCCGGTCAGGAACGGCTTGTCCCGATCATCCACATCGCTCAGCACCAAGTTGGCGGCGAGCGAGTCGGTGCGCGCGATGATGAGAGTCGAGACACCCGCGACATCGGCCGCGAGACGGGCCGCGTTCAGCGTGCGGATGTGCTGCGACGTAGGAACGAGAACCTTGCCGCCCATGTGGCCGCACTTCTTCTCGCTGGCGAGCTGGTCTTCCCAGTGCACGCCGGCCGCCCCGGCCTCGATCATGCTCGTCATCAGCTCGTACGCGTTCAACGGCCCGCCGAAACCGGCCTCCGCATCAGCGACGATCGGCGCCAACCATTCGCGTGTGGGCAGCCCCTCGCTTGTCTCGATCTGGTCGGCGCGCAGCAGCGCGTTGTTGATACGGCGAACCACCGCCGGAACCGAGTTGGCCGGGTACAGGCTCTGGTCGGGATAGGTCTGACCCGACAGGTTCGCATCGGCGGCGACTTGCCAGCCCGAGAGGTAGATGGCCTTCAGGCCGGCACGCACCTGCTGCACAGCCTGGTTGCCGGTGAGAGCACCGAGAGCCGGCACCCACTCCTCGGAGTGAATGAGCTCCCAGAGCCGCTCCGAACCACGACGAGCGAGGGTGTGTTCTTCGGCGACAGACCCGCGCAGGCTCACGACATCCTCGGCCGAGTAGCTGCGCTCCACGCCATTCCAGCGTGCGTCGGTCTTCCAGCTCGACTCGAGCTCTGCGGCGGTCTGGGTCTGGTCTCCTGGGCGGGGGTTCATGATCTGCTCCGTTGCTTTTCCGTTTTTGATGTCGCATCCGTCTGCCAGCCCCTCTGGCTGTAAACATCGGCGAATTTGCCTGGTGAACCCACTATCCGCGCCCGCACTACCTCCAGAACCAGAAAGTTCGGCAGAATAAATCGAATTCTTCTGTTTCGCGTAAAAAGCGTCGATGTCGCACGCACCAGGTACACCCACCCACCCGCGATGCCCACCACGATGAAGACATGCTTGATTCCCTCACCGTCGGGCGACGCATTCGCCAACTCCGATCTGACCGCGGGCTCACCCTCGACGCGCTGGGCACCGCCATTGGCCGCGCCGCGTCGCAGGTCTCCGTAGTGGAGAACGGCAAACGTGAACTCAAGCTCGGCGAGATGCAGAAATTCGCCGATGCCCTCGACGTGACGGTGGAGCAATTGCTGAGCGACGAAGCCCCGAGCGAGCGAGCCGCCCTCGAAATAGCACTGGAGCGCATCCAGCGTGGCCAGCTGTACGCCACCCTCGGCCTGCCACCGGTTGCCGTTCGAAAGGCGCTGAGCGACGAGGCGATCCAGACGATTCTGGGGCTGCACGCTGAACTCGAGCGGATGCACGGCGAGCGCATCGCGACCCCCGAAGAAGCCCGCCGCGCCAATACCGTGTTACGCGCCCAGATGCGCAAGCGCGGCAACTACTTCGCCGAGCTCGAGGCCACCGCGGGGGAATTGCTCGACGCCGTCGGGCACCTGGGCGGCCCGCTGTCGCAGCGCGTGGCATCCGATCTGGCGACTCATCTCGGGTTCAGCCTGCACTACGTGGCCGATCTGCCGAGTTCGACCCGGTCGATCACCGACCTGGCGAATGGGCGCATCTATGTGCCGCGCGGGCAGAGCCCCGACGCCGACCCGCGAACCGTGCTCTTGCAGGCCCTGGCGAGCCATGTGCTCGGGCACGAGGAGCCTCAGGGGTACGCCGAATTCTTGCGCCAGCGGGTGGAGACGAACTACCTCGCCGGTGCCCTGCTCATCCCTGAGCGAACGGCGGTCGAGTTTCTCACCCGCGCGAAGGCGCAGCGCGAACTCAGCGTCGAAGACCTCCGCGATGCGTTCGGCACCACGTATGAGACGGCCGCGCACCGCTTCACGAACCTCGCGACCGAGCACCTCGGCATTCCGGTGCACTTCTTGAAGGTGCACGAATCGGGCTCGGTCGTGAAGGCGTACGAGAACGACGATGTGGTGCTGCCGACGGATGCACTCGGCAGCGTCGAAGGCATGATCGTGTGCCGCTACTGGAGTGCCCGCCAGGTGTTCGACGCTGAAGACCGCTTCAGCCCGTATCACCAGTACACGGATAAACCGACGGGTACCTATTGGTGCACCTCGCGCATCCAGTCGTCGTCTCGCGGGCACTTCTCCATCAGCGTGGGCACGCCCTTCGCCGACGCACGCTGGTTTCGCGGGCGCGATACGACCACCCGGTTCACGTCGACCTGCCCCGACCCCAGCTGTTGCCGCAAACCGCCCACCGAGCTCTCGCGCAAGTGGCAGCACCAGTCGTGGCCGAGTGCCCGGCTGAACTCGAGCCTGCTCGCCGCACTGCCCACCGGAAGCTTCGCGGGCGTCGACAGCACTGAAGTGTACGAGTTTCTCGAGCGCCATGCGCCAGCCACGGAAAGCACACGATGAACCACGGCGAACCCGAAGTCACCCTGAGGTTTCTCGCCTCGCCCACCGACGTGGCGAGCCTCGGCGGAAAGGTGCACGCCGGCCGCGTGCTCGAATGGATCGACAAGGCTGCCTACGCGTGCGCAGTCGGCTGGAGCGCCAGCTACTGCGTCACCGCCTATGTCGGCAGCATCAGCTTCGTGGCGCCGATCGACTCCGGCAACCTCGTGGAGGTGCGTGCCAAACTCGTCTACACCGGCCGATCGGGCATGCACATCCGCGTGAACGTGTCGTCGGCCGATCCCAAGATCGGGCGGTACGTGACCTCGACCGACTGCATGGTCATTTTCGTCGCGGTGGGTGCGGATGCCCGGCCCACCCCCGTCGCACCATGGGTACCTCAGAACGACGAAGACGCCGCCCTCTACAACGACGCCGTGAACCGTATCGACATTCGCGACCGCATCGAAGCCGCGATGAAAGAGCAGACGTACACGTCAGAAAGCACGGCCGAGACCGTGACGTTCCGCTTCTTCGCGGCTCCGACCGATGTGAACTGGGGCGGCAAGACCCATGGTGGAACCGTGATGCGCTGGATCGACGAGGCCGCCCTCGCCTGCGCCTCCACCTGGAGCGGGCTCGACGCCATCACGGTCTACTCGGGCGGCATCCGGTTCTATCGCCCCATTCCCATCGGCCACCTCGTCGAAATCGAGGCGCGCCTCGTACACACCGGCCAGTCGTCGATGCACATCAGCACCCACGTGCGTTCGCGCGACCCTCGGGAGCGCGAGCTTCAGCTCACCACGCACTGCCTCACCATCATGGCGGCGCTCGACGACACCGGGCACACCACCGCGGTGCGCAGCTGGGTGCCCGAAACCGACGAAGACAAGCGACTGGATGCTCACGCCCGCCAGTTGACCCAGATCCGCTCCCCTGCCACCCATCTGCCGCCACTGCTCGCAAGCCACTGAATCTCGTGGCCTATGCACTTATTGAGTAGTACTCATTAATGCCGTGATGTGTGCCGCATGAATCTCCTCAGACACGGCGTCGTGACCTCGAACCCTGGGTCTACCGGGGCACGACGACGAACGGCCGCGATTCTCACCTCCGCAGCGGTCACGATCGTCGCGGCGATGCTCGCACCGGCGGCCGCCTCGGCCGACCCGAGCCGGGACGTACCGCTGCATTCAGCATCGCGCGTCACACTTCCTGCCGGTACTGCGGGTCAGGCGCACGATATGGCCACCGACTCCCGCACGCACACGGTCTATCTGGCCGACGGCAACCAGATCGTGGCGGTCGATGAGAGAACCGGGGTGGCGACGAGTTTCGGCGCGACGCTCGGCGGCACTGTCGATCTGGTCGCGGTCGATTCGGTGCTCGCCGAAGTGTTCGTCGCCGTCGACGACGCTCACGGCACCTATCAGATCAAGGCACTGGCGGGCCCATCGCTCAGCACGATCGCCACTATTCCGATGGCCGGTTCGGTTCGGGCGATGACTGTCGACGAGCGGTCGCACACCCTCGTCGCGGTCGGCAACGCCGACACCGGCGGCGTGGCCACGTTCATCGACGAAAGGCTCAACGCCGTTCGTGGCTCGGCAGCGGTCGGCACGTCTCCCGCCGCCGTCGCGGTCGACGACGTTCGCGGCATCGCGTACGTCGCGAACGAGACCGAGAATACGGTCTCGGTTGTCAGCCTCGATGACGACATGTCGGTCAATGACGTGATTCCGGTCGGCGAGCAGCCAGCGGGCGTGGCCGTCGACCAGCTCAGTCACGAGGCCTTCGTCACAAATCACACCAGCAATTCGGTGTCGGTGATCGCGTCGACGCTCGATCCGACGGGCGGGGCTCCGGCGTATTCGGTGATCAAGACAGTCGACGTGGCGGGCAACCCCTGGGGGGTGGCTGTCGACTCGACGACCCACGTGGTCTACGTGGCGCCAGAAGGCGGTCATTCCGTCACTCTGCTCGATGGACTGTCGGGGGACGTCAGCGAGGTTGTGCCCCTCGCTGCAGGCAATCTGTTTCATGTCGCCATCGACGAATCCCTGAACACTGCCTCCGTCATTGCCCGAATCGACCCGGCGATCACGCTCATCTCGCCCGCGCTCGACCTGGCGCCGGCACCGACGTGCAGCCTCACGTGGTGCCGCTGAGGCATCTGAAGGTCTGGGGCGCGCGGCGGTACGGCGGCGCAGCGAGAGCGCGGCCCGCACGAAGTACAGTGAATGGATGACCGTCGACCGGGTAGATCGCGCCATCATCGCCGAGCTGAGCACTGACGCTCGCCTCTCGATCCGTTCGCTCGCCGACCGCGTTCACATTTCGCGCACGCAAACCCACACTCGCGTGCAGCGGCTCATCGCCGACGGAGTACTCACCAGCTTCGCCGCACAGGTCGACCGCAAGGCGCTCGGGCTGAACGTGACGGCTATCGTCATCGTGAAGATCGGCAGCGTGCCCTGGCCTGGAATGGCCGCGGCGCTCGCCGAACTGCCGTTCGTCGAGAGGGTGCAGGCCGTCAGCGGCGACATCGATTTTGTGCTGACCGTGAGTGCGCCCGACAACGAGCAACTGAGTGCGGTCATCCTCTCGCAGATTCACGATATGCCCGGCGTGATTTCGACCCGCTCGCACGTCATTCTCGACGAAAGAGTGGGCACTGCGCCCGGTTCGGCACCGGACGTTTGGCCCAGTTAGGCGGCTGCATTAAAGCCGAATGGCTCGCAGTTTTTACGGTTGTGGGCCATCTGTCGCGACCCTTCTGCAGCCCATAGCGCGACCCCTCCCGATGGGCGCAGCATTGCTGCATGACCGACGACGTTGTGGTGCCCACACTGCCGACCAGGAAGCCGATCAGGCTGATCGCTGAAACCGGTCGGCCGGTGAAAGGCGCCCAGACGGCGGGCTTCGTTCTGCCCGACACCGACACGTTGCTCGGGCTCTACCGTCAGATGGTTCTGGCTCGCCGGTTCGATGCCCAGGTCACTGCTTTGACGAGGCAGGGCCGGCTCGCGACCTACCCCTCGGCCCTCGGCCAGGAGGCGTGCGAGATCGCGGCCGTCGCAGCATTGGCGCCGCACGATTGGCTGTTTCCCACCTATCGAGACACCATCGCCCTCCTGACCCGCGGGGTCAGCCCGGTGGAGATACTCGCCTTCTTTCGCGGTGACTGGCACACCGGCTTCGACCCGCGCGCACACCACATCTCCCCGCAGTCGACGCCGCTGGCCACCCAGGCGCTGCACGCGGTGGGCCTCGCCACCGCCGCGAAACTCAAACACGACCCGGTTGTCGCCCTGACCTTTCTCGGCGATGGTTCGACGAGCGAAGGCGATGCGCACGAAGCATTCAATTTCGCCTCGGTCTGGCAGGCGCCCACGGTGTTCGTGATTCAGAACAACCAGTACGCCATCAGCGTGCCGTTCTCGAAGCAGTCGCACGCGCGAACATTGGCCGATCGCGCCATCGGCTATGGCATGCCCGGCTACTTCGTCGACGGCAACGATGTCGCAGCGATGTACGCGGTCATCACAGCGGCGGTCGAACGCGCGCGCAGCGGCGGCGGCCCGACAATGATCGAGGGTCTCACCTACCGCATGGAGGCGCACACCAACTCCGACGACCCGACACGGTATCGCGAGAAGGGCGAGGTGGCCGAGTGGCTTTCGCGCGACCCCGTCGACCGCCTCGAGAAGTATCTCACCGCCTCCGGCGTACTGACGTCTGAGGTTCGAGAGAGCATCACGAAAGGTGCCGAGGTTCTCGCCGCTGCCACGCGCGACGCGATGAACGAGCCTCCCGTGCTCGACCCGCTCGAGCTGTTCGACCACGTGTACTCGGCCGAACGACCCGCATTGCTCGAGCAGCGGGCGTTCCTCGCTCACGAACTCGCTCAGACCGAATCGGCGGCCGGTGCCGAAGCAGCCGGCAGAGAATCGGCGGAATCAGAAATGGCAGGCCGCGCATGACGCTCGTCGAAGAGACCCCCACGAAGATCGCCGGCGAAACGGATGCGAGCGGCCGGGCATCCGGAACCGGCCCGTCAGCAGCGACACCAGCTGGCACCCCAGCCGCGCCCGGCGCATCGGCGGTCGCCTCGGCAACCGCGCCCACCTCCGTCAGCATCGCGGGCGCCCTGAACGCGGCACTGCGCGACGCCCTCGCCGAAGACCCGAACGTGGTCGTGTTCGGCGAAGATGTGGGCCCGCTCGGCGGCGTCTTCAGAATCACGGATGCTCTGAACGCCGAATTCGGAGAAAGCCGTGTGTGGGACTCCCCCTTGGCCGAATCGGGCATCGTCGGCACCGCGATCGGCATGGCGATGTATGGCCTGCGACCCGTCGTAGAAATGCAATTCGACGCGTTCAGCTACCCCGCATTCGAGCAGATCACCTCGCACCTCGCGAAGATGCGCAACCGCACCAAGGGCCGCGTCACGCTGCCGATCGTGATTCGCATCCCCTACGCCGGCGGAATCGGCGGCGTCGAACACCACTCCGACTCGTCGGAAGCGTATTGGACGCACACGCCCGGCCTCACCGTGGTGACGCCCTCGAACCCCGCCGATGCGTACTCGATGCTGCGCGAAGCCATCGCAAGTGACGACCCGGTGATCTTTCTCGAGCCGAAGAGCCGGTACTGGGCCAAAGACGCGGTAACACTCCCGGTGCAGACGGCCCCCATGACACGCGCCGTCTGTCTGCGCGAGGGCAGCGATGTGACGCTGCTCGCCTATGGTTCGACGGTCAAGACGGCGCTCCATGCGGCCGAACTGGGCGCGGCCGAAGGGTTGTCGATCGAGGTCATCGACCTGAGGAGCCTCTCGCCCTTCGACGATGAGACCGTGGGGGCATCGGTTCGCAAAACGTCGAGGGCGGCGATCATCCACGAGGCGGCGCAGTTCGGCGGCTACGGAGCCGAGGTCGCTGCGCGAGTCACCGAGCGCCAGTTCTTTCACCTCGCCGCGCCGGTGCTGCGCATCACGGGGTTCGACATTCCGTTTCCAGCGCCGAAGCTCGAAGAGCACTACCTGCCGACGGCCGAGCGAGTTCTCGCGGCGCTCGACACCTGGGAGTGGTGAGAATCGTGACCGATCTGTTGACCCCTGCCGTTGCGCAGCAGTTCTTGCTACCCGATCTCGGTGAAGGCCTCGAAGAGGCCGAGGTAGTGTCGTGGCTGGTGGCCCCCGGAGATGTGATCGCCATCGACCAGCTCGTCGTAGAGGTGGAGTCGGCGAAGTCGATCGTCGAACTGCCCTCGCCGTACGGCGGCCGGGTCGAGATGCTGCATGCGGCCGCCGGTCAGGTGGTGCAGAAGGGGTCGCCGCTCATCACGGTGGTGCCTCTCGAGGCTGCGCTGTCGGCTGGCGCGCCCGCCGACAGCGACTCGCAATCGGTGACGGCTGCCGAGAATGGGATCGCCGCTGCGCCAGCCGCGTCTGATTCGGCCACGCCGGGCGCATTGGATGCTGCGGTCGCCGCCTCTGGTGGCGACATCGTTCCCGGCGCCGCGCTGCGGCCTTCGGCCGGCGACCCGGAGCCGACCAGTTCGGGCGCTGTACTGGTGGGATACGGCACAAAAGAGTCGACCATTCGCCTGAAGCGCCCCGAGGGCGGCCGTTTCGGCAAGCGTCTGGCCGCGGATAACCGTGTCGCCGACACCCGCACCGCCATCGCGACCGACGCGGTTCGAGCGACGAGCGACCTTGTCGATTCGTCGCGCCAGTCGCCCGTTGTATCGCCGATCGTGCGCAAGCGTGCCCGCGAGAACGGGTTCGATGCGAGTCACCTGCTGGGCAGCGGCCGCGATGGGCTGGTCGTTCGTGATGACGTGGAGTCGGTCATCCGGCAGCTCTCGGCGACGACGACTACCACTGCAACAACGGCTACCGCTGCGTCGACGGCTACCGCTGCGACGACGGCCGCGACGCCTGAGGCCGAGAGCGCAACGGGCTCTACCGCTGCGACGCCCGCGCCCCCGCGACTGCCCGACGCCCCGACCCCGGCGGAGTCACCGAGCACCGCGGCCGCCGTCGTGCTGCCCTCGGTGGCCAGCGTCATCGGCGGTTCAGACGTGCGGATTCCGTTGACCGGCCTGCGCAAACTCGTCGCCACGCGGCTGAGCGAGTCGCGGCGCATCATTCCCGAAGCCACCATTTGGCTGGACGTCGACGCCACCGAGTTGTTCACCGCGAAAGACCGGCTGCAGAAATCCACCGGCGAGCGGTTCAGCCTCACGGCACTGATCGCGCGGTTCGCTGTGGCGGGGCTCAAGCAGTACCCCATTCTGAACTCGTCGGTCAGCGCGGATGCTCGGGAGATCATCCAGCACGGGTCGATCAACCTCGGCCTCGCAACGCAGACGCCGCGAGGGTTGATGGTTCCGGTGGTTCACAATGCCCACGATCTGACGACCCGTGAACTCCGTGACGCCATCGCGACTCTTGTCACCACCAGCGAGAAGGGCGATTTCTCGCCCTCGACGCTCAGCGGCGGCACCTTCACGCTTAACAACTACGGCGGATTCGGGGTCGACGGTTCGACGCCGATCATCAACTATCCCGAGGTGGCGATGCTCGGCATCGGGCGGGTGCTCGAGCGACCCTGGGTCGTCGACCACCAGCTCGCCGTGCGCCGCGTGATGCAGCTCTCGTTCGTGTTCGACCACCGCGTGTGCGACGGCGACGTGGCGTCGGGCTTTCTCACCTACGTTGCGCGCTGCATCGAGGAGCCGTTGCTGCTGCTCGGCAACGTATAGCGGCGAGCTGCACGGGGCGGCGGCGGGGCTGACCGAGGCGCAAACGGGCGGAGCTGAGACAAACCTCGGCGTATATGGGCGAGGTTTCGCTCAGCTCCGCCCATTTGAAGATCGAGGCCGGTCTCGACTGCGGCCGGAGCGTAGACATCGTCAGGAGGGCGGCGCGGCCGGGGCGCGCCGAAGGCGCAGGGCAGGGTCAGTAGTGGGCTCGGGCAGGGGCGGGTGCGAGGCGAGAGCCGCAGCGCGACGGATCGGTGGTGCCGCAAGGACCTGTCTCTTCTGGCGTCGCTGAAATTCTGCTGAGATATTTAGCATGAGGAAGTCAGCCGTGGAGCGCCGAAAGACCATAGAACTCGCTCCAGCCTCTCCCGCAGCCGAAAAGCTGCTCTCCCTCACCGACCAGGTGTACGAACGCGTGAAGCAAGAGATCAGCGAGGCGAAGTGGCGGCCGGGCACGATTCTCCTCGAGCCCGAACTCGCAGGCCGAACAACGCTCGGCCGAGGGCGATTTGCTCGCTTCACTCGAGGCAGCGCGGCTGTTTCATTTCGCGGGAGCACAGCTGGCACGCAACCGTCGCGCCGAGAACATTCTCGAACGATTGCTCGCCGAGGTGCGCCGACTGCACCACCTCATGCCCGATGTGGAGTCGCACATCACGTCGTCGGTGGAAATCGACGCCCATGCTGCGATTCTGCACGCGATCGAATCGCGCGACGAGGCGGCGCGTCGGAGTTGATGCGTGAACGTGAACATCTCGCCGAGGTCGCGCGCACGATGCTCGATGCGTTCTCGGTCATTCGCATCGACTGAGTCGACGGCGGGTGCAGGAGGCACTTCTTCACAATTTCAGGGTCGGTTGGGTTATCAACAGCCGCGCCTAATTGTTGAGGTAATGTCGGTGGTTGGTGTTTGACTTGGGTCATGAACGAAACCACCACAGGTTCGCAAGGCACCCCACTCGGCACTTCGCCGAGCGGGTCGTCGCCGAGCGGGTCGTCGCCGGGCGGGTCGTCGAACGTGTCGTCGGGCGGGCGGATGATTGCGCTCATCGGTGAGCTTGAGGCTCTTGGTGGGTTCCGTTCTGCCGCGCCCGGTGGGCTTGCCGTCGGGTCGGTGGTCGGGTTGTCTGATGAGGATGCGTTGGCTGGGTTGGTGCTGGCGGAGCGGCTGGGGAAGTTGGCTGATTCGGTGCGGGTGATGTTCGCTGCTGACATTCATGGCCGGTGTGGTGTCGAGCGGGGTGATGAGCGGTTGTCGGTGACGTTGGGGTTCGCGACGTCGTCGAAGTTGATTGCGGCGTGTACTGGCACGTCGGTGGCGACGGCTGCGGATCGGGTGAAGCTTGGTACGGCGGTTCATCCGGTACCTTCCTGGGGTGGCGGGGTTGTTGCTTCGTCGAAATTCCCACACGTGCAGAAGGCGTTACAGGCGGGTGAGCTGGGTTTCGATACTGCTGAGATGATCACCCGAAGGCTTAGTCAGGCGGCGAAGCAGATCGGGTTCAGCCCTGATCTTGAGGCGGCCGAGGAGTACCTGGTGCAGGCGGCAGCCCAAACGGCGGGTGGTTTGGGGGTCACCGCGAACCAGATCGACGCCCTGGCCCTGAACCTGCGTGACCGGCTGGACCCGGACGGGGTCGAACCGCGAGATAAACGCCTGAACGAACAACGCAGCCTGAAGTTCTTTCCGCTGCCGTCGGGGATGACGAAACTGATCGGCCGGTTCCCGCCGGAGGATGCGGCGTCGTGGTTGGCGATCGACGCCGCCACGCAAAGCCCCCGGATCCGGCCTACCTTCCCCACCGACGGTGCCGACGCTGATAGCGCTGATGCTGTCGACGGGCCTACCACGGACGCGGATGCGGATTCGCAAATCGATGAAGTGTTCACAGACGGGCGTACCCCGGCGCAGAAACGTGCTGACGTGTTCACCGATCTGATCCGGAAGGCCGCGACCCTGCCCGATGTGCCACGACTGAACGGTGCCGCAGCAACCATCAGTGTGCACGCCGACCTTGACGATCTGACCACCGGGCGTGGGGTGGGCTGGGTTCCCGGCATCACCGAACCGTTACCCGCATCGACCGTGCAACAGGTGCTCTGCCACGCCGACATTCGTACGACCGTGTTCGGGCCGGCCGGGCAGGTGCTCTGCCAA
>JAODBB010000076.1 GCA_025463745.1 Subtercola sp.
CAACGTAAGGGAAAATTCATGGCAGACGAAGCAGAGGTCAGCTGGCTGACACAGGCAGCGTACGACCGTCTCGTGAATGAGCTCGAGTACGCCACCACCACCGGTCGGCAAGAGATCACCGACAAGATCCAATCGGCGCGCGAAGAGGGTGACCTCAAGGAGAACAGCGGCTACCACGCGGCCAAAGACGAGCAGGGCAAACAAGAGGCGCGCATCCGTTTCTTGACGAACCTGCTGAAGACCGCGCAGGTCAGCGAGGCACCCGAGAGCCATGGCGTGGTTGTTCCCGGCACCGTGATCACTGCGGTGATCGCCGGCGACGAAACGGTGTTTCTGCTCGGCAGCCGCGAGATCGCCGGCCAGAGCGATCTCGACGTGTACTCGGAGAAAAGCCCGCTCGGTTCCGCCATCATGGGTCTCGCCGTGGGCGACTCGACAACGTACGAGGCACCGAACGGCCGCGCCATCACGGTGAAAGTCACTGCGGTCGAGAACTACACCGGCTGAGCACGCCCGCCCGTGGCGGCCACATTTCGTCGAACGTCAGCGACACCGTCGTTCATGCGCGGTTGGTTGCGCTGAGGTTCGACGAAATTCACCACAGTGGCCACGACGTTGGGCGGTGCTGGCACGCCGAATGGATGCCGCTCAGTCGACCACGAGACGGGCGTCGTAGCCGGCGTCACGCAACTTCGCCACGACTTCGGCCCGATGCTCGGGCCCGCGGGTCTCGACGCTGAGTTCGAGCTCGACCTCGCTGAGCTGCAGCCCGTGACCGTGCCGCGTGTGCAGCACCTCGATGACATTCGCATTGGCCTCTGCCACGATTTCGGCGGTGCGCGCAAGCTGCCCGGGGCGATCGGGCAGCATGATCTTGAGCTTCAAGTACCGGTCTGACGCGGCCAGACCGTGGCTGATCACCCGTTGCATGAGCAATGGGTCGATGTTGCCACCCGACAAGATGACGACCGTCTTGCCGATGTCAGACACGAGACCGGCCAGAATGGCTGCCACGCCGACGGCGCCCGCGGGCTCGACCACGAGTTTGGCCCGCTCGAGCAGCACCAGAATCGCACGCGCGATGTCGGCTTCGCTCACTGTGACGATCTCATCGACGAGCTCGCGAATGATCTCGAAGTTCAGCATTCCCGGCTTCGCCACGGCGATGCCATCGGCGATGGTAGCAGTCGTGTGGATCTCGGTGGCGACTCCCGCCGCCAACGAGGGCGGGTAGGCCGCCGCGTTCGCCGCCTGCACGCCGATGACGCGAACGGTGCGGCCCTCGGCCGCGGCCCGCTGCTTGACCGCACTGGCAACGCCCGAGATCAGGCCTCCCCCGCCGATCGGCACGATGATGGTTTCGAAGTCGGGGGCCTGGTCGAAGATCTCGAGCCCGAGTGTGCCCTGGCCGATGATGACATCGGGGTGATCGAACGGCGGTATCAGCACCGCACCGGTCGACGCGGCGTACTCGGCGGCGGCTCTCAGGGGTTCTTCAACCGTGTGACCGCGGAGCAGAACATCCGCACCGTAATCGCGGGTGGCCTGCAATTTCGGCAGGGCCACACCGAGGGGCATGAAGATGGTGGCCTTGATTCCGAGTTCACGTGCCGCGAAGGCGACACCTTGAGCGTGGTTGCCGGCCGAGGCCGCGACGACTCCGCGTGCCTTCTCTTCGTCGCTCAGCCGCGACAACCGGTAGTACGCGCCGCGGATCTTGTACGACCCGGTGCGCTGCAAATTCTCGAGCTTGAGCAACACCTCTGAACCGAGAACTTCGGCGAGAAACCGCGAGGTTTCGAGCGGGGTCGGCTGGGCGACCGTGGCCACGATCTGCCGCGCAGACTCGATATCGGCCAGGGCAGGTATGGCGGATACGGTCTGTGCGGGTGTTTCAGGCATCGACTATGGGTTCTTTCGGTTCGGGTTTGCCACGCCAGGCGCCACTCGCCACGTACTTGATCATCACGTTCAGAACAGCGATGAACGGCACGGCGAAAAAGGCGCCCGGGATACCAGCGATAATACTGCCCCCAGCCACAGCCAGAACAACGGCGAGCGGATGCACCTTGACCGCTGTACCCATGACGAGCGGTTGCAGCACGTGCCCCTCGATCTGCTGAACCAGCAGCACCACGCCCAGCATGATCAGAGCGACGACCCAGCCGTTGTAGATCAGCGCGATGAAAACGGCGAGCGCGCCCGTCAACACGGCACCGACGACCGGAATGAAAGACCCGAGAAACACGAGCACCGCGATCGGAATCGCTAACGGCACCTGCAGAATGAACGCACCCAGACCGATGCCGACCGCGTCGACGAAGGCCACCAGGATCTGCACCTTGATGAAACTCTGCAGGGTGTTCCAGCCCGACAGCCCAGCGCCATCGACCGCTGCACGCGCACGTTTCGGAAAGACGCGCACGAGCCAGTTCCAGATGCCCTTGCCGTCGATGAGAATGAAAAGCGTCGAGAACAACACCAGCAAGACCCCGGTGAGAACGTGGCCGACCGTCGAGCCGAGGCTCAACGCGCCGCGGAACAGCGCCGAGCTGTCATTCTGAATCGCCGTCCATGCCTGACCGATGTAGCTGTTGATCTGGTCGTCTGTGAGGTGCAGCGGGCCGTTCTTCAGCGTGTCGATGAACGAGTTGTACGAGGCCGTACTCTGCGCCTTCAGGTCGTCGTAGCCCGACGAGATCTGAGAGGTGACGAGGAGGCCGAGCGCGCCGATGATGACGAATACCGTGAGCATCGGCACGACGATCGCCAGCCACCGGGGCCAGTGGTGGCGAACAAGATAGTTCTTGAACGGCACGAGAAGCGCGGAGAGGATGACCGCGATCAAGAGCGGTATCACGACAAGGCTGAACTGAGCCACCACCCAGAGCAAGGCCGCCAGTGCGGCAACGACCACCAGGATGCGCCAGGCCCAGGCGCCCGCGACCTGCATGGCGGGCGGCACCAGACCGTTCGAGACAGAGGATGCGTCGACGTCGTCGACGACCCGGGCCAATGCATCGGCCTGCACCGCTGCCTGCTCGGCCTGCGCCTTCAGAACGGCCGCGCGTCGGCGGGCGAAGAAGCTCGAACGATCACTCGGTTCGACGGAATCTGGCATGTGTTCAGTCTAGACAGCGGCTCTCTGGCGAACCGGGGAGGTGACACGGAACCAGGCCGGGAGATATGCTCCGCCGAGCATGGATGCCCGCTCCCGCCCCGCGTCTACAGACCGGAGTGTCTGACGGGGCCGCTACGCTTCGAGAGTGGTTTCTACGATTTCGGCTGCCCTCGCGAGGCGCATAGCGCTCGGCGCTCAGGGGTTCGGTTCGGGTGGCGCGAGCCGGGCATCCGGTGCCGGTCTTCGGCAGCTGACCTCGCTGGTGAGCCGCGTGGGCCTGCTGCAGATCGACTCGGTCAATGTGTTCGAACGCAGTCACTACATGCCCGCCTTCTCGCGCCTGGGGCCGTACGCGAAGGCCGATCTCGATCGGCTCACGTACGGTGCCCGCATGACCGAGTACTGGGCGCACGAGGCGTCGTTCATTCCCGTTCACACCTTGCCCCTCTTGCGCTGGCGCATGGATG
Source organism: Subtercola sp. (assembly GCA_025463745.1). Lineage (GTDB taxonomy): Bacteria > Actinomycetota > Actinomycetes > Actinomycetales > Microbacteriaceae > Subtercola. Next base: position 3,589 of record JAODBB010000076.1, read on the forward strand.
ACTACCGAGCCCGCCTCGGCGAACCGGGCTCGTGGGCCGCCCAGAATCCGCAAATGCTTCAGTGGCTGCTCGCCGAACTCGCCGAGAAGGGGCCGTCGGCCGCCAGCGCCATCGAACACGAGTCGAACAAAGGAACCGGCTCCTGGTGGGGCTGGTCCGACGTGAAACGCGGGCTTGAGACACTCTTTCGCTGGGGTGATGTGGTGAGCGCCGGTCGAACGCGGTTCGAACGCACCTACGGCCTGCCCGAGCAGGTCTTGACGCCGGAGATTCGCGAGCGCGTCGTGCCGCGCGCTGACGCCATGCGCGAGCTCATCTCCATCTCGGCGAGGGCGCACGGCGTCGGTACGGCCGCCGACTTCGCCGACTACTTTCGGCTGAAGGGGGTGGATGCTCTGCCTGCCATTGCAGACCTCGAGTCGTCGGGCGAACTCGTGCCCGTGGCGGTTGAGGGCTGGAGCAAGCCGGCCTGGCTGCACCGGGATGCGCGCCAGCCCCGGCTCATCGAGGCGACCGCACTGCTCAGCCCGTTCGACCCGATGGTGTGGCAGCGCGACCGGGCAGAGCGACTCTTCGACTTTCGCTATCGCATCGAGATCTACACGCCGCAGCCGAAACGAGTATTCGGTTACTACGTGCTTCCGGTGCTCATCGACGACAGAATCGTGGGGCGCGTCGACCTCAAGAACGATCGCCAGGCCGGTGTTCTGCGGGTGCAGGCGGCCTGGAGTGAGCCGAACCCGCCCGCCGAGGCGGCGGCGCGCCTCGCTGTGGTCTTGCGCCAGACGGCGGCCTGGCAGAACCTCACCGACGTCGACGTCGTGCCCCGCGGCACCTTCGCAGAACCGCTGGCCGCCGAGCTCGCGCGTACGTAGCGCTGGGCGCGGTGGCACCGCTATTCGAGGATGTGCTCGACACGACCGTGCATATAGCTGCCGCCGCGAGCTGATCCTCAGTTAGCGACGCTGAATGGCAGCATTCCTGGCCAGAAACCGCCGCGAAGATTTATGCGGAGCGGCACAGCCGCGAGTCGCGAAGCGACCATATGTACAGCCAGCGGCACAGCCGCGAGTCGCTCCCGCGAAGATTTATGCAGAGCGGCACAGCCCCGCGTCGCGAAGCGACCATATGTACAGCCAGCGGCACAGCCGCGAGTCGCGAAGCGACCATATATTCAGAAGCTCCCGCCCATTTTCTCGAGCCGCGCAATGCGCTCGGGAATCGGGGGGTGGGTGGCGAACAGGCGGTTCATGAGCCCCGGCTTCAGCGGGTCGGCGATCCACATGTGGGCCATGCTCGTGGTCTGCTTCTGCATCGGTTTGCCGTAGGCCTCGAGCTTTTCGAGGGCGGAAGCCAGTGCATCCGGGTGGCGTGTGGTCATGGCGCTCGTGGCGTCGGCCAGGTACTCCCGCTGGCGTGAGACGGCCAGCTGCACCACGGTCGCGATGATCGGCGCAATGACAGCGGCGACCAGCCCGAGAATCAGCACCAGCGGATTGTTGTTGTTATTGTTGCCGCGCCCGAAGAACGCCATGCGCAAGAACATGTCGGCGATGAGCCCGACCGCGACGACCAGACCGTAGACGATCAGCGAGACCCGGATGTCGTAGTTCTGAACGTGCCCCATCTCGTGCGCCATGACGCCTTCGAGCTCGGAGTCGGTCATGATGTCGAGCAGGCCCGTGGTGACAGCCACCACGGAATGCTTCGGGTCTCGCCCCGTGGCGAACGCGTTCGGGGCCGGGTCGTTGATGATGTATACCTTCGGCATCGGCTGGCCGGTGGTGATCGCGATGTTCTCGACGACACGCCAGAGCCTCGGGTTGTCGGCCTTCTGAATCTCGATGGCCCCCGACTGCATCACGGCCTGCGACGCCGAGAAGAAGTACTGGAAGACTGCGAAGCCGATGGCGAACACCAGAATCACAATGGTGAGGCTGAAGCTGTTGTAGAGGTACCCGGCAAGCCAGCCGAGGGCGCCGATGATGATCACGAACAACACCAGAATGATGACGGTGTTGCGCTTGTTTGCCGCTATTGCTTTATACATGCCAGGTTCGGGTCAGCGTGAGAGTCGGGCAGACAGCTAGGTCAGAACTGCACGCGCGGCGGCTCTGCGATAGCGGCCAGGTCGGCCACCTCGAAGAAGTCGCGCGAGGTGAAGCCGAGGCGCTTGGCGAAGACGTTGTTCGGGAAGACCTTGATCTTGGTGTTCAGTTCGCGCACACCGCCGTTGTAGAACCGGCGTGAGGCCTGCACCTTGTCTTCGGTGTCGACCAGCTCGGCCTGCAACTGCAGGAAGTTCTGCGAAGCCTGCAACTGCGGGTAGGCCTCGGCGACGGCGAAGATGCTCTTCAGGGCGGTCTGCATGTGGTTCTCAGCAACGGATGCCTCGGCCGGCCCCTGCGCACTCAGCGTCTCGGCTCGAGCCTTCGTGACCGCCTCGAACACGCCTTTTTCGTGAGCCGCATAGCCCTTGACGGTTTCGATGAGGTTCGGAATCAGGTCGGCACGACGCTTCAGCTGAACGGTGATATCGCTCCACGCCTCGTCGACGCGAACGTTCAGCGTCACCAGCGAGTTGTACGTCGCCCACAGGTAAATACCGATGATGATGACGAGTACAACGACGACGATCAGTGCGATTAACCAGCCCATGCCACAACTATAACGACTGAGATGTACTCACACAGGAGTGTCGAGGCAAGCTCCCAGCCACCGGGCAGCCTCCCGCCGCGGCCGCGCGTGGCCAGTGCCTACCGGATGCCACCGGCTTGCCGTGCGCTCGCCTTACGAACGTGCCTCGAGTACCCGGCGCAACCACCCGAATGACTCCTTCGGAGTGCGATCGAGCGTCGTGAAGTTCACGTGCACGAGACCGAAGCGCTGGCTGTAGCCGGCCGCCCATTCGAAGTTGTCGAGCAGCGACCACACGTAGTAGCCGCGAAGATCCACTGCGGATGCCGGACCGCCCGGAGCCGTCGCGTTCAGAGCGCTCTGCAGGTGCGCGGCGAGATAGTCGATGCGCTCGGAGTCGCCGATACGGGCGACGCCGGTCTCAGCATCCAGCACCACCGTGTCGGGCAGGCTCACGCCGCCCTCGGTGATGAACACAGGAGGCAGCGCGTCACCGTACCGGTCGGCCAACTCGGTGAGGGCCACCCCGAGAAACTCCGGCGCGTTCGGCCAGCCGAACCCGGTGCGCGGAAACTCGGGCCAGTCCGCGAGGTGGAACGGCAGCGACGTCAGCGCGCTCGCCTCGCCGTCGGGTGAGGCCGCTCCCCCGGCACCGGCTGCGATGCGGGTCGGAAAGTAGTAGTTCACCCCGTAGAAATCGAGGGGCTGGTGGATGATCGCCAGATCGTTCGGCTCAGCCTCGACCAACGGGCGCAGCAGCTGCGCGAACGGCTCGGGCACGAGGGGGTACTCACCCAGCAGTACGGCGTCGCCGAACATCCGGTTGTGCACGATGTCGAACAGCGCGGCGAACGATTCGTCATCGTCGGTGCTCGTCACGGGTGACACGGGCGAATACACGTTGGTCATGCCGATCTCGCCGCGAACGGACGCGCCACGCAGAGCCTGCACGGCGAGGCCGTGCCCGAGCAATTGGTTGTGCCCGGCCGCGACGGCATCGAAGAGCAGCGTCGTACCAGGCGCGTGGAGCCCTAAGGCATACCCGTTCAGCATGACCGTGGCGGGTTCGTTGATGGTGACCCAGCGGTCGACCCGGTCGCCGAAGATCTCACCCACCTGGTAGGCGTAGTCGCCGAATCGTAGGGCTGTGTCGCGGTTCAGCCAGCTGCCGCGCAGTTCGAGCGGGGTGTCCCAGTGGAACAACGTGGCCATCGGGCTGATGCCGGCCGCCAGCAGCTCGTCGAGCAGCCGGTCGTAGAACCCGATGCCCTCTCGATTGAGGCTGCCCGTTCCGCCCGGCTGCAGGCGCGGCCAGCCGAACGAGAAGCGATACGAGTCGATTCCGAGGTCGGCCATCAGCGCGACGTCTTCACTCAGCCGATGAAAGTGGTCGCTCGCCACATCGGCGTTCGCGCCGCCGTGGATGCGGCCCTTCTGGTGAGTGAACTCATCCCACACCGAGAGTTCGCGGCCGCCCTCGTGCACGCCGCCCTCGATCTGGAAGGCCGCCGTCGCCACGCCGAGCACGAATCCGGGCGGGATGATCGAGGCGAAGGCTTCGGCTTCGGCCATCGCGGCGTCTCTCTCGGTCATCGCACGACACCCGTCTGCAGAGTGCGGACGCTCATCGCCCGAGACCAATGGGCACAGTGCTCGCTCATCGCCCGATCACCTTCTCGAGATACCCGTTCGTGAACCGGCGCTCGGGGTCGAGCCGATCGCGCACCGCGACGAACTCATCGAAGTGCGGATACACCTCGCGCAGCGACTCGGCATCGCGCGTGTTCATCTTGCCCCAGTGCGGCCTGCCGCCGTGTGCCATCATGATCTCCTCGACCGCCCGAAAGTATTCTGCCGGGTCGTCTCGGTAGTAACGGTGCACTGCAATGTATCCCGTTTCACGGCCCGACGCGGTCGACAGCCACACCTCGTCGGCCGCCGCGAAGCGCACCTCGATCGGAAACGAGATGCGCCAGCCATGGCTCTCGATCAGTTCGTCTATGGCTCGCACAACAGAGGGCACGTCGGCCGCGGGCACCGCGTACTCCATCTCCACGAAGCGCACGGTTCGCTTCGTGGAGAAGACCCGCGCCGAAAGATCGGTGAACTCCCGGGTGCCGATGAGTCTCTCGGCCGCACGATTGATATGCGGGATGACCGCGGGAACCGTTCTGCCGGCCAGGCAGGTCACCCTGAAGAGCTGATTCGCTACGAGGTCGTCGTCGATGAACCGGCGCAGTCCAGACAACGGCTTGCGCGGTGCGTGCGCCGGCAGCCGCACGTTCGTCTTCGTGAGCGCCGTCTTGGTGTGCGGAAACCAGTAGAACTCGAAGTGGTCGACGGCAGCTACACGGGCATCCAACGCCGCGAGCACCTCGTCGAGCGGCTCGGCCGCCTCGGTCGCGTGCAGCACGAAGGCCGGCACACACTGCAGCGTCACCTCGACCAGAATGCCCAGCGCGCCCAGGCCCAGCGCGACGGCCGGCAAGAGCTCGGCGTTCTCGCTCTCGCTCACTGTCAGTACCGTCCCGTCGCCGATCACCAGAACGGCTCCGACCACCTGGGTGGAGATGCCGCCGAACTCGCGGCCGGTGCCATGAGTGCCGGTCGAGATGGCGCCGCTGATCGTCTGCCGGTCGATGTCGCCGAGGTTCTGCATGGCCAGCCCGAACGGCTTCAGGAGGTGCGGAATCTCATGCAGAAATGTTCCGCCGGCAAAGGTCACCTGCAGGCGGGAGGTGTCGACCGACAATATGCCTCTCAAGGCATGCAGATCGAGTTGCACTCCCCCGGCGACGGCGATTCCGCTGAAGCTGTGGCCGGCGCCGACGGCCTTGATGCGCATGCCCGACTTCGCGGCGGCGATCACGGCGCGCTGCACGGCGGCCGTGCTCGACGGCCGTTCGACTCGCGCCGGTTTCACAGCTTCGGTTCGGCCCCAGTTGCGCCAGACCGCGCCCGTTGCCGTCACAAGAAGGCCTTTCCCTCGCCCCGATAGGTGGGCAGCACGCCGATGACGGATGTGCCGTCGACGAGGTGGAACTCGTTGACATGCTCGGAGAGTTCACCCGACTTCGTGTGCCGCAGCCACACCCGATCGCCTGGCCGCAGTACCTCGGCGGCCGCACCGGAGACGGGAGTCTGCACCTCGCCGGCCATCTCCCGGGCCTGCATCTTCAGCCCGAGCGGCCACGCGATTTCGGGCAGGCGGTCGGCTTGCGCGGGCCCCGAGGCGATCCAGCCGCCACCGAGCAGGGTAGCCATCTTCGGGGTGGGTTTGCGCACCACAGAAAGCGCGAACGCAGCGGCCGGAGCGGGCTGAAAACGCGAGTACGTGTCGAAGAGATGCCCGCCGAACAGGCCACTGCCGGCGGCGATCTCGGTGACTGATGCATCGGCCGACGTGCTTTCGAGCGACCCCGTACCGCCACCGTTCACGAACTCGAGGTCGGCCACATCGCGAACGGCCCGCACCACCGCGCCCCGGCGGTCGGCGAGCTCGGCAATGGACTGGTGCTGCATCCAATCGAGCACCTTGGCACGTGCCGGGTTGCCCCGCGGCCGGTTGCCTACCCCGGCGATCTGCGCCTCGTAACCCATCAGGCCCACAAGGGTGAAGCCGGGCCGTGAAGCGACGAGCTGGGCGAGAACCCGGGCCTCGCCGACCGTGAAGATCGGCGAGCGCCATACCCCGATGTGTCCGAGCGCCCGCGTGACGTACGAGGTGTCTAGTTCGATGCAGACCCGGATGTTCGCCCGCGCCGATGGCGGTACGACGGCGTCGATGAGGTCGAGCTGGCTGACGGAGTCGATCATCAGCGTCACCCGGGAGGCGAGGCGATCATCCGCCCCGAGCCGTGCGATGGCCGCCCGGTCGGCGGTGGGATAGCCGACAACGACATCATCGATCGTTTCGGCGAGCCACAGCGCCTCGGGCAGCGTGTAGGCGAGAACGCCGGCGTAACCCGGCAGGGCGAGAACGGCATCGAGCACCTCGCGCACCCGTACCGATTTGCTGGCGACGCGAATGGGTTTGCCGGCGGCGCGATCGAGCATCGAGAACGCGTTGTGGGCGAGCGCGGGCAGGCTGACGGCGGCGAGCGGGGTGTCGAGGTCGGCCGTCGCGGCACTCAGGTCGCCCCAGTACTGCGCGGGGTTCAGCCACGGGCTCGCTGTCGGTCGGGTGAGCGTGAAAGGCAAGGGGGCGGGCATCAACGAACCGACTTCACTCGGGCGACGGCAAGAGCGCCGGCGGCTGCGAACAGGGCGGATAACACGAAGAGAGCTTCAAAACCGCCGAACAGGGCGACGACACCGGCACCGAGCAGAGGCGCGATGGCCTGCGGCACCGCCGTGGCGATGTTCATGATGCCGAGGTCTTTGCCGCGCGTGGCCGGGTCGGGCAGCACCTGGGTGGCCAGGGCCTGATCGACCGAGAGAAAACAGCCGTAACCGAGGCCCAGCAGGGCGCCGGCGACCATGGCGACGTCGAGCGAGGGCACGAAGGCGAGCAACAAGGCGGCCACCGCTTGCAGCGCCGACGAGACGAAAACGAAGATGCGGCGGCGGCCGAGCCGGTCAGAGAGCGCGCCGGCGCCGAGGGCCGCGATGATGACGAACACCATATAGATGAGCACTAGCACGATCAGGTCGTCTTGGGCCGATGCGTCATTGAGGCCGAACATCAAGAAGTACAGCAGCAACGCGGTGCCGAGAGCATTGCCGATGTTCACCAGGATGCGGCTCAGCAGCGTGAACCCGAAGTCGGGGTACTGCCGCGGGCTGATCCAGAAGCCGTCGACGAAGGCGCGTGCGGTCACCCGTGAGCGGTCGGCTTTCGGCAGCACGGCGTCGGGCATCCAGATGCAGAACGGGGCGACCAGCACCACCAGAGCGAGGGCCACGGCGAGGTAGCCCACGAAGAGGCCGGTGAAGATGGCGGTGACCAGCACCAGGCCGAGGATGATGCCGATCGCCTGCGGGGCCGAGAGCCAGCCGGAGACATAACCGCGCTGGCCGACGGGCACCTGGTCGGAGATGGTGGCGGTGAGCGAAGCGGTCAAGATGCAGAACCCGATGATGGCCAGGGTCCAGAAGATGCCCACGCCGATCAACGACGATTGTGCGCCCAAGAGCACCAGCGAGACCGCGAAGAGCAACGTACCGAAGGCGATCCACGGGCGGCGGCGGCCGAACCGCGATGTCGTGCGGTCAGACATCGCCCCCGTGATGGGGAAGGTGACGAGTGCAGCGACGCCGGAGATGCCGGAGATCACGCCAAAGGCGACGACGCTGTCCATCCAATTGCCCGTGTCGACACGGTTCTCGATCTGCAGCGGAAGCAGGAGCTGAATCGGGGTGAGCTGCGCCATCCAGATGCCGAGCCAAGCGATGGCGAACAGGGCGATCCAGCCGCCGCCGATGCGCCGGGTCGGCTCGGTGAAGACGCCGAGCACGCCGACGCCGCCGAGCACAGAGCTCGAACTGGAGGCCGAGCTGGAGGCCGAGCTGGGGCTGGGGCTGCCCGCCGTCGCTGCCGGGTCGGTGCCGGTCATGCCGCTTCCGCCAATGCGCTCAGGGAGTCGGCCGCGAAGTCGATGATGGCCCGCGCTGCCTGGTCGTCGCGGTTCACGAGCCAACCGATGGTGAGTCCGTCGGTCAGCACCACCAAGATCGTCGCGATCTCTGCCGCGGGTCTGCTCCAGCGCAGCCCCGTCGAAGACGCGGCGATGTCGAGAGCCTGCTCGGCGAGCGCGTAGTACCGCTCGTACTGCACTTTCGCGAGCGGTTGAAGCTCGGGCGAGCGCATCGCGTATTGGGTGAGTTCGAACATGGCCTTCTCTCTCAGCGGGTGCGCACGCAGAACATCGAAATAGTGCAGCAGACCTTCGCGTAGCGTGTCGCGCATTGATCCGCCCCGCAGTTCGAGGCGAGAGAGCACCATCTCTTCTCCGGCCACCACCGAATTCACGAGCTCGGCGATGAGCTCGTCACGGCTGACGAACGCGTAGTGAAAACTGGCGAGCGAAACACCGGCCTCGGCGACGATCGCCCGCGTCGTCGCACCCGAGATGCCGTGCTCGGCAACCACGCGCAGGGCGGCGTCGAGCAGCAGCTCTCGTCGTTCGGCAACGGGTAGTCGGGCCATCTCTCACCTTCGTTGGTGCACGCTGCTTCGTTGGTGCTCTCTGTGGGCAGAGCCAAGTGGGTCAAACGACCCAGTTGAGAGATTATGCACAGACACCGAGCACTTTGTCTAGGTGACGCCGAGACACCGGCTCGTCGGCTCGATCCGGGTGAAAAACGTGTGTCCCCCCTTCTAGGGTGAATTTTGGCTATGAAACACTGCATACAACCGCATGGGGCTTTGACACAGCACCGGTTTGCTTGCTAAATGTGAAGAACGTGTCAGTTCTGAAGCAGAGCACCAAACGCAAAGCGTCGGCGAGTTCGGCAGCCAGAATTTCGCGATTCCGGATGCTCGGGCTGGGCACTCTGGCCCTCACTCTGCCGCTTGTGCTGGTGTTGGCGGCCGGCTCGCCGCAGTCGGCCCAGGCATCCGCCCCGCCCGACGAGTCACCGTCGACGACGGCCCCGCCAGACCACGCACCCAGCGGTGCCGCGTCGAGCGACGCCGCCACTGCCGCACCCGCCCCAGCCGCACCCGCCAGCCCCACAGCTACTCCGGCTCCACCCACCTCGGGCCCGATCGCCAGCCCGACCATCTCGTCTCCCTCCTCGAACGACCTGCTCAGCAACGGCTTCACCGTGCGCGGCTCGGCCGAACCCAGCAGCAGCATCCAAGTCTCGAGCAGCACCCAATCCGACCCGCTCTGCATCACCACCGCCGCCGACGACGGGGCGTTCAGCTGCTCGAGCTCAGGTCTGCCGAACGGGCCGAACGTGGTGCTCACGGTCGTGCAATTGGTGAGCGGTCAGCCCAACCAGAACACCTCCGTAACTGTGAACGTGCTGAATCCACCCACGCTCAGCTCGGGAGCCGCCGGCGGGGTGTCGACCGGGTACGGAACGGTTCGCGGCACCGGATTCCCCGGAGCGACCATTACGGCGAGCGGTGGCGGCTATTCCTGCTCGTACACCGTCGACGGGCGCGGCACCTGGGCGTGCAACCTCGGTTCGGGCATCCCGAGCGGATCGATCACGGTACGGGCGACTCAGGCAACCGGCTGGAGCAACGGCATCAGCCCGGCGAGCGCGCCGCTGACTCTTCAGATCGACTCCGATTCTCCTGCCCCGCCCGCGATCACCTCGCCGACGCCCGGTTCAACAGCGCAGACGACCGGCAGTGCCGTTTCGGGCACCGGTGAAGATGGCGCCTTGGTCACGGTCTTCGCTGGATCGTTCGCGGCCTGCACGGCGACGGTGCACGGCACGACCTGGAGCTGCGCCACAGGATCGGTTCCCGCCGGTAACACCTCAGTGTCGGCCATCCAGCAGGATGCTGCGGGCAATGTGAGCGACGAAAGCGCGCCGTTCACCGTGACATTCTCGGCGACCGCGACACCCACCCCGACAGGAACCGCGCCCGGCAGCACTACCCCGGCAAGTGGATCGCCCACCCCGGCCGGTGGCGCACCGAATTCGTCGGGCACCGCGTCACCGCCCGGAGCACCGACCGACGGCAGCACGCCAGGCACACCCGGTTCGCCGTCAGCGACGGGAGGCTCGGGCGGCTCGGGGTCGAGCGGAGGCGCCGGGGGCGGTTCGGGTTCGGGCTCCGGTGGCACCGATGGAAGCGGCCCAGGGGCTGCCGGCGGCGGCGCACCCGTCGCGCCCGGAGCAGCCGACAGCCCGAGCATCTGGGCCGGAGCGACTCGCTTCACCTCTGCCTTGCAACCCGTGCTCGGATCTTCTCCCTCGACGACGTTGCTGATCGCGCTTCTTGTCGCCCTGGCCTTGATTCTGCTGATCGCGGCGCCCGGGCGGCTGCTCGGAGCCGGCCTCGCGCGTCTTCGCGGCCGCGACGAGACACGCAGTCGCGGGGCCCTGCGCTCGACGGCTGCCTCGACTGCGAAGACCATCCGTTCGCAGGGTACGCAGGTGAGCCGGTCGGGCACCAGTTCCCCCGGCACGAGAACACGCGTGAGCGGCATCCCGGCCCCCACCCTCGGCGTGCACCCCTCGCTCGGCCGCCGCCTCACCGGGCGCAACCGAGCTCGAAACGAATTCGACACCTCGCCTGAGCTACTTCTCAACCCGTGGCTGGCCGCCGTCGCAGCCGTCATTGTTTCTGCCGGAATCGGCATGCTTTCTGGGCCCATCGACAGCCAGCCAGCGTACCTGCGGTTGCTCCTCGCGATCAGCATCGCGTTCGCAGCCCTGAACGCTGCCGCCGTTCTGCTGCCGAGAGTCATCGCCCAACGTTGGCTGGGCATCTCGAGTAACGCGTCGTTCGCCCCTCGCTATCTGCTGGTGGCGGCGGGCGTAGCACTCGCTTCCCGCCTGCTCGATCTTGAACCCGCGTTGCTCTTCGGGCTCGTTTTCTCGCTCAGCGTCGCCGAAACCGCGTCTCGTACGAAACGCGCGCAGTTCGCCGTGCTGCAACTGACAGCACTCATCGTGTGCGGCTCGCTGGCCTGGCTCACCCTGGTGTGGGTGCCGGCGGTGGGCAGCGCCGCAGCCGCGATCGACCCCGTGGCGACCCTGACGAACGAAGCGCTGACCACCCTGGTGCTCGGTGCGTTCGGGGCGGCCGCGATGCTGGTCTTACCCTTCGGCCGCCTGCTCGGAAAGTCGCTGTTCGAGTGGTCTAAGCCCGCCTGGTTCGTTTCGGCCGTGGTCTCGTTCACGCTGCTCGCCGCCGTTCTCGTGCCGTCATTCGAGCACACCGGGCGTGGGGTGGCTGCAGCCGAAATCGTTCTGGTCGGCATTGGTTTCGCAGCCGTGAGTGTGTCGGTGTGGGCGTGGCTGAAATTCATCGCGCCCGTGCTGGGCGAGTGACGGCACGGCCTCGCTGGCCGTGGTGGTGCGGTTCGACGATGAACGGCGACCGTGCGATGCCCGGTGAGAAGGCCCACCCGGCGCCCGCCGACCGAGCCGACCTCGCACAGCACGGTCTGACCCGGCACTTCGGCGGGCTCGTTCACGGCAGCCTCCGATCCAGCGCACCACCGCGCCTCAGCGATCTCGGAACATTCAATTACTGGTGGCTGGCGCACGCCGTCGAGGTTCGGCTCGACGCGTACGAGCGAAGCGGATGCCCGGGCTGGCTGCACCTCGCCGAGAAGACGTACACGGGCATCCGCCGCCGCAACCGCGGTTCACTGTTCAACGACTACTTCGACGACATGAGCTGGCTGGCGATCGCGGCGGTGCGACTGTTCGATGCGACCCACAAGGCACGGTATCTGGCCGATGCCGAGGCGTTGTGGCGACACATCATGAGTCGCGGGTTCAGCACCGATCACATCGCTGCCATCGGCTGGCGGCGCCAACAGCGGCACTATGCGAATGCACCCACCAATGGCGCATTCGGCATCGTCTCTGCGCGGCTGTTCGAGCGCACGGGATCGAAGGCGCAGCTCGCCTTCGCCGAGTCGTCGCTCGCTTTTCTCGATACCGTGCTGCGCGACCCCGAGAGCGGCTTTCTCGCCGACGGTCTGAACCGAACCGGCGACGGCACCCTCGACGCCGATTGGCGATTCAGCTACAACCAAGGCCTGTATCTCGGTGTGCAACTCGAGGCCTTCGCTCGCACGAGCGACCGGTGCCACCTCGAGGCCGCGCTGCGCACAGCGCTCTCGACCATCGCGCTGCTGGCCCCCGCTGGCGTGATCACGGCTGAGAATGTCAACCGTTCCGCTCGCGGCGGCGCCGACATCGGGCTGTTCAAGGGCATCTTCTACCGCTACGCCTCCGACCTCGCTCGGCACCCCGCCGCTCGGGCCGACCCGGCGTCAGCCGACCATGCTCGCTCGCTCGAGTCGTTTGTGATCGACAGCACCGACCAGCTCTGGCAGACCTTCGAGCCGAGCCTGCTCGCCGCCGACGACTGGCGGCTCTTTCCCACTGGCTCAGCGGCGCTCTCGACCGAGCTCAGTGCCGTCATGGCGCTCGAAGCGCGGGCACGTCTCGAGCAGGCGCCCGCCACACCTCACTGACTGCCATCGTGTGTTGGGGGGCCCTCAGCCAGCCCCAGCTGCCGGCGAATGCGACCTTTGCGGTCGAAAGCGAACGCCCCGGCGGTTCATCTCGACCGCCAGGTCGCTCTGACGGGCATTGTCAGCGGCGAGGCGGCAGCCAGCTGAAGAATTCGGGCAGCACGCGCAGCAGCTTCTTCGAACCGAGAATTCGCGAATGGCCCGCTACGTTCAGCCGCACATTCCGTGCGCCCGCAAGCCTGCTGCCCGCCCGAACGTTCTGATCGAACGTCGAGTACACCGAGACAATGCGCCCATTGACCTCGGATGGGCCGCCGAGAAAGCGCACGATCAGGTCGTCACGGGCCAGTGCGCGAAGGCTCGGCAGCGGCAGATAGTCGCCCCATTGTGAGCCCGAGAACGGCGCATTGATCGCGACCATGCCATCGATGCGGTGCTCAGGATCGAGTCTCAGCATGAGGTACTTGCCGACCAGGCCGCCTTTGCTGTGCGCCACGATGACGACGCCGACGAGATCGTTTCGCGCGAGGTACTCTTCGATCCGGCGTGCCGAGGCATCGATGCCCACGACGTTGCGGCCGAGACCCGGCACGACGTGCACCGGATGCCCGAGCCGGCGAACTTCGTCACCGACAGCCCGAAGGTTCACCCAGGTTTCGAACACGCCCGGCAGCAGCAGCACGGGCCGGCCCACCGGGTTCGGCGTTGTCGTCGATGCGGATCCGTCGTCGGCGGCCGCGACACGCTCGCCTACAGCCGCAGACCGCTCTGCAGCCCCGGCCCCAGCGGCCGACTCGAACGGCGCCGGGTGCTCGAGCGCGGCACGGAGTTCGTCGGTCACCGTGTAGGCGTAGTCGAGCATCCAGAACCAGGCTTTGAGGGCACGATTCACCGCCAGCCGCCGGCCTAGCCGTCGAGGTCTGAGTCGAGATCGGAGTCGAAGTCGGAGTCGAGCTCGCCGCTCGATGCCCCGATGAGCACCAACAACGCTCCCGCGTAGGCGTCAGCGGGGTCGAGAGCCTCAAAGACTGCGCTCTCACCAGCCAAAACGGTTTCTGCCTCGTAACCGTCTTCAGTGCGGCGCAAGGCGACGAACGTCGCGCCGAGGAGCGCTCGAAGCTGATGCTCGGCCGGCAGCCAGAGGGCATCGTCGAGCGCGACGGAGTCGAGCGCCCACTCGGTGGTGCCGTTGAAACCCAGCACGGTTCCGGTGGCGAATTCGTGTGCCTCGATGGTCATATTGCTGAGAGCGAAGACATCACCCTCGAAGCCGGGCCGGTCGATCAGGAACATGTCTCCCGAGGTCGGGCGCCAGCGCAAACCGGCGACCCGCAGAGCCCGGGCGAGCTGAGGTGAGATCATGGCTTCATTATCGGGCCACTGGCTGAGTGACAATACGGTAACTATTCTCACGGAAACTCCCATTGACAAGGGCTGTATGTTGTTCTGGTGGAAGATCAACGACGCACTCCCGGCTCTCAGACTTCACTTCGTGAAGCCAACCGGGCCCGAATCGTCGACGCCATTAAGAAACACGGCGGCCTCACTCAGGTCGAATTGGCCGGGGCGACAGGTCTGTCGCCGGCCACGGTTTCGAACATCGTCAAAGAGGGTGTGGGCACCGGCCTGCTGCACACCGCGCCGAGCACTCGCAGCGGGCGGCGCGCCCAGCATGTCACCCTCGCCCACACACTCGGGCTCTTCGTGGGAGTGCACTTCTCGACCCGCCATATGCGCATCGCACTCGCCGACGCGGCCAGCACAGTGGTCGCCGAACACCACATGCCGCTGGCAAAAGACCACCGCGCCGACAACGAACTCGACAAGACGACACTGCTGTTGGCCGACATGCTCGAATCGGTGGATGCGACGCTTCAAGAGGTTCTCGCCGTGGGCATCGCAGTGCCGGCCCCGATGGACAGAGAGACCGGAACCACGGCGCGCAGCGGCATCATGCGGGGGTGGGACGGGGTCGCCGTCGCCGAGGTGATGCAGCGCCGGCTGAAGCGGCCGGTCTATGTCGATAACGCCGCCAATCTCTCGGCACTCGCCGAATACCGGCTCGGTGCTGCGCGCGGTAAATCCAACTCCGTCACGCTCGACATCGGTGACGGAATCGGTGCGGGACTGATCTTGAACGGGGCGGTATTCCGCGGCCACAACGGGGTCGCGGGCGAGTTCGGGCACACTACGATTCTCGAGAACGGCCCGCTCTGCCGCTGCGGAAACCGCGGATGCCTCGAAGCGATTGCCGGGGGCCCGGCTCTGCTCGACAACCTCCGCGATCAGCTCGGCACCATCAAACTCAACGACATCGTTCTGCGTGCCATGTCGGGCGAATCGGCATCGATGCGGGCGGTGGCCGACGCCGGGCGACACATCGGCGTGGCCGCGGCGAACCTCTGCAATCTGCTCGACCCCGAACGCATCGTGGTGGGCGGCGAGCTCTCCCGTGCCGGCGAGTTGCTGCTCGGCCCATTGCGCCACGCCGTCGAGCGTTCGATCATCGTCGGCCCCGAACTCATGCCCGAAATCGTTCAGGGCCAGCTCGGCGCGCGTGCGGCCACTCTGGGGGCCGCGGTTTACGCCGTCGACTGCGCGAATATCTTGGCAGAAGAGAGAAGTGCTTAACTTGTTATCTAATCCTTGACTTCAAGACTTGACGACAACATCGAAAGATGCCAAGCTCGCTCCAGCCGCCAAAGAGGGCGGCCCGATTACGGAGGTTTCTCAATGAAGATCGCCACCACGAGAGCGGTCATAGCCACGGCCGCAATCCTGCTCGCAGCCGGCTCACTGACCGCGTGTTCCAATGGATCATCCAACGGTTCAGGCGCGTCGACGGCAACCGCATCAAGCGCCAAGATCGGCTTGCTGCTCCCCGACTCCGTCACCGCGCGGTATGAAAGCGCCGACAAGCCGTACTTCGAGGCCAAGGTCACAGCCCTGTGCCCCGACTGCACGGTTCTCTACGCGAACGCCGACGGCGATGCAGCGAAGCAGCAGCAGCAAGCTGAGTCGATGCTCACCCAGGGTGTGAACGTTCTCGTTCTCGACCCGTTCGACGGCGAGGCCGCAGCAGCCATCGTCGGCGAAGCGAAGGCCAAGAACGTGCCGGTCATCTCGTACGACCGTCTCATCGACAGCCCCGACTCCGCGGCCTACATCTCCTTCGACAACGAGAAGGTCGGTCAGCTCCAGGGCCAGGCTCTCGTCGACGACCTGAAGAAGAAGGGCGTTCCCGCCGGATCCGGCATCATCATGGTCAACGGCTCGCCGACCGACAACAACGCAACGTTGTTCAAGAAGGGCGCTCACTCGGTGATCGACACGTCGGGCTACAAGGTGCTCGCCGAGTACGACACACCCGGATGGGACCCGGCACAGGCTCAGACCTGGGTCGCCGGCCAGATCACGCAGTTCGGTAGCCAGATCACCGGTCTCTACGCGGCGAACGACGGCACCGCTGGTGGCGCCATCGCAGCCCTCAAGGGTGCGAACGTCTCGCCTCTGCCCCCCGTCACCGGTCAAGACGCTGAGCTCGCTGGCATCCAGCGCATTCTCACGGGCGACCAGTACATGACCGTCTACAAGGCACTCAAGCCGGAAGCAGAGCAGGCCGCAACACTGGCCGTCGCACTGACCAAGGGCCAGGCCATTCAGGGAACCAGCCAGACTGCCACCGCTAAGGGTGCGCAGATCGCTTCGTTCCTGTTGGTGCCGGTTGCCGTGACGGTTGACAACATCGAAAGCACTGTTGTCGCTGACGGGTTCTACACCGCCGCGCAGATCTGCACGCCAGACTACGCAGCTGCTTGCGCTACTGCAGGCATCAAGTAATCATCAAAAATAAACCCGGCCGGGGTGTACACACACCCCGGCCGGGTTTACTTTGATGCCCAGCGCCTTATTTATACCGAACGCTATTCAAAGGAGTAACTGTGACGATGCAATCCACCGTCGCCGATGCCTCGAGCACCACCCGTGAGCCTGTTCTTTCGCTCAGGGGTGTATCGAAGGGTTTCGGCGCTGTACGAGCATTGACAGACATCGACCTCGATGTCTATCCGGGTGAGGTGGTCGCCATCGTCGGTGACAACGGAGCCGGAAAATCGACTCTCGTCAAGATTCTGGCGGGCGTTCACCCCCAAGACACAGGCACGATCACCTTCGATGGCGCTGTTGTGAACATTCCGACACCGACGGCATCACGCGCGCTCGGCATCGCCACTGTCTTTCAAGACCTTGCACTGTGCGACAACCTCGACGTCGTTTCGAACCTCTTTCTCGGGCGCGAAATCGTGCACGGCGTCTCCCTCGACGAGGAGGCGATGGAACAGCGCTCGTGGAGCCTGCTGCGCCAGCTCTCGGCCAAGATTCCGTCGGTGCGTATTGCCGTCGCATCCCTCTCGGGCGGCCAGCGCCAGACCGTGGCCATCGCCCGTTCGCTGATCGGCGAGCCGAGTGTCGTCATTCTCGACGAGCCGACCGCCGCCTTGGGTGTCGCTCAGACCGCCGAGGTTCTGAACCTCGTCGAGCGTCTGCGTGAACGCGGCCTCGGAGTACTGCTGATCAGCCACAACATGGCAGACGTTCAGGCCGTTGCCGACCGCGTGGTCGTGCTGCGCCTCGGGCGCAACAACGGTGACTTCCACGTCGCCGATGTGAGCTACGAAGAGATCATCTCGGCCATCACCGGCGCCACCGACAACGTTGTCACTCGTCGCGCCAGCGCGCACGCCGTGCACGCCGCCGAAGACCATGCTGCCGCCATCGGAGTTGCCAGCGCTGCCGCGGCCGACGCTCTCGCCGCACCGAGCCAGGGCGCCGTCACCGAAGCTCTGCCTGACAACGCAACGGGTATCGATGCCGATACAGAGGAGAACCGCTAGCCATGACCACCACCCCTACTGAAACCCCGGCAGAACGCGCAGCCGACCTTCAAGACGAACGGCTCGTTCGAACCGAGGGCGTGCGCGGTGCCGTGCTGGCCTTCCGTCAGCGTGTTCGCGGCGGAGACCTGGGCTCCCTGCCCGTTGTCATCGGCCTGATCGTCATCTGCGTAATCTTCCAGATTCTGAACCCGAACTTCCTTTCGGCGAACAACCTGGTGAACCTCACCCTGCAGGGCGCCGCCGTGGGAACGATCTCCATCGGCATCGTGCTGGTGCTGCTGCTCGGGCAGATCGACCTCTCGGTCGGCTCTGTCAGCGGTCTGGCTGCGGCGATTCTGGGTGTCGGTCTGACTCAACTGAACTGGCCGGTCGCTCTGGCGGTCATCGTCGCCCTGCTCG
>JAODBB010000150.1 GCA_025463745.1 Subtercola sp.
CGGCCAGCGCATGCTGAGCACCGTCGCCAAGCGGACCGCCGAGGAGTTCTTCGCCGCCGTCGAACGCGCGCTGACCGAGCGCCCGGTGCCCGTCGCCTCCGCCGCCCCGGTTACCGGAACCGCCCCGCGGGTGACCGAGTTCACCTTCTCGCCGATGCGCACCAGCTCGTCGAGGTCGGCACCGTTCTCAGCAGCGGCGCCGACGGCCTTCATGACGAAGAAGTTGCCGGCCACACCGCGCCGGCCCACCGTGTAGGTCGAGTCTTTGACCGCGACGTCGTCGTCGATGAACAGCGTCTTCACGTTGACTCCGTCGGCCTCGGCGACCTCTTCGGCCATCTCGAACGCCATGCGGTCTCCGGTGTAGTTGTTCACTAGCAGCAAGACGCCCTTGTCTGAAGCGAGCAACTTCACGGTCTCGGTGATGAAGTCGAGCGGGGGCGCGGCGAACACGTCACCGGGGCAGGCGCCGTCGAGCATCCCCTTGCCCACTGTCATCACGTGAGCGGGCTCGTGACCAGACCCAGAGCCCTGGATGATCGTCACCTTGTTGTTGTTCGGAGCATCCGCTCGATGTATCAGGTTGTACGCTGGCACGTATCTCAGCGTGTCTGGATTCGCCAGTGCGATGCCCTGCAGCATCTCGGGAACGAACTGCTTCGGGTCGTTGATGAATTTCTTCATGATCTTCTCCACGTCATCGGGGGGTTGAGGGTTGAGGGTTGAGGGTTGGGGTTTCGGTGTTGGGTGTTGTGGCGGGGTTTGGGGTTATCGCATCAGCTCGGCCAGGTCTCGGCCACCTTCTCGATGAGTACCGCGACGCCGACGGCGCCGGCGTCGACCGAGCCGATGCTGCGCTCGCCGGTGTAACTGGCGCGACCTCGCCGCGCTTCGAGAACGCTCGTCGCCTCGGCGGCGATTCGGGCTGTCTCCGCCATCTTCTGCACCGCAACGGCAGCCGGTTCGCCGGCGTCGAGTGATGCTTCGAGGGTGTCGACAGCGGGCACCAGCGCGTCGAGCAGGGTCTTGTCGCCGACGTCTGACCTGCCGCGCTTCTTGATTCCTTCGATCGCCGCTCGCAACGCGGCCACGGCGTCGGCACTGCTGATGTCGTCGTTGCCTTTGAGTGATGACCCGGCGCGCAGGAACGCTGTGCCCCAGAGCGGCCCGGACGTGCCGCCGATGTGGCTGGTGATCATCACGGCGACCTTGCTCAGAAACGTGCCGGCGTCTGTGCGATCGATATCGTCGAAGTCGGCGAGCACGAACTCGAAGCCGCGGGCGAGCGAGTATCCGAAGTCGCCGTCGCCGACAACGGCGTCGAGGTCGCCGAAGTACTTCTCTTGCACCACCGATTCTTCGGCGATGGTGCGAACGATGAATTCGGTTCTGGCGAGATCGGCATTGCTCACGAGGGAGTCTCCTGTGTGGGTTGGGGGAGGGCGAGCACCGCGTCGACATCGGCGATGGTGACGAAGCGGTGCGGATGGATGGAACCCGCATCGGCGAGCACGGCGAAATCGGTGCCGTCGGGGGCGGTGCCATCGGGGTCGGTGCCGGCGAAATCGGTGCCGTCGGGGTCGCCCAGCGAACTGACCACCAGCGCCGCGCCCGTGAAGTCTTCGTTCGCAGTGAAACTGCTCACGGTGACGATGGTGTTCAGGCTCGCTGCCAGCGCCGCTCGCAGACCGTTGTTGCTGTCTTCGACCACCACTGCTTCGTCTGAACGCATGTCGAGCGCGTCGAGCGCCGCGAGGTAGATGTCGGGCGCCGGTTTCTTCGCCGAGACCAGATCGCCGGCGAACACGTGAAAGGTGCTCGCCCGCTCGGGCCCGACGGCGTGCTCGAGCACCGCGCGCACCGAGGGTTCGGCCGAGGTAGAGGCGACCGCGAGCGTGTACCCCTGCGCGGCGGCTTCGACGACCAGGCGGTGGATGCCCGGGCGGGCCGGCATCGCACCAGAAGCCACGAGCGCGGTGTAGATCTCGGTCTTGCGTTTGTGCCACTGTGCAACCAACGCCACTTGTTCGTCGCGCGAAGCCGGCAGGTGCGCGGCAGCCACGAACTCGGGCGTCAGCAGGCTCGCGAGGCGCTCCTTGCCGCCGCCGATCAGCACTTTGACGGCGTAGTCGGCCTCGGTCCAGTGCACGGGCAGGCCGAACTCCTCGAACATCTGATTGAAGGCGGGCAGGTGGCCATAGCGTTCGGTGTCTGCGAGCACGCCGTCGCAGTCGAAGATCAGTGCGGGCATCTGCTCACCAGGCTTTTCCGGCGGAGCCGAACGTCTCGGCGAGCCCCTGGGTGAGTGCGACGACATCGCGTGAGACGTCGGCGAAGAGAGTCGGCGGGTCCCACTTGTCGGCCTCTTCTGAGCGCCGAAGGCTGGCGAGCGTCGACTGCATGTAGGTCATCTTGAGCGAGGTGGAGATGTTCACCTTGGCGCAGCCCCTGGCGATCAGGTCGTGAAACTGGGCGTCGGTCATGCCGCTGCCGCCGTGCAAAGCGATGGGAATCGGATGCGCGGCCACCAGCTCGCTCACCCGCTCGAAGTCGAGTTTGGGTTCGCTCTTGTAGACCCCGTGGGCGTTGCCGATCGCGGGCGCGAACACGTCGATGCCGGTCGCTTCGATGAAGGCCAGCGAGATTTCGAGCGACTGGCGGGCTGCCTCGGTGTCAGAGCCGACGCCGTCTTCGACGCCGGTGATCGCTTCGATCTCGCCCTCGACGTGGGCGCCGTATCGCCGCGCCTCCGCCACCACTTCGATGGTCTGCCGCTGATTCTCTTCGACGGGCAGTTGGGAGGCGTCGAACAGAACCGAGTTCCAGCCGAGTTCGAGGCATTCGCTGATAACATCGCGATACGGGCAGTGGTCGAGGTGCAGCGTGACCGGAACCTCGACGTCGGCCGTCATGGCCTCCCACATCGCGAACAAGATGGGCGCACCGATAGCGCGTACCGTTTTCACCGAGGTCTGCACGATCACCGGCGATCTCGAGGCAGAGGCTCCGTCGAGCACGCTCTGCAGCGTCAGGTCGTTCACGATGTTGATCGCCGGCACCCCGTAGCGTTCGGCGAACGCTTTGTCGACGATTTCTTTGAGCGAAACGACGGGCAACGGTGGCCTCCTTCTCCTCACTCTCGAATCTATGGAGGTGAGCGGGCACCGCGCTATACGGGATTTCCCCCATACCGATCGGTTCGCGCGAGGGCGGCCAGGGAGGTGCGATTGTGCACCCCGTACTTTCTGAGGATCGTGCCCACATGCTTTTCGACCGTCTTGGCCGAGATGGCGAGCTGAGCGGCGATGAGTTTGTCGGGAAGGCCCTTCACGACCAGATTGCGAACCTCCTTCTCGCGGGCCGTCAAGGCCGACGAGCCGACGAGCATCGACGAGCTGCCGAGTATCGACGTGCCCAGCGCTTCGGCGATCGCCCGGTCGAGGTCGGCCGAATAGAGCCGGGAGTTCACGATGGCCACCGAGGCGTGCGTAGCGAACAATTCGAGCAGTTCGGCGTCTTCGTCGGTGAATGGATGCCCGCCCGGTTCGCCGAAGACGACGAAGGCTCCGATCATCCCTTCGCTCACGCTGATCGGAACACCGATGACCGGGCTGCCGAACCGCTTGTCGCCTGGTCGGAGGTGGCCGCCCGGTACTTCTGAATAGGCGTCGAAGACCACGAAATGGCCGGCCCGGATGACGGCCCCCGTGACGCCCTCGTCGAGCCGGAACACCTGGCCGGCCTGGCAGCCCACATCAAGGTCGACCTCCTTGCGGTATACGTGATTGACGTCGTCGATCGTGCAGATCGATCCGCTCTGACAGCCGAGCAATCGCACCGCGTTGAGCAGAATCTTCTCGAGCAGGGGTTGCAGCCGGAATTCACCGGCAAGGTCTTCTGCGAGTGAAGCCATCAGTGACATCGGGCTGCCTCTACGTCGAGTTTTTCGAAAAGGTGTTCGCCTCCATCATGCGCCGAGTTGCTGGGCCGTGCCAGAGCAATCGGTGAGGTTGTTGCCAGAGGTGACGAAGTGTCAGGTTTGCGCTACATTACAGTCATGGATGCCCAGCCGCCCCCACCCGTACTGATCACCGGTCGCGTCTCGCGCTCGGCGTCGAACGTCTTGGAGTTGACGTTCACCGACGGCCGCGACGACGAGGCGGCCGAGCCGCTCGGAGTTGCCCGCCAGGGGGGCGCCGAAGGGGCCGGCGGTCGGCTGGGCATCCTGTTCGGGTTCAAGAATGGCGGGCTCGGCAGGCACTCGCTCACGACGCGGGCTGCGCTGTCGGGGTCGGCTCTGTCGGAGTCTGGGCTGTCGGGGTCTGCGCCGTCGGGGTCTGGGTCGTCACTGGTTATCGAGAGCAAAGCGGGCGGCGAGTCGGTCGTGACAGGCGCATCGGGGCCGGTTGTGCGTATCACGCGCGGCGAGACGTCGAGCGTCGTCGAGTCGGCAGGCGGTGAGCTGTTGTACACGGTGGTCGGCGACCCGTCGGGTGTTCGCACGGCGGATGCGTATTGTCTCGTCGTGAATGACGCGGTGGGGCAACCGATCGGAACACTCGAGGTGATCCTCACCCCGATGGGGTGGAACATCACCGCGAACACCCTTCTCGACCTCGGGTTCGCGCTGTCAGACGTGGACTACTTCGTCGATCGGTACGTCACTCGGCTGGGGGTGCCGCTGAAGTTCCCGAACCTCGGTACGCGGCTCATTCTGAACGAGCAACCGTCGCCCGAGCACCTCGATGCACTGCTGGGCGTGTGTGTCGACCTCTCGATCGGCTTGCGCGCCTATGTGGCCGAGATGCGCTGACGCCCGCGGCTGGCATTGACGGCACGTGCGGCAGCGTCGGCACGTGCGGCACCGTCGGCGACTCGCGAGGGTCAGTTGATGCAGGCGCCCTGCGCGTAGCTGGTGGTGGGCGCCGCCGGCGCAGCGGTGCTCGACGGGTCTGCGGGGGCCGGGGCATCCGTCGCCGCCGAGGGGTCGGTGGCCTGGATGCCGTCGGTGCCGAGGATCACGGTCACGTCGGTGACAGACGCGACCTCGAGGGTTGCGCCCGGAAAGTACGCGGCGACCGCCTTGGCGTGCCCTTCGTTGCCGGCCGGGTACTGGATGGTGGTCGACGCTCGCGAGTCGGCATCACCCGGTGTTGCGGTCTTGAACCCGAACCCTGCGAGGGCATCGGAGTTGGCCGAAGCCACTCCGTTGCTGTCGCTGCCGTTCAGCACCGTCACCGTTACCTCGCCGACCGGCGAGGCGGTGGCGCTGTCGTACGCCGACGGAGAGGCCGGCGCCGACGGGCCGGGCGAGGTGCCCAGCACGCTCGCGATGAAGCCGGGCATCGCGGCGGTGTCGACCTGCACGATCGACACCTCGTTGCCGTTACTGTCGGTAATGGTGGGGGTGCCGGTGATGGGAATCGTGGTCGACCTGATCTTGTCGGCGCTGAGCCCGCGCAGCTGTGTCGCGAGATCGATGATATTGAGCCCCGAGTCGGTTTCGATCGACGAACTGATGGCGTCGAGCACACCCGCGAGCTTGCCGGGGTTCAGGAGCGTGCCGGCCGAGAGAATCTGGCGGGCCTCCACCGAGAGAAAATACTGTTGCCGCACTTCGCGGTCGAGGTCGCCGTTCGGCAGACCGTGCCGTTGCCGCACGAACGACAGCGCTTGCGAAGCGTCGAGCGTCGAGACCCCGGCCGGCAGGTTGATGGCCGAGAACGGGTCGTCGACGGCTTCGTTCAGGCACACCTGTACCGGGCCGAGCGCATTGACCACGTTGTAGAAGCCGAGCAGCGACACCCGCACGAAATGGTCGATCGTCAGGCCGGTGAGGTTCTGGATGGTCGTGATCAGCAGTTTCGCCCCGCCGGCGTCACCTCCGCCGTTCTGGCTGCCGTAGCTGAAGGCGGCGTTGAGCTTGTCTTGCCCGAACCCGGGAATATCGACCCACGAATCCCTGGGCAACGAGATCATCGTGGCTGAGCTGCCGTCGGCCGGAATGTGGACGACGATCATCGTGTCGGTGCTGGTGCCGCCGCCGTCGTCTTGGGTGCCGAGCTGGGCGAGTTCTTCGGGTGTCGCGTTGTCGGGGCGATGGTCGTCGCCGACGAGCAGGATGTTCTGGTCTTTGTTGTTCGTGCTGCCGCCCGGAAGCGCATCGATGTGGGTGATTCCGTTGACAAAACGCTGATAGTTGTAGACGACATAGCCACCGGCGACCAGCAGAACGAGCACCACACCGATGACGCCCCAGCGCGTGGCGACCTGACGCCTGCGGCGTCGTCGCCGCTGCTCGGGGGTCAGAACGCGGTGCTGATGGGGCGGAGTCTGGGTTGTCATCGTCACCGAGCCTAAGCACCGACTCCTGACGAGAGCCTGAGCGACCCGGCTCTTTCGTGAAAACGGGTGTCGACGTTCTGGTGGCTCGCCCGCGTGCCGCTGACGGGAATACTTGATACCAGAGCGGGTTGTAACACATGCAAACGTATAGAAATATGACCGGAAGAAGACGACATGCCAGAAACGACTCCCGCCGAGCCCGTCACACCATTCGATCTCGCAACGGTGCAGTTCGGCCTCGACACCTTCGGAGACGTCACTCTCACCCCCGAGGGCGGGCCCGTTTCGCAGGCGCAGGTCATTCGCAACGTGGTCGACGAGGGTGTTCTCGCCGACGCGGTGGGGCTCGACTTCTTCGGTGTCGGGGAGCATCACCGCGAAGACTTCGCGGTGTCGGCACCCGATGTGGTTCTGGCGGCCGTCGCGGCGCGCACCACGAACATCCATCTCGGTTCGGCCGTGACCGTATTGAGTTCAGACGACCCGGTGCGGGTCTTTCAGCGCTTCGCGACTCTCGATGCGATATCGAATGGCCGGGCCGAGGTCATTCTGGGCCGCGGGTCGTTCACCGAGTCGTTTCCGCTGTTCGGCTACGACCTTTCTGACTACGAGACGTTATTCGAAGAGAAGCTCGAGCTGTTCGCTGCGCTGCGCGCCGAGGTGCCGGTGACCTGGAGCGGCACGACCCGCGCCGCCCTCACCGATCAGTCGGGGTACCCGAAGACCGAGAGCGGTGCGCTCCGCACGTGGGTGGGCGTGGGAGGCAGTCCGGAGTCGGTGGTGCGCACCGCGCGCTACGGCTTGCCCATGATGCTCGCTATCATCGGGGGTTCTCCCGTGCGGTTTGCTCCGTATGTCGAGCTGTATCGTCGGGCGATGGCGCAGTTCGAGCATCCGGTCGAGGCCATCGGGATGCACTCGCCGGGCTTTGTGGCCGACACCGACGAAGAGGCGCTCAACGAGTTCTTCCCGCACTACCAGGCGATGCACGCCCGCATCGGCGCCACCCGCGGCTGGCCGCCCCTCACGCGGCTGCAGTACGACGCTGAGGCGAGCTTCGAAGGGGCCCTGCACATCGGCTCGCCGGAGACGGTGGCCCGCAAGATGGCGCGCAATATCCGCTCGCTCGGCGTGAACCGATTCGATCTGAAATACGGGGCGGGTTCGTTGTCGCACGAGAGCATGATGAAGAACATCGAGCTGTATGGCACGAAGGTGGTGCCGAGGGTGAAAGAGCTGCTCGCCGAAAGCGTGGCTGTGAGCTAGGCAGGCGGCCGAATGTCGGTCGGCGGCAGACGAGTCTGCGTGGATCGGCCGGCGAAAGCCAGGTGAGAGCCGGGCTCCGGATGCACGGCTACGCCGCCTCTCTCCTTCGTGCGACCGTTTTGGCGACTCTGGCCCGAACCGCGAAACCGGCGCACGCCACCACCACGACGGCGGCCACGATGACAAGCTCGTCGAGGCGCTCGCCGAACAGCAGCGCGGCCCACACGATTGTGAGCACGGGCTGCAGCAGCTGCACCTGGCTCACCCGGGCGATGGGGCCGATGGCGAGGCCGCGGTACCACACGAAGAAGCCCAAGAACTGGCTGATCACGCTCACATAGGCGAAGGCGAGCCAGGCGTCGGGGGTGCCGGTCAAGGGCCCGTGCGAGGCTCCGATGAGCGCGAGCGGCAGCATCACCGGCAGCCCGATCACCAGTGCCCAGCAGATGATCTGCCACGAGCCGAGTTCGCGCGCCAGGAGGGCGCCTTCGGCATACCCCACCGCGGCGAGTGCCACCGCGGCGAGCAGAAGCAGGTCAGACGGATGCAGGCCGGTCAGGCCACCGCCGCTGACCGCCACGAAGGCCACCACCGCCAGCAGCCCGGCGATGCTCGCCACCCAGAACGCGCGGCTCGGGCGCTCGCCGCCGCGCAGCACCGCCACGATAGCGGTCGCGGCGGGCAGAATGCCGATCACCACGGCGCCGTGCGCGGCGGGAGCGGTCTGCATGGCGAAGCTGGTCAGCAACGGAAAGCCGGCGACGACACCCGCCGCCACGACGGCCAGCCGCATCCACTGTCGGCCTCGGGGCAGGCGCGGCCGGATGATCAACAGCACGATGATCGAGAGCACCGCCGCCACCACGGCTCGCCCGGCGCCCACGAACAGCGGATCGAGTGAACCCACCGCTACTCGGGTGAACGGCAGCGTGAACGAGAACGAGAGCACTCCGATGAAACCGAAGAGCAGGCCCGGTGAGGGCCGCCTCGCTGATGACGGTGCTGCTGCGGCTGCTGCCCCCGCTATCGACGGCATTGAGGGTGGTGCCGATGCCGATGCCGATGCCGACAACGGCTCGTGCGCAGTAGATAGCGCTTGAGGCATTCCTTCGATAGCGCTACTCTTATCAATCATGCAGAACGATAGCACCGAAAGCGCGATCGAGAACTACCTGCGCACCCTGATCGCAGCGGGACGCGCGGGCGAACGCCTCCCATCGACGCGTGCGCTGGTTGCCCGCTTCACCGTGAGCCCGCTCACCGTGCAGCGTGCCGTGCAGACGCTCGCGCACCTCGGCCTCATCGAGACCCGGCCAGGATCTGGCAATTTTATTCAGCCGCAACGCGTGATCGGTCGCGCCGACTTCTCCTGGCAGACCACGGCCCTCGGCCCGGCGCGCAACAGCCTCAACGCCGTCGGAACCGCGATGGCGCTCGAGGCGACCCCAGCGATCGCGATGCACAGCGCGTACCCGAGTGAAGACCTGTTGCCCATCCGGCTCGTTCGAACAGCTCTGACGCGAGCGGCGCGCGGCCGCGCGAGCATCGATCGCCCGCCCATCGGCGGCCTGGCCGACCTGCGGGCCTGGTTCGCCAGCGAGCTCGACGCCCAGGCGTCGGCCCGGGCATCGGGAATCGCGCCCGACGACGTGATCATCGTGCCGGGCAGCCAGAGCGCCCTGACCTCGATCTTCCGCGCGCTGGCGCAGCCGGGTGACGCCATCGTGATGGAGTCGCCGACCTACTGGGGTGCGATCGCGGCAGCGCATCAGGCGGGGCTGGTGATCGTTCCCGTGGCGCGCGGTTCTGCCGCGCCGTCGGCCGAGGCGCTCGATGACGCCTTCGAATCGTCGGGTGCCCGGCTGTTCTATGCGCAGCCGCACTTCGCCAACCCGACGGGTGCGCTCTGGTCGGCCGACGAGAGCCGCGCCATTCTCGACGTGGTGCGGGCACATAACGCGTTCCTCATCGAAGACGACTGGGCGCACGACTTCGGCATCGATGCGGATGCCCGGCCGCTCATCGCCGCCGACACCGACGGTCACGTGGTCTACCTGCGCTCGCTCACCAAGAGTGTTTCGTCGGCGCTGCGGATCGGCGCGGTGATCGCTCGCGGGCCGGCGTCGGCGCGCATCCAGGTCGACCGTACCGTGACCGACCTCTATGTGAGCCAGGCCCTGCAAGCGGCAGCTCTCGACGTGCTCACCGACCCGGGCTGGCGCACCCACCTGACGCGGTTGCGCAGTGCGTTGCGCGCCCGCCGCGACGCGCTCGCGGGCCAGATCGCCGCGCAACTCGGGCCCGACGCCCTCACGTTCTTGCCGAAGGGCGGACTCAACCTGTGGGTGCGCTTCGACGACCGAGTGGATGTTCGCGACCTGGTCGCCCGCTGTCTCGCCGCCGGGGTGTCGATGGCGCCCGGGTCGGAGTGGTTTCCGACCGAGCCGCCGGGGTCGTTCGCCCGGCTGAACTTCTCGGGGCCGCACCCAGAACGGTTCGGCGAGGGCATCGCGATCGTGGCGCGGGAACTCTCGGCGCGGTGAGTGCTCAGCGCACCGGCATCTGCTGCAAGGTCCAGCGGTTGCCGTCGGGGTCGGCGAATGTCACGAAGGTGCCCCAGGGCTGCACGTCGGGCTCGGTCGCCTCGACGCCGTTGTCGGTGAGGTGCCGGTGGGCATCCGCTGCGCTGTCGATGACCACCTGAATGGCGTTCAAGGTGCCGGGCTTCATCTCGCTGATTCCCTCGCCGAACGCGATGGAGCAGGCCGAGCCTTTCGGTGTCAACTGAACGAAACGCACATTCTCATCGACACGCTGGTCGAAGTCGGCGTGAAAACCGACCTGGTTGACATAGAAGGCTTTCGCGCGGTCGACATCGGTGACCGGAACGAGAATGAGTTCGATTTTGAAGTCCATGAGATTCTTCTTTCGGTGAGTGCGTTCTGTGGGGCATCCGCGAGGCTGACATGCAGCTTGCTGATGTGGTTTCACACTACGAGCGATACAGGTCAGTTTCTGTCCTGAATGCGAGCAGACTGGAGCCATGGCCGAAACCACGTCACGAACCCTCGAGCTGCTCACGCTGCTTCAGACGCATCGCCAGTGGGCCGGGCCAGAGTTGGCCATGCGGCTCGGCGTCACCGAGCGAACGCTGCGACGCGACATCGAGCGGCTGCGTGAGCTCGGCTACCGGGTCGCCGCCGAGCGCGGCGTGCAGGGCGGCTATCGGCTCGAGGCGGGGTCGCAGTTGCCGCCGCTGCTGCTCTCGAACGACGAGGCCGTCACGATGGCCATCGGGCTGCGGCTGGCCGCGACACAGGGCCTCGTCGATGGGGCGCTCACCACCCAGACCGCTCTCGCGAAATTCGAGCAGGTGCTGCCCGCCGCCGTGCGCGAGCGAGTGAACGCGCTCGCCGCGACGATCATTCCTGAGACCCCGCGCGGCCGGCCGGTAGCGGGGGAGTTGCTCGGCCAGCTCGCCCTCGCCTGCCGCGACCACGAGCGCATCCGTTTCGCCTATGTCGCGGGTGATGGAGCCGAAACAAGCCGGGTCGTCGAGCCGCACTCGCTGGTGGCCACCCGCCGAAGCTGGTTTCTGGTGTGTTACGACCTGCAGCGCGACGACTGGCGAACCTTTCGGGTCGACCGGCTCAGCGGGTTCTTCGGCACGCGGCTGCATTTCGAGGCTCGCCCGCTGCCGGCTCCGGATGCCGCGGCTTTCGTCGCAGCGAACACCCAGGCGCTTCTGCGGCGGTACCGGGCCGAGGTGGTTCTGCAGCTGCCCTTGGCCCGGTTCACCGAGTTGCTCGGGCGGTGGTCTGCGGGGGCGACGGAGGAGCTTCGGGGCGCGCGTGACGTGCTGCCGGGCGCGGGGCAGGAGCCGCTCGGTGCGGGGCAGGAGCCGCTCGGTGCGGGGCAGGAATCGCTGGGCGCGGGGCAGGAACGCCCGGGCGCCGGGCAAGAACTGCCGGGCGAGGGGAGTGGTGCGGTCACGATCTGGCCGATCTCGGCCGACACTGTCGAGGCATTGGCAGCCATTCTGCTGTGGATTCCGCCGGGCATCGACTACGAGGTGCGTGCGGACCCCGCGATCACGGAGTTCATTCGGGCATCCGGGGCCCGGTTCGCCGCTGCGGGATTGGCATAACGCGGGTCGGTTCACCTTCCCCGAGTGACTGCGTTGTGACCCTCTTCACCTTGCTCGGACCTCTCCTGCGGAATCTCACAGCAATTACCCAGGGTCTAACTGGGTACGGTCGTCATACGTCAAGGTTAGGGAGCTATCGTTGGCTTCCTTCGAATTTCAGCCGGCAGCCGAGGGGCACGGCTGCCACAGCGCCGAAAGCGAGACCTCAGACCGATGAGTGCCAGCTTCGCCTCGAGCACCCCCTACGAGGTGCTCGGCGTCAGCGCCGCGTCGACCGACGATGAGTTGCGGCGCGCGTACCGTCAGCGCTTACGCGAGACGCATCCCGATACGGGTGGCAGCGCGACCCTTTTCCACGCCGTGCAAGTGGCGTGGGAGCTCGTGGGCACCCCCGAGGGCCGCGCGGCCTACGATGCGGGTTCGGGTGCGCGGGCTACAGTTCCGGATGCCCGGGGTTCGCGGTTCACGGGCGCCGGCCGGGCATCCGCTAGCTCTCGTTCTGAGGGTTCATCGCCGAAGGCCCGCTCGTACGGGCCCCCGGGCGGCGAAGAGCGCGAGCATTACCTCAGGCTGATCCGCGAATGGGTGGGCCGCGGAGTGGAGCTGAAAGACCCGTACGACCCGGCCTTGGTGCGCTCGGCGCCTCAGGAGATCAGGCGCTGGCTGGCCAAGGCGATGGCCGAGGAAGAGACCGCGCGCATCGTCTCGACGCTCGGCCTCGGTTTCACGGTGTGGAATAACGTCGCCGTTGCCAAGACGGGCGGCAACATCGATCAAGTCGTGCTCGGGCCCGGTGGCTTGTTCGCCATTTCGTCGCAGGATTGGGGCAGCGAGGTTCGTGTATCGAAGGGTGAACTCGTGGGTGAGAGAATCGCCGACGATGAAGAGCCGTTGCGGTCACTCGGTGCCAACGCCCGTGCTCTCGGCCGTTCGCTCGGGGTGCGGTTCTCCGCCCTCGTCGTGGTGGTGCCCGACGACGATCTGGCGGCGCCATTCGAGCAGGTCGAACGCGGCCGCCAAGCCGGTGCCGTGGTGATCCGGCGCTCGGTTCTGGCGCAGCTGCTGCGAAACGGCCTTGGAGGATCTGAGGGTGAGAGCATCGACCGCATCTTCGATCTGCGCTCGCGACTGCAGGCCGGAATCCGGTTCGTGTGAGGGTCGGTGTGATCAAGTGCGGCTGCGGCTGCGGGTGTGCCGGGTTTCCGGCGCGGGTTTGCGGATGCTCGCGCGAACCTCTATTCGCTTGAAGAGAATTGCGGGTGAATTCGTACACAACGCGAGCACACAGCAGACTGAATGTTTACGCATGGATGTGACAAATTGGTAACGAAAGGATAACCTCGACAAGTCGCCTCGTTCACCCGACGATCGAGACGGCCGGCCGAGCATGCCCTTGCTCGGTTTTTTTGGGCAAGTGACAGACGCTTGGCCCGAGAGCATCTCGCAGGTGCTGGAGGACTACGACACGTGACGCATTCGAGCCGAATACTGGGCGCTGACGGCGACCAGGTACCTAGCCCGAACCGCAAAGTCACCAGTTTCGAAGCGCCCGAATCGGGCCCACTCTCCCGTCGCCGCGAACTTCGTCAGCGTGAACGTGCCGCTGAGATCGTGCGGGCCGTCGAGGCTGGGCCGGTGGTGAATGCCGGGTCGGTTGCGGATGCCGCGTCGGTTGTGGATGCCGTGTCGGTTGTGGATGCCGTGGCCGGCTCCGAGAATGTGGCGCCCGTCGAGACTCGCCGTGAACGCCGTGAGCGTGAGCTGGCGCAGCGGCCGGCCGTGTCGGCAGCGTCTTCTGAGGTTCTGCCGCGGCAGCCCGTTGTGCCGGGCGCATCGCGAGCAGCGTCGGGTCGTCCGCAGAGCGACACGCGTGCCGTGTCGAAGTCGTTGTTCGCTCAGCAGATCGCAGCCATGTCGGCTGTGCCGGTCGCCGCAGAGCCTGGCGCTGCCGAGTCAAGCGCCGCGAACTCGCTTCCCGTGAAGCCGATCGCAGTGTCGGTGACTGCCAAATCGGTGACCGCCGAGTCTGTGATCGCAGAGTCGGTGACCCCAGAATCGGTGACCGCAGAATCAGTGACCGCAGAATCGGTGACCGCAGAATCAGTCGCGGCGGAGCCTCTGGTCGTCGAGTCAGTGGCTATCGAGTCGGTGGCTGTCGAGCTCGTCGCTGCCGAACCCGTTCCTTCGGAGGC
>JAODBB010000156.1 GCA_025463745.1 Subtercola sp.
TGCACACCCTCGGCGACCGCAGACCTTGACCACACAAAACCCTGGGAAAACGGAGCCAACACCAGCCTCAACAACCTCAGCCCCCTCTGCAGCAGCCACCACAAAGTCAAACACCACACCGAATGGCAGATCGTCCAAGACCCCGCCGGCACCGGCACCACCACCTGGACCTCACCCGCCGGATTCGAATACGTCATCAAACCCACACCCATCACACGACCCACACCACACTTCACCGACACGTTGTAAGAGCGAGATTCATCCCGATCGAACGCATCTCTCGCTCGTCCCCGCAACGCTCAGCACCGGGTCGCGGCGACACGGTGTGGTGCGGTGGCACCGTGACTGGCATCGACGGGCGCCTCGTGAGTATCGAATTGAAGGGTCGCAACCAGCTGAGTGACGTCACGCCCGAAGGCTCTGCGGTGGTCCCATTGATCGGATAGCCGGTTGCACCTGAGATAATATGGTTGGTGTACTGATTAGTTAGCCCAGGCACCCGTCTCGGCGCAGAACGAGGAGCTCAACGATGAAGCTTGCGACACTCCGAATCGGCAACGGCAGTTCCGCCGTTCGAATCGACGCTGACACTGCCGTCGAAATTTCCGGCTTCACCGATGTAGGCGCGCTGCTCGCTGAGGCGAGCTGGGCCAGTATCGCGGCTCGAGCGGGCGGTACGGCGCATCCGCTGAAGCACATCGAGCCTTCGTCGTGGGCGCCTGTTGTTCCGCACCCGTCGAAGATCGTCTGCGTCGGGCTGAACTATCGCACCCACATTCTCGAAATGGGACGCGAATTGCCCGAGTTTCCGACCCTGTTCGCCAAATATCCCGAGGCCCTGATCGGCCCGTTCGATGCGATCTCATTGCCCATCGGTGCGGCAGACACTGTCGACTGGGAAGGCGAGCTCGCCGTCGTCGTCGGTTCGCCGACACGCCGGGTCAGCGAGCAGCAGGCCGAGTCGGCGATCGCCGGATATGCCGTTCTGAACGACGTGACCGTGCGTGACTTTCAGTACCGCACTCCCGAATGGTTTCAGGGAAAGACCTTCGAAAAGACCAGCCCGTTCGGCCCGTATCTCGTCACGACCGACGAGTATGCGCTCGGCAGCGAGCTGCGAACGGAGATCGATGGCGAAATCGTTCAGAAGTCTCCGACAAGCGACCTGGTGTTCAGCCCGGCCGCGCTGATTTCGTACATTTCGAACATCTTCACCCTCAATCCAGGGGATGTGATCGCCACAGGAACGCCGGGCGGTGTCGGGCACGCACGAACCCCCAAGCGCTACCTGGCGCCTGGCGAGACGCTCGCGACCGTGATCGAAGGTCTTGGCCGCCTCAGCAACCCGATCATCGCCGAGTGAACTCGTGGCATCCCTATTCGATTTCACGACCGACTCAGAGCTGCTGGATGCTCTGCAGCTCGCACGACGCGGCCAGGCCTATTACGCCCAGAAGGTGAACGAACTCACCAGCGACGAATTCGACGAGCCGTCGCGTGTCGGCGGCTGGAAACGCCGTGAGGTCATTGCCCACGTCGGCCTCAACGCCCGCGCCTTGTCTCGACTGACGCAGTGGGCGGCAACGGGCATCCGCACGCCCATGTACGACTCGCCCGGCCAGCGTAACGATGAGATCAACGCCGCCGCCGCGCTCGACCCGCAGGTGCTGCGAGAGCTCTCTGACGAGGCCGCATTGCACTTGAACGACCAATGGCGCCAGCTCGACGATTCGCAGTGGAAAAATGAGGTCGTCACTGCGCAGGGCAGGGTTGTGCCGGTTTCTGAAACCGTCTGGATGCGCACCAGAGAGGTGTGGATTCACTCGGTCGACCTCGACAACGGCGCGAGTTTCGATGACTTTCCGCCCGAGCTGGTCGACCGGCTGCTGCTCGACGTGACGAGCTCGTGGCGCAAGCGGCGGGATGCGGAGGGGCTGGGTGATTTCACGCTCGAACCCACCGATCGGCCGAATCCCGTTTCGACCGACCCAGATGGGGCGGCTGTGGTTGTCTGCGGCTCGGCAGCCGAGCTGGCCGAATGGGCGACGGGGCGCGGTACGACCGGGCTCCGCACGGCAGACGGGGCCGAGGTGCCAAGCGCGCCTCGGTGGCTCTGAGATCGTGACGACCGACCTTTGGTCTCGCAATGAATTCAGACGGCGTCACCGAATACACCGGTTATCTTCTGAGACGCGCTCAGCAGGCTCACGTCGCCGCGTGGCAGCAGGAGGTTTCGGCTGACTTCACCAGCGTGCAGTTCGGGGTGATGAATGTGCTCGCGGCGAACCCGGGCGCTAGTCAGCGTGAGCTCTGCCAGCATCTCGACCTCGATCGTTCCACGATCGCAGACATCGTCGCGAGGCTCGAACGCCGCGGAATCGTCGAACGCATTCGCGACGTCGGCGACAAGCGCAGAAACGTGGTTCAGCTGACTCATGACGGCGAGCTGGAGTTTCAGCGGCTGGTGCCGAAAGTCGTTCGTGTCGACCGCGTGTTGACCGGTGGGCTCTCTGCCGACGACGCTGCCGCACTGCGCCGCATTCTGAATGCGATGCTGTCGGCCCCCGGCGTGAAGTGACCGCGAGCCCGCACCTCAGCGACGGAGAATCAGAATTGACACTTCATACATAGGATGTTTAGGCTCAGGTGACCTCGTCTCTGAAAGGACGCCTCTATGAGCACCATTGTCGGGTTCGAGGGCGCTGACGAGGCGCGCGGTTTCGACGTCGTCGCTGCCCCCGACGCCGCTTCCGCCCATTCCGCCGACTGCTTTGTGCTGCCGCGCATCGGCTTCGGTACGGCGAACCTCGGCAACCTCTACCGGGCCATCACCGACGAGCAGGCCGCCGACGTCTTGGAGGCGGCCTGGCAGAGCGGCATCCGGTACTACGACACCGCGCCGCACTACGGCCTTGGTCTTTCGGAGCGTCGACTCGGTGCGTTTCTGCAGACGAAGCCCCGCGACGAGTTCATCGTCTCAACGAAGGTCGGCCGGCTGATCCGCGCGAACCCCGAGGGCGCCGGCACGCGCGACGTCGCCCACGATTTCGACGTTCCGGCCGATCGCAAACGGGTTGGTGACCAGAGCGAAGCGGGCATCCGTGCGAGCCATGCCGAGTCGCTCGAACGGCTCGGGCTCGATCGTGTCGACGTTCTCTTTCTGCACGACCCCGAACAGTACGAACGTGAACCGCACGCCCCCGAACCGTGGGAGCGTGAATCGCACGATCACGACGTGCGCTCGCCGACCGAAGCCGTAGCCGAAGCCGCCGTCGAAGCGTATTCGGCTCTCTCCGCACTGCGCGACGAGGGTGCCGTTCGCGCCGTCGGCACCGGCTCGATGTCAGTGGATGCACTGCTGCAGGCCGCGCGTACGGCAGACCTCGACATTCTCATGATCGCCGGGCGCTTGACCCTCGCCGAACAGCCGTCGCTGGCCGAGGTTGTTCCCGCAGCGCTCGCGAACGGTCAGAGCATCGTGGCGGCCGGGGTATTCAATTCCGGACTGCTCGCCGAGAACGTTCCGCCGGCCGACGCGCGCTACGAATACGGCCAGGCCCCGGTCGAGATTCTGCAACGGGCGCGCCAGATCGCCGAGATCTGCGCGTCGTTCGGAGTCGGTCTTCCGACGGCCGCGTTGCAGTACACCTTGCGCATTACACCGGTGACGACTGTCGTCATGGGTACGGGCCGAGCCGAACAGGTGCGGCAGAACGTCGAGCGGTTCTCGGAGCGCGTGCCCGAGGAGCTGTGGGAGGCCCTGGCTGCGGCGGGGCTGATTCCGCGATGAGTTCGGCACCGCGCAGTGCCGCACCGCGCATCGACGCCCACCTTCACCTCTGGTCTCGGGGCCGGAGCGAATACGCCTGGATCACTCCCGGCGCGGGAGTGCTCTACGACGACTTCACCCCCGAACGTGCCGAGCCCGAGTTGGCTGCCGCCGGCATGTCGCACGCGGTGCTGATTCAGGCCGACGACAGCCGTGCTGACACCGAGTTCATGCTGGAGGTTGCGGCCGGGCATCCGTGGGTCGCCGGCGTCGTCGGCTGGGTCGACTTGACCGACCCCGCCTCGGCCGAACAAGAGCTCGATCTCTATTCCGAGCTGCCCGTCTTCAGCGGTGTGCGAGCACTGCTGCACACCGACGAGCGCGACGGCATGCTGGAGCGCGACGATGTGCGCCGCACCCTCGCGCTGCTGGCCGAGCGCGGGCTGGCATTCGATGTGCCGAACGCCTGGCCCAGGCACCTCGACTCCGTGTCGCCGCTGGCCGAGGCATTGCCCGACCTGCATATCGTGATCGATCACCTCGCAAGTCCTCCGGCAACCCGCGGCGATGAGTTCGAGGCCTGGCGTCGTGCCTTGGCGCAGGCGGCGGCGCGACCGAACACCGTTGCGAAGGTTTCGGGCCTGCAGGAATCGGTCGGCGCGCTGTCACCGTCGGCCCTGGCAGAGATCTGGGATATCGCGCTCGAGCTGTTCACACCGAACCGCTTGATGTTCGGCAGCGACTGGCCGATGACTCTCAGTCGCGGTGGTTATCAGCCGGTCGTCGCCGCCATCGACGAGCTGGCCGCCACGCTGTCGACGGCAGAGGCCGACGAGCTGTTCTCCGGCACGGCCAACCGCGTGTACCGGCTCACTCTCGATGGCGCCGACCTTGATGGCACCAACACCTGACGAGGTAGGACGTCGGCCGCGAGATCACCCGCACTCGTGCGCCGCCGTCGCCCCTGCCCGACAGGGTCGGAATAGGATGCGCTCATGGCAGTGACAGACGAAGCGATCGCCCGCATTCGCGAGATGATCATGCAGGGTGAGCTGCGGCCCGGCGATCGGCTGCCGCCCGAGAATGAACTCAGCGAGCGGCTGGGGCTCTCGCGAAACTCGTTGCGCGAAGCCGTGAAAGCGCTCGAACTGATTCGGGTGCTCGACGTGCGACGCGGCGACGGAACGTACGTGACCAGTCTCGAGCCGGGTCTGCTGCTGGAGGCCGTGCAATTCGTCGTCGACCTGCACCAAGACCAGTCAGTGCTCGAGCTCTTCGAGGTTCGGCGCATTCTCGAAGCGTCGGCGGCCGGCCTCGCCGCGCAGCGCATCTCCGTCGAAGCGATTGCAGAACTGCGGTCGTCGGTGTCAGGGGCTGACGGGTTCGACAATGTGAGTGATCTGGTGGCGCACGACCTCGACTTCCACCGGCGCATCGCCGAGGCGAGCGAGAACGACTATCTCTCGACCCTGCTCGATGCGTTGAGCAGTAAAACGGTTCGGGCTCGGCTCTGGCGCGGAATCACCGAAGAGAACGCCGTCACCCGCACGTTGTCTGAACATGCAGGGATCGTCGACGCGATCGAGGCTCGCGATACCGAACTCGCCCGCGCATTGACCACCGCGCACATCGCGGGCATCGAAGGGTGGATCAGGCGCTCGCTGGGCTGAGCCCGTCTACCGAGCCCCGTCTACTGAGCCCCATACGCCGAGCTCCGTCTACCGAGCCCCATCTACTGAGCCCCATACGCCGAGCTCCGTCCGTCAGGCCCCATCGACCGAGCCCCCCCCAACGACCGAGCCTCCCCATCGACCGAGCCTCCCCATCGACCCAGCCTCCCCATCGACCGAACTGAGGCTCTTCGGCAGAGCCCCTCATCCGCTGACCGCTCAGTCGAGGTGCCACACCTCATCCAGCGCCAGCCACTGCTCGCCATCGGGCGTACCCTCCACTCGCACCTGGCACGCATCGGTCAGTTTCCACCACTCCTGCGTCACCGGGTCTTCGGCGATGAAGGCGAAGGCGCCTTCGAGGTCGTCGCCATCGAACTCGAAGTAGGAGAACAGCGTGAGGCCGTGGCGAAAGATCGTATAGTTGCGGATGCCCGCTTCGGTCAGTCTCGCCGTGACATCCGGCCACACCACCTCGTGCAAGCGCAGATACTCGTCGAGCTTCTCTTCGCGAACCCCGATCGTCATTGCGATGCGCCGCGTCATGGTGAGTCTCCATTCGTCTGTTGCGACATCCGGTTGGCGCCAGGCGGGCGCTAAACATAGGATGTCTATAGCCACTTTAGGGCAGTTCACTCAGAAAGCCAGGTATGAAACTTCTGCGACTCGGCCCTGTCGGCCACGAAATCCCCGCCGTCATCGACGACCACGGCATTCCCTACGTTCTCAGCTCCCTCACCGCCGATATCGACGGAGCGTTCCTCGCCCGCGGCGGCATCGACGAGGTCGCACGAGCACTCGCTGCCGGCTCGCTCGAAAGACTCGGTGATCCGGCCGACGGCAGCGTGCTTCGGGTCGGCGCCCCGATCGCGAGGCCCTCCGCCGTGATCTGCATCGGAATGAACTACGCTGCCCACGCGGCCGAGTCGGGCTCGCTGCCGCCGAAAGACCTCGTCATCTTCTTCAAACACCCGAACACCGTGGTGGGGCCGTACGACACCGTGCTGATTCCGCCGGGCTCGACGAAAACCGACTGGGAAGTCGAACTCGCCGTTGTCATCGGCCGGCGCGCACGGTACCTCAGCAGCCCCGACGAAGCACTCGACGTCATCGCGGGCTTCGCTGTTTCGAACGATGTCTCTGAGCGTGAGTACCAGATCGACATCTCGGGCGGCCAATGGAGCAAGGGCAAGAGCGCGGAGACGTTCAATCCGCTTGGTCCTTGGCTCGTTCCCCTCGGCGAGATCGGCGACGGCTCCGGCCTGCGACTCTCGTCGACAGTCAACGGCGAGCCACGCCAGGATTCATCGACCAGCGACCTGATCTTCGGTGTCGCCGAGATCGTGTACAAGCTCAGCCAGTTCACGGTTCTCGAACCAGGCGACGTGATCAACACGGGCACGCCCGAGGGCGTCGCGCTCTCTGGCCGCTTCGAGTATCTGACAGACGGAGACGTTTTCGACTGCACGATCGAGAAGCTCGGCGCTCAGCGCCAGAACATCACGCAAGGAAAGGCAGCATGAGCGAGAGCAGCGCAGGTTCAACCGAGGCGACGACGGATGCATCGGGCGGCAGTTATGACGGATTGGTCGCCGCGGTCACCGGCGGGGCATCCGGTCTAGGCAAAGCCATCGCCGAAGAACTGCACCGACGGGGAGCCCGGGTGTTCTGCCTCGACCTCAACGCCGATGCCGTCGAGGCGCCGCTCACCGGCGTGACCTGCAACATCGGCGACTCGGCAAGCGTCGAGGCCGCCATCGCCGAGGTCGTCGCGGCCGCGGGCCAGCTCGACATCGTCATAGCGAACGCGGGCATCGGTGCTCAGGGCGACATCGAAGCCAACGACGACGACGAATGGATGCGCGTGCTCAACATCAACGTCATCGGATCCGCCCGAACGGTGCGGGCCGCTATGCCGCACCTTCGTGAATCGAATCACGGCGCCATCGTCTTCACCTCGTCGATCGCTGCGTGGGCCGGACTTCCTCAGCGTGCGTTGTACTCGGCGTCGAAGGGCGCGATCTCGGCCATGACTCTGGCCGTGGCCACCGATTGCCTGCCGCTCGGCATTCGGGTGAACGCCGTGGCGCCGGGCACCGCCGACACGCCCTGGGTCGGCCGCCTGCTCGATTCCGCGGCGAATCCCGCAGCCGAACGCGCCGCTCTCGAGAGCCGGCAGCCGACAGGCCGCCTGGTTCAGCCGAGCGAGGTCGCCGAAGCCGTGGCGTACTTGGCCTCGCCCACCTCGGGCAGCACCAATGGCGTCATTCTGGCCGTCGACGGCGGAATGTATTCGCTGCGGCCACGCACCTCCTAGGAAGGTCGGAACCTCCCTCAGCGCCCTCAGGCCGAGTTCGATCTCGGTCATTGCACCGGGAGTGCGAATCGTCCGATCGCCACAACGATGGTGAGGACCAACAGTACAAGATTCACCGCTGTCGCCCTGCCTTCCTTCCGGCGCGCGTGAGTCACGACAGCGCCGATCATGATGATCGCGAGCCCAATGGCTGCCACCGGAGTGAGGATGGGGCCGGTGCCAGTGGCGCCCGGCAGGATCAGGCCGAGTGCGCCCAGTATTTCGGCCACCGCAATAAGCCGGATCAC
This sequence comes from Subtercola sp., assembly GCA_025463745.1. GTDB lineage: Bacteria > Actinomycetota > Actinomycetes > Actinomycetales > Microbacteriaceae > Subtercola. The sequence continues at coordinate 8,044 of JAODBB010000156.1, forward strand.
ACTCGGATGAAACTCGGGCAATCCGGCCTTCAACTTCTCGCTGGGTCGAATGACCTTCGCGATGCCACTGACGAAGAAGGCGGCCGCGAGCAGGATTTGGACTATCCAGAGAGTGACATTCATTGGAGGGTTCCTTTTCAGATGGCTATAGTTACCACTGGTGCGTTACCCATCATCAGTCAGATTTGGAACGCGTACAAAAGGCACAATTGTGTGCGTGAAGCACAGGAAGGTCATCGTGGCGATTCCACCGGTACGGGAGGAGATAACTGCCGTCGAGCGAGAGGACGACCGCATGTCCGACTATGAGAGCGCGTGTATGGTGGGCGGCCGGGGCGAGGCGATTCGAGACGTGCTCGGTCACATCGGCGACAAATGGGCTCTTCTGATCGTCGGCGCGCTGTCTGTCGGCGGCCGACTACGATTCACGGAGCTCCACCGCCACATCCCCGGCATCTCGCAACGGATGCTCACAGTGACCCTTCGCCACCTCGAACGGGACGGCCTGGTTCGTCGCACCATGCACGCCGAAGTCCCACCCCGAGTCGAATACCAGCTGACCGACATCGGCACAACACTGATCGAGCCGGCTCGGGCACTGGGGCGCTGGGCCACAGACAGCTACCTCACCGTGCTCGACAGCCGCGAACACTTCGACGCAACTAACTCGGCATCGAAGGCAAAACAGGTGCCGAACGCAGCTCGTTAGCCACAACGCGAATTGCCGAGCGGCCGCTGGCGGAAATGACGACGGGCGATGAGCACGGATCGGGAAGAGCATCAACAGCCCCCCTGCCCGGCGAATGCGGTCGGTCCGTACTCAGCCCGGAGGGGGTCAGTCGACCTCGGCCGGATTGCCGCCCACCCGACGATTCTCGTCGAGCGCGTCGATCGCCGCCATTTCGTCTGCGCTCAGCTCGAACCCGAACACGTCGAAGTTCTGGGCCATCCGATCGCGTGAATTCGACTTCGGAATGACGATGTTTCCGGTCTGCAGGTGCCAGCGCAACACGACCTGAGCCGGTTGCACGGAGTGGGCGGCGGCAGCGGCCTGAATCGGCGCCATGCCGAACAGGTCGTACTTGCCCTGCCCGAGCGGACCCCACGCTTCGGTCTTGATGCCGTGCGTCGCCTGGAAACTCCGCAGTTCGCGTTGCTGAAAGATCGGGTGCAGTTCGACCTGATTCACGGCGGGCACGATGTCGGCGTGTTCGATCAGCCGTTCGAGGTGCGGAATCAAGAAGTTGCTCACGCCGATCGCCCGTGCCCGACCATCATTCGCGAAGGTCTCGAAGGTTCGCCACGTGTCGAGGTACAGATCGCGGGCCGGCAGCGGCCAGTGGATGAGGTAGAGATCGAGGTAGTCGACGCCGAGCATGTCGAGGCTTCGCGCGAACGAACCCTCGACGTCTCCGGCTTTGTGGTGGTCGTTGCGCAGCTTGGTGGTCAGAAAGATCTCGTCGCGTGGTATGCCCGATGCGCGGATTGCCGCCCCGACCTCGGTTTCGTTGTTGTAGCCGGTCGCCGTGTCGATGTGGCGGTAGCCGACCGCGAGCGCGTCTTCCACAACGCGCTGAGTGTCAGCCGGGTCTACGAGGAAGACGCCGAACCCGAGCTGCGGTATCTGCGTGCCGGAGTTGAGTTGAATGAGGGGAACAGAAGATGTCATGCCCTCAAGCCTAGAAGGCACCGCGCATCCCGTCCAAGAACTGGGGCAGCACAGATTCATCGCTCACGCAGGTCAATTGCCGGGCATCCCATTCATCGGCTGCGGTGATGGATGCACCGGTATTCACTAGTACTGTTACCCCATGGAATTGCGCCAACTGGAACACTTCGTGACCGTGGCAGAAGAGCGGCACTTCACGCACGCCTCCGAACTGCTGCAAATCTCACAATCGGGTCTGTCGGCCTCGATCCGCGCGCTCGAACTCGAACTCGGCACTCCTCTGTTCACGCGAAGCACTCGACGAGTCGAACTCACGGCCGCTGGCCAGGCCTTCTTCGCAGAAGCGGTTCGCACACTGTCGAGTGCCGCGGCAGCCCAGAACGCTGTCGCGGCCGTGCGGGGGCTTCACCGCGGCAACCTCAGCGTCGGTGCCGAGCCCTGCCTAGGCTCGATCGATCTTCCTCACGAACTCGCCCGCTTTCGCACCAGCAATTCCGGCGTCGACATCCGATTGCGGTTCGCCGGCACACTCGAGCTTCTCGACAGCGTCGCCAGCGGCCGCACAGACGTCGCTCTCATCGTCGAAACCGGCGACTTTCCAGCGGGCGTTCAGCGGCGCACTGTGACGTCGCAGAAACTCGTTGTGCTGTGCCGCCACGACCACGCTCTGGCACGTCTCGGCGTCGTCGATCTCGAGGATGTCTCCAGAGAATCGATCGTCGGATTCCAGTCGAGCTGGGGCGCACACGTTCTGGCACGACGTGCATTCGCCGCCGCCGGCCTCGAGTATCGCATCGCCATGGAGGTCAACGAGGTGCATCCGCTGCTCGATCTCTTGGAACACGATCTCGGCGTCGCTGTTGTTCCCGAGAGTTTTGCCGCCAAGCGCCCCGACACCTTGCGTGCCGTGCCCATTCGGCAGCGCATGCCGAGCTGGAGCGTCGCCGTCGCTGTGGCCGACCACCCCAGCCCGGCGGCCACAGCGTTTCTCCAGCAGTTGCTCGAGTACCTGCCCGATCAAGCGGCGTCGAGCGAGGCGATCTCCTCGGTAGAAAGCGTGAGATCGACGGCGTGAGCAGAATCGCGGATGCTCTGCGGGCGTGAAGCGCCGGGGATCGGTATCACGTGCGGTGACTTCGCCAAGTGCCAGGCCAGGCACACCACCTGCGGGCTCACGTTGTGCTCCTTGGCGACGGCTTCGAATGGAGCGAAGCGGTCTCCGAGAGACGAGGCAGAAGCGATGCCGCCCAGCGGACTCCAGGGAAGGAAGGCGATACCCAACTCGTCGCAGAGCTCCAGCTCGGGTTCGCTCGTTCGGAAAGCCGGAGAGAACTGGTTCTGCACGCTGACCAGACGGCCGCCGAGAATCTCTTGGGCCAGACGAATCTGTTCGACGTTCGCGTTGGAGATTCCCGCCATCCTGATGGTGCCGGCGTCGAGCAGATCACGAATCGCGCCGACGGAGTCTGCGTAGGGCACGCTCGGGTCGGGGCGGTGAAACTGGTACAGGCCGATCGCCTCGACGCCGAGGCGCTTTCTCGAGGCTTCGGCGGCTTGCTTCAGGTACTCCGGCCGGCCATCGACGTACCAGCTCCCGTCGCCGGGGCGAAGGTGTCCGCCCTTCGTGGCGATCAGCACACCGGTCGAATCACCGCCCCAACTCGCAACCGCCTTTGCGAAGAGCGACTCGTTGTGACCGACCTCGTCTGCCGCGACGTGGTACGCGTCGGCGGTGTCGAAGAACGTGATGCCCTCGTCGAGCGCGGCATGGATGGTCGCTACCGAACGTTCTTCGTCAGGCCGGCCCTCGATGGACATCGGCATTCCGCCGAGACCGATCGCACTGACTTCGACATCGCCGATTCTGCGGAACCTCATGAATACTCCCTCACACATTCTGGCCCGGGTGCCAGCTGAATACAGCTTGCAAGCCCACCCGCATCCGTGTCCAACAACGGGCGCCGGTCGCAGTAATTGACCGCGCTTCTCAATCGCACTGCTTCGGCCGCTCCGCTCTCGTCGAACCCGCTTGCCTCACCGGCCATTTCGCCCGGTATCAAGAGCGCGGCCGAGGTGATGAACTTCTCGAGCAACTGCCCGTGAGGTCGCAGGCGGCGGTTCGGTCGGGGTACTTCAGTTCATGCCGAATCGGCCGTAGTGTTCGTCGTAGCGGTGGCCTGATTCGAGGCCCAGACCAGGGCCCGCGCAGTCGGCGCGCACTTTATCAACACGACCCAGGAGGATAACGACGATGACGAGCTGGACGACCGAGCAACTCGCTCAGATCGGAACCGCCGATGAGGTGCACGTCACTTCACGCCGAGCGGACGGAACCCTCCGCCCGTTCGTGACGATCTGGGGCGTTCGGGTGGGCGATTGGGTATATATTCGTTCGGCGCACGGGGCGGACAACCCGTGGTATCGGCGGGCCGTTGCCAGCGGCACGGGCCGCATCCGGGTGCCCGGGCTCGAGGTCGACGTCGAATTCGAGGCGGCCGATCCCGACGTGCATGAGGAGATCGATGCGGCGTACCACGCCAAATACGACCACTACGGCCCGCGCATCGTAGGCCCGGTGGTGGGGCCCGATGCCGCGGACGTGACTCTGCGGCTCATCCCTGCGGGCTGAGCGGCCGGCCGAGGTCAGGCCGCAGGGAGCGTAAGCAGCCGGCCGAGTGTCGGACGCCACTGCGCGAGCCAGGGGTCGAGGGCCCCCGGCGCATCGTAGGTGGTGTCGGTGAGGTACAGCCCCTGGGTCGGGCAGATGGCGCCGAGCTCGACGAGCACCGGCTTCAGCAGAAGCTCCGGCGCCAGGGTGTGCGCCGGCCCCGCGCCGAGCATCAGCGGAATCGCGACGACGCCCGCGAGCCCGGTCGCACCCGCGAACTGGTCGAGAAAGAGTTTGAGCACGCCCGTGTAGGTCGCCTTGAATGTAGGCGAGGCGAACACGACGAGGTCAGACTGCGCAACGGTCTGCACGGCATCCTTCACGCCCGCGTCACCCCAGCCGAGCAGCGGGGCGCCGAGGGTGATCACATCGATCACGTCATCGACCGGGTGCCCGGCGATCGCCTCCGCGAGAAGAGTGCCGGCCGCTAGCGTGCGGGAGGCGGCCTTCGGGTTTCCGGCGACAACGGTTACTTTCACGTGCGGGCTCCTCGGTTCGTCATGATTTTGGGGGCCTCGGCCAGTTGATCCCATGTGTGAAACATCCTTACACGTTCGCTCGACGTGTAAGAAATGGGTCGATTTCTTACGAGTCGCTCTCGCTCGACGCGAAGGCCCGGCCCGAGCATCCGCCCCCCCCGCCCGCATTCCCCCCCAGCCCGCGTCAGCCCGCGATCGTGTTCAGCCGCTCCACCGCATCGGCCGGCAGCTCGAGCGCCGCGCCCGCCACGTTCTGCCGCAGGTGCTCGACCGACGACGTGCCCGGAATGAGCAGGATGTTCGGCGAACGCTGCAGCAACCACGCCAGTGCGACGGCCATCGGCGTGGCCTCGAAGCGCGCCGCCACCTCGGCGAGGGTGTCGATTTGCAGGGGGCTGAATCCGCCGAGCGGAAAGTACGGAACGTAGGCGATGCCCTGCTCGGCCAGCGAATCGATGAGCGCGTCGTCGCCGCGGTTGGCGATGTTGTAGAAGTTCTGCACCGACACGATAGGCGCGATCGATTGCGCCTCGGCGATCTGCTCGGCGTTGACCGTGCTCACTCCGAGGTGCCTGATGAGCCCCTCTTCATGCAGCTTGGCGAGTTCGGTGAACGGTTCTTCGAGCGATCCCGGCTCGGCGGCGTCGAGGCCACCGACACGCAGGTTCACGACGTCGATCGTGTCAAGACCCAGGCTGACGAGATTCTCGTGCACCTGAGCGCGAAGCTCATGCGGCGCCCGGGCGTGCGGCCAGCCACCGTCGGCGTCACGTCGGGCGCCGACCTTCGTGACGATGTGCAACTCGGCCGGGTACGGGTGCAGGGCCTCGCGGATGATCTGGTTCGTGTGATGCGGGCCGTAGAACTCGGCCGTGTCGATGTGGGTGATGCCCAGCTCTAAGGCCGTGCGAAGAACCGCGATCGCCTCATCGCGGTTGGCGGGCGGCCCGAAGACGCCGGGCCCGGCGAGCTGCATGGCACCGTAACCGGTGCGTGTGACGGTGAGGTCTGGAGCCAAGCTGAAGCTGCCGCCGGCAAGAGGGGCGGACGTACGAGGGGTGGATGACATGCTGTCCTTTCAACGGTGACACTCCACTATGCGCCCGAATGTCGAGCACTACGAACGAGGCCGCTCGCGAAGCAGCGGCACGATCAGAACGAGCACGACCGCACCCAGCGCCATTGCGCCGACGACCGCCGCAATGGGGACTGTCGCACTCGGGCCGCCCGGCGCCGCGAGCAGCAGCACCACGAAGGCGAGAATTTGCACCGGCACCTGAACCACAACAAAGCGCAGCAGGGGAGCCCGCAGAACCGCCACCTGCGCCCAGGCCCGCAAGGGCAGCACGAGGGTCTGCGCGCCCAGCACATGGAGGAGGTGTATCCCGGCCAACAGCACGAAGAACCGCACGTCGAAGGCGGTCTCGGGCCGGGTCAGGGTGGCGAGCGCAAGCAGAACGATGAGGCCCCAGGCGCCCAGCAACGGGGGAGCCGCCAGCGCGAGGGCGGTGAGCGTCAGACCGACGACGAACCAGAACCCCAGAGGGATGCCGATGAGGCAGAGGCCGACCCCGACAGCAGCGAGCAGGATGCGAACGACTCCGCCGGGCATCCGGAACCCGATGTCGGGCAGTGATCCGCGACGGGTCGGCGGGGGAGACGAGCCTGCAGCTGAGGCACCCGTCGCCGAGTCGGCCGGGCCGACTCCCACCCCCGAGTCGCCCTGAGCTGAGCCGCCCGCGCCCACGCCGGCCGGGCCGGCCCCCACGCCGACGTGGCCCTCGTCTGGCGCGCTCACCGCGCACTCCGCGGCGGCCTGCTGAGCGCTCGCAGCCGCGCCTCGCGGGGCTCGGCACCGTCGTCGTGCCACCGCAGAATCTCGACACCCTGCGCCTCGAGTTCGTGCAGGCGGTCGGCCCGCTCCATGAGCACGATGCGGTGCGCGACACGTTCATCGGCGTTCGACCGCTCGAATCTGGCCGTCGGCAGCGTATCGACACCGATCACGCGGTGGCCTCCGCCGCGCCACAAGCTGGCCAGCCGCGCAGACCCCCCGTCGAGAAACGTCGACAGCACGTAGATGAGTGCCCCTGGCGGCACGATCGGCGCCCGAAAGCGGATGTTCGGCGAACCCACCGGCGAGGTGAGCTCGACCTGGCGAAGCACTCGCTCGAGGTGCCGTGTTCCGCCCCCTGGCGCTACCAGCCGGGCCTCGCTCGAGAGGTCGTGCACCCCCACCCGGTCGCCGGCGCGAATGTAGCCGGCCGCCAGCGAACTCGCGGCCTCACGAGAGAGGTCGAGCGAGCTGATGCCGGTGTCGCGAGCAGTGCGACGGCTCCACTCGGCGATCTGTTCGCCCACCTCGTCGCGGCTGTCGAGCACGATGATCACGGTCGCATCCGCCGTCGCGGCCGTGCGCCGCACGTAGAGGTCGCCGTCGAAGCGGGCGCGACGAGCGGTGGCCTTCCAGTCGATTCGCCGCAATCGGTCGCCGGGGGCGAAGGGGTGAACATCGCGAAAGTCGCCGCCATCACCCGGGCGCGAGGAGTCGCGCGAGCCGGTGAGTCCGGCGAGCCGGCGGGGCAGGGGCAGGCTCGTGATAGCTGCGAATGGCGGCGGAATGACGCGCGACACCGCCGCAGATTCCGACGGGTCACTCGTGAGACTCGCGTCGGTGCCGATCAGGAGTACGGCTGCACTCACCAAGGGCTGCGGCCCCGAGTGCAGCACCGGAACGCTGCCCGTGAGTCGCTCGCCAGCCCGGGCCGTTACGACGAATTCCCGCGAATCACCGCCGAGAAGAGTGAGCCGCACAGCGACGGCGTCGGTGCCCTCTGGGGTAGCGACGCGCATTTCGTAGGCGAGGGTCTGCCCGCTGGGGCGCGGGGCGACCGTGACCTCGACGGTGCCCGATGCCTGGCTGCCGGGCCGGCGGCTCCAGTTGATCGCCGCCGCTACGAACAGGGGCAAGGCGAGCAATGCCACGTCGACGCGCGCGAACAGCAGCCCGGCGGCCGCGAGGATGACCGCCGCGAGCACCAGGGCCGTGAAACTGCTGCGGAGCATCCACACCGGCCGAATGATAATACGTGAGCCGCTCGGGGTCTCGGTCTCGCCTTCGGCCAGGTTGCCGCTCGCCGCCGAGGCGCCCTGCGCTGTGCCGCTCACCGCACCACCGCCGGGTGGCCGTTCGCCCAGCTGCCGACCCTAGCCGACCGAACTCCGTTCACCGCACAACCGCCGAGGTGCGACCGATCGTCGGCGGCCCCGCCACCTCGTTCACCACCGATGTCACTACATCTGCCGCCAGTACTCCGCTCGCCCACGCCTGCGTCGTCAGCGACAGCCGGTGCGCCAGCACCGAGACCGCCACGCGCTTCACGTCTTCGGGGGTGACGAAATCACGTTCATCCATCACCGCCCGCGCCCTGGCCACGAGCATCAGCCCCTGCGACCCGCGAGGGGATGCGCCCACCTGAACCGAGCGGTGAGCCCGGGTGGCGACGGCGAGGTCGACGCAGTAGTCGGCGATGTCGGGTTCGACGAACACCGTTTCGATGCCGGCTTGCATCGCGAGCAGGGTCGTAGAGTCGATCACCGGCTCGACCGAGGCCACCTCGTGCCGCCGTTCGACGCGGTTCAGCAGAATTCGCGCTTCACCCGCACGGCTCGGGTACCCGGCCGCCAGCCGAACCATGAACCGGTCGAGCTGGGCCTCGGGCAGTGCGTACGTTCCTTCGAATTCGATGGGGTTCGACGTGGCGATGACATGAAACGGCGACGGCAGCCCGAAGCTCGCACCCTCGACTGTCACCTGCCCTTCAGCCATCGCCTCGAGCAGCGCCGATTGTGTCTTCGGCGACGTGCGGTTGATCTCGTCGGCCAGAAACAGCCCGGTGAAGATGGGGCCGGGCCTGAATACGAACTGGGTGTTGGCCGGCTCATAGACGAACGACCCGGTGATGTCGGCGGGCAGCAGGTCGGGAGTGCACTGCAGCCGCCGAAAATCGAGCCCCAGTGCGCTCGCCAGGCTACGCGCTGCGAGGGTCTTGCCGAGGCCCGGCACATCTTCGAACAGCACGTGACCACCGGCGAGGATGCTCGCCAGCGCCACTTCGAGCGAGGGCCGCATTCCAACCACTACGGTGCTCGCGCGCTCGAGCACCTCGTTGCTGAGCCGCGCGATCTCGTCGATGGTCAGTGATGCGGAAAGCCGTTCGGTCATGAGTTCTCCTGGGCGGGTCGGGTGGAGTCGGTGGCGCGGCGGGGGTTCTGCCGCACGGTCGACGAGGTGGCGGGGTGGTGTGGGGTGTGTGGGGTGTTTGGTGTGGCTGAAGTGGCTGAAGTGTGTGAGGTGTGTGAGGTGCGCGGATCGGGCGCATCACGTGCATCCAGCGCGTCGAGCGCGTCGAGACAGTGCACGAACGCGCGCATCCGGGGCAGGCGCAGGCGGCTCCCCGAGCGCAAGGTGGCGTACGCGCGGCCGCCGATCAGGCGCTCGATCGCCGGCTGGTCTGCCGGGTCGGTGAGGTCGAGGCCGCGCAAAGCGAGCCGCGTGGCCGCCACGTCTCGCACGCGCGAAAAGGCGGTATGCCCGATCCGCCCGTAACGCGAGCGGAGCGCCCACGAGAGCTGAACGACATCGCGCCGCGCGCCGTCGCGCGAAGAGTCGCCGGGCAGCGTCCACTCGGTGAAGGAGTGGTCGGGCACTGCCACCCAGGTGAGGCCGGCGGCGGCGCCGATCACACCGAACCCCACCGCTCGCCACACGTCGAGACCGAAATACCAGCACGCCGCCGAGCCGACCGCAGCGCCCACGAGCACCAGGATGGTGCTCTGGCGGCGGGGCGGACGCACGAGGGCCCGCAGGGCATCCGCAGCGCTGCGCCGACGCCGAGCGCTCACCTCAGCCTCCCCGGTTTCGGCGACGAGTCGTTCCAGGTGCTCGCCAACCCTTCGAGGGCCTCGCGGGCGCGTTCCACGTCGGCAGCGGTTACGGGATGATCGCCGAACCGCGTGCGCAGATACAGCTTCAGCAGCGTCTGTACCGCCCGGTCATCCGTGAACACGCCTGCCATGATGCGCGCCGTGAACTCGGTCGGCGTCTCGGCCGAACGCCGGCTGATTCCCGACTCCTCGGCGGTCTGCTGCAGCCCGAGCCATGCGCGCATCACCGCATCGGCCGGAGCCCGTTGCTCATCGAGCTGGCGCAGAGCTTCTTCGATGCCGCGCCGCAGCGGTTCCGCCTCTGGTTCGGCATCGGGCACGGCACGCAGCACCGGATTGTCAGCCGCCAGCATTCCCACATCTCGAAGGCCGAACTGCGGGCGAGACCGGCGCAGACGCAACCATCGTCGCACCAGCAGCGCGATGATCACGACGGCAGCGGCGATCCCGACCCACAGCAGAACCGTCCCCAGCGGGAATCCCGAGCCGGCCGCCTGCGCCGGAAGCGCTGGGGCTGTCGCTACCGGGCCACCATTCTGGGGCAGCGGCGGTGCCGTTCGTACCGGAGGAGAAAAATCAGGCACCCACCGCGGCCCTGTGAACACGGGCACGCCCTCGAGTGCTGCTGCGCCGACCACGATGAGCCCGAGCCCGGCGCACACGACGACCGTCGCTCGCCGTCTCATGCGCCTGCCGCGATCATCACTTTCTCACCGTACCCCCCGGCGGGCGCACCGCTCGGTCTGGCATAGTGCCGCGGAGGGTGCAGTTCTTGCTGCACGAATTACTCGGCGCAACGCCGACCCGGCTGCTCAGATATGGGGGCGCGGTGCAAGGGCGGCAGCACGGGGCCGACAGCTCAGGGCCGGCCGCGGCAGCACAGTGCGCTACCGCTCAGACCCCGCCGATGAACGACCGCAGTTCGCCGGCCACATCGGTGACATCGGTTCCGCGCGACTCGGCGAGCCGGCTGACCAGCCACGAGGTCAGAACGATGGCCGCTCCCACCAAGTCGCTGGCGTCGATGATCGAGTCGGGGTTGCGCTCGTCGCTGTCGTGGCCGTCATCGGTTTCGATGAGCAGGGCGAGAGCCATGTCGAGCGCCATCCGGTTTTCGGATTCACTCTTGTCGGGGCTCTGCGAGACAACCGCGTCGAGCAATACCGAGGCGGCCAACCGCCCCGATTCTGGCATGCTCGTCACAATGATCCCCTCTCTGGCTGCGGCCATCCGCTCGCTCTGCAGCCATTATGACACCCGAAGTGGGGGAGCAATGTTCACACGCGAATGGCATCCGATCACCCGAGCAGAGTGGGGGTGACCCTGCTTACCGCGCGAGGTAGAGAAAGCCGAAGACGGCGCTGACGATCGAGAGCACGGCGAGAACGAGGGCGGGAATGAATGCTTCTGAGCGCCGCACGTGCACAACCACAGCGCCGATCATGATGATGGCCAGCGCAACGGCGGCGATGGGTGACAATACCGCGGCGATGTTCGTCGTGAACGGCAGAATCAGGCCGATGCCGCCGATCACTTCGGCCGCCCCGATCAGCTTCACGCTGGCTGGAGTGAAATCGTCGACCCACACCATGCCGGTGGTCTTCAGTGCGGCGGTCGGCCGCACGACCTTCATGCCGCCCGAGAGAATGAAGGCGATGGCGAGCACGATGTTCAGAACGAGCAGAATGACGAACACAGGGGAGGTATCCAATCCAACGAGGGGTGTGGGGAAGAGAAGCGCACGGGTTGGGCCCTCCGAGCCGACTTTAGCCAGCAATTATTGAAGAGTCAAGTATTGAACCTTCAAGCATGCAAGCGTACCCTCGAGTCATGGCTGAACCCACAGACGAACTGGTCGCCGTCGATGCGACGCCATCGGGTGACGTCGCAGAGACGGGGCCCCAGCCGCCCGAGCCACGCTGGCTGAACTGTGACGAGCGGGTGTTGTGGATGCGCCTGCAGGCGGTCGCCGAGTACATTCCAGCGGCCGTCGATGCGCAGTTGCGGGCATCCGCGGGCCTCACCCGCTACGACTACTACGTGCTCGCGATGCTCTCTGAGTCGCCGGGGCGAGCACGCCTGATGTCAGATCTGGCGGCCGTGACCAACGGCTCGCTCTCTCGGCTGTCGCACGCAGCGGCCAAGCTCGAAGAGGGTGGATTGATCTCCCGTTCGCCCGTCGAGGCAGACCGTCGGGCCACGCTGGCGACACTCACCGATGCAGGCTGGCAGAAGCTGGTCGACACGGCGCCGGGGCACGTCGCCGAGGTGCGCGCCATCGTGTTCGACAATCTCACGTCCGATCAGGTGTCGGCGCTGAACGCCGCACTCGTTCCGGTGATTCAGGGGCTCGGCCTGCCGTGCGAGACCTTCGAAATCGAGGGTGACGAGCTCGTCAGCTGACGAGATTAGTGACCGCGTCGCCGCGGCGCAGCGCCTCGACGTTCGTGCGCACCAGGGCGGAGGCCCCCTGTGGCCGGTTGCCCGCGATGTGCGGGGTGAGAATGAGGTGCGGTGCCGCCCACAACGACGATTCGGCAGGCAACGGCTCGACCTTTGTCACGTCGAGCGCGGCGGCGCGCAGCGCGCCGGAGGTGAGCGCGGCGACGAGGGCCTCTTCGTCGACCGTGCCGCCGCGGCCGACGTTCACGAAAATCGCACCCGGCTTGAGCTCGGCGAACAGAGCCGCGCCGAAGGTGTCGGCGGTCTCGGGCGTGGCCGGCAGCACGGAGACGAGCACGTCGGTGCGGCCGAGCAGCTCACTCGCGTCGTCGGCGGCCACCACGTCGAAACCGTAGCGGATGCCCGGGGTGGTGGCCACTCCGGTCACGGTGGCCCCGAGCATCCGCAGCACCGGCACCAGCCTCGATGCGATCGAGCCGAACCCCCAGATCGTGACCTGCGCGTGGTCGAGCGTGTACTGGCCTCGTGTTCGCGGATTCACTTGAGCGGCATTCACCGCCGTGTTCCATTCGTGGGCGCGCTGCGAAACAAGCAGATCGTCGAGGCTGCGAACGGCGGCGAGAATCAGTGCGAGAGCGTGCTCGGTCACCGGGCCGTCGTGCAGCGAGCGGCCAGACGTGAGGGCGACAGAGGAGCCGAAGCCGGCCATGAGAATGGCGTCGGGGCCCGCCGCGAGGGTCTGCACCAAGCGCAGGCCGGTGAGGCGGGTCGCGGCTTCGTGCAGGTTCTCGGGGGTGTTCTGCCAGACGACCAGAACGTCGGCGTCGAGGTGTTCGTCGCTGAAGGAGGCCTTGGGGTCGTACACGATCAGCGTGTCGTCGTGTGCGCCGCCCGTCTCGCCCGGGTCGCTGATGTCGAGATCGATTGTGTCTGGCAGCAGAATTTTCATCTCCGCCAGCCTAGAGTGTGTCAATCACTCAGCGCGACTGGCGACGCTTGCCCACGCGGGGCGCGCCCTTGACGGCCGGCGCGCGGCCTTTGCCTTTCGACGCCTTCGCCTTGCCGCCCGGGGGAGCCACGTTCGCTGCCGCCGAAACTGCCTGCTTCGCGAGCTGCTCGAGGGTCTTCGCGAGCAGCGCTTCGCCGGCGGGGGTCAGCGTGGTGGTCGACGCGGCGTAGTCGAACAGTGGATACCCGAGTTCGGCCTCGAGCTCTTTCACCGAGGCGATCAGTGTGGCGCGCGAGACTCCCTGTGCGCGGGCGGCGTGCGCGAAATTCAGCTGTTCTGCTGCGGCGACGAAATGCGTCATCAGTTCGTTGTTCATGTCAGCAACACGATCTTGCCGCGAGTGTGTCGTTCGGCGAGCTCGGTGTAGGCCGCCCCTACCTCGTCGAGGGGGTAGGTTGCAGCGATGGGCACCGTTATGGTGCCATCGGCCACGAGCGCGGCCATCTCGCCGAGGATGCCGGCGCTCGACGCTGTCGAACTGCCTTCTGCTTTGGCTCCGACGCGCGCCGCGGCTTCGTAGGCGATGATCGTCTCGATGCGCTCGGGGTTGATGCCGAGCTCCACCCCGAGATCGAGGTATTCGGGCCCATGGGTGTCGATGAGAGCATCCACCTCGCCGGCTGCGGCGGCCCGGATGCGGCCGGCCAGGTCATCGCCCGCATAGTCGACCGGGGTCGCCCCCACAGAGCGCAGCCAGTCGTGGTTGGCGGCGGAGGCCAACCCGATGACCCTTGCGCCCTTGCTTTTCAGCAGTTGCACCACGATCGATCCCACTCCACCAGCAGCCGACGACACCACCACGGTGTCACCAGGTGCCACCTGCACGGCGCGAACGGCCGCGTAGGCCGTCACGGCGACGACGAACAGCGAGCCGGCGACGGGCCAGGAGAGTTCGGCGGGCTTGATGACGAGGTGGTTGCTGGGCACGAGCACATACTCGGCCTGGCTCGAGCGCTTGTCGCTCCAGCCCATGACCTCGTCACCGACGCTGAACGACGGGGCGTCGATTTTCGGCCCGACCGCCACAACTACCCCGGCGAAGTCGGTTCCTTGCCCCTGCGGCAGTTTCGACGGGTAGCGGCTTTCGAGCGCTCCCGTGCGAATCGGGATCTCGCCGGGGTTGGTTCCGGCTGCGGCGACCCGCACGACCACCTCGCCGGGCCCGGGCGGCCCGACCGAGACGTGGCCGATGTGCAACACCTCGACCCCGCCGAAATCGTCGAACCGCACCGCCCTGCCGGAATACACCATCGTCGAATCGTTCTGGGTCACGTCGTCACCTGGGTTTCTTCGGTGTGCTGTCGCTACCGATTACATTACCGTCGCCTCCGGTTGCATCGATGTCTTCTTACGAAAGGGAGTGAGCTACGTCGTGGTGATGAAGTGCGGGTCCCGCGCGGCCGATACGCACTTCATCCCACGAATTGGTGGCTGAGTATGCTTGCACCGACGGTGGCGAGCGAAGGTCAGGCGATGGTCGACAAGAAGGTGGGCAAGCACGAAAAGGCCGCGAAGAAGAAGGCCATGCTCGAGAAGGCGAAGCGCGACAAGGCCGGCCGCGACAAAGCAAGCCGCGACAAAGCAAGCCGCGACAAGGCCGGCCGCGACAGAGCCGGCCGCGACAAGGCCGGCCAGGCGGCAACGAAGCGCGCGGGCTCGAAGCGCTCTCGTCGTTCGTATTTTCCGGTGGATGCGCCCGCCGTCGCCCGGGCCGTCGAAGAGGGCGTGCTGATGTCGCGCACCGCACTCACCATGGCCACCATGAACCACATCATCATCGGCGCTGTTCGCGACAAGGTCGACTACAACCCCGAACAGGTTGCCGAGTTCGTCGAGGCGGAGTTGCACCAGCTCGCCTTGGAGCAGGCTGAGCTGGCCGAGCACATGAAGCGCCTGCAGCTCGAATTCCCGCCGCTGTTGAAGAGGTCGCGCACCATCGCCGACTACCAGTGGCTCACCAGGCGCCGGGTCGCCTACTCGGCCCTGGCATCCGAACTCGATCGGCTGAACGGAGACCCCGATTTCATCTCCGAAGCGGTTGACGCCTCGCAGAAGTGGGCGTGGTCAGAACTCAGTCGCGCCATCGAAGGCCGGCTCGATGTTGCCGCTGATCTGCGTTCGTCGCCCGAGTACGAATACGAGCGCGAGGGGCGCCTGCATGAGCTGCGAGACGATCTTGCGGCCTTGGCCACTTCACGGGCATCCGGATGATCGATGCGTAAGAATGAGAGCATGAACTCTCCCTTCTCAGCCCCACTCTCGGCTGGTCTTGAAACCCTTCTCACCTCGCAGCCCGAACAGCAGGCGGTGCGCACGGAGGCGATCGAGTACTCGTCGGGCGGAGTGGACTTCGGCGGTTTTGTCGCCCGCCCCGAATCAGACGACGACGTGCTGCTGCCGGCGGTGCTCATCATCTCGGACTGGTCCGGACTCAATGACCACGCGCGCGTGCGGGCGACGATGCTCGCCCGGCTCGGCTACATCGCGCTCGCCGGAGATGTCTACGGCGGCGGCGCGCAGCTTTCCCACGACGAAGCAGGGCCGGCGGCCGGTAAGTTCTACGGCGACCCTCAGCTCTTTCGGGAGCGGCTGCTCGCCAACCTCGAGCAGCTCCGCTCCGTTCCCGGTGTCGATGCCGATCGCATCGCCGTGATGGGTTACTGCTTCGGCGGCTCGGCCTCGCTCGAGCTGGTGCGCACTGGAGTGCAGCTCGCCGGGGCGGTGTCGTTTCACGGGCGGCTGGGGTCGGGCATCCGGGCCACCGAGGGCGACGTTCGCACGCCGCTGCTAGTGCTCACCGGGGCGAGCGATCCGGTTGTTCCCGACGAGGCGGTGGTCGACTTCGAGAACGAACTGCGCGAGGCGGGCGCGCCCGACTGGCAGGTCGTGAGTTACAGCGGCGCGATGCACGCCTTCACGATGCCCGACGCGAATGCGCCCGAACGTGGGTCGCAGTTCAACGCCCGCGCGAATGAGCGCTCGTGGGTTGCGATGAAGGCGTTCTTCGCCGAGATCTTCGCGCCCGCCGCCTGAGGGTTGGGCTCCGCTCCGCTCCGCTCTGCTCCGTGGGACTCAGCTCTGCTCTGCTCCCGCCTCGCTCGTTTGCGCACTCCGGTGGTGTTTCCGCTCCACTTTCGTCGGAGCACAGCGCAAGTGCGCTCGCCCGTGTCAGCACATTCGCTGTGCTCCGACGAAAGTCGAGTGGCTCGCGCCGGCTTAGCGCGCTTGGGGTGCCCGCTCGACGTGCCACGCCGTCTGCGCGAGTGCAGACCGGAGGTAGGGGCCCTGCAGATTCTCCCAGCCGGCGGTCCAGTGCAGCTGTGACGCGACCTCCCAGATCGTCGCCGACGGGTTCGCGGCCAGCACGGCCGCAGCCTCGCGCGACCGTTTCAGGTGATGCTCGGCCGACTCCGCCCGGCGCTCGGCGAGCCCCGTGAATCGGTAGCCGTGGCCAGGCAGCACCTCGAACGCATCGTAGGGCTGCAGCTTCTCGATCGACCCCACATAGTCGCTGACGGGGTTGCTCGAGGTGGGGCCGCCGAGCCCGAGTCCGGCGAAGATGGCGGGCAGAATGTGGTCGCCGGTGAACAGCAGCTGTTCGTTCGCTGCGGCCAGGCTGATCGACCCATACGTGTGCCCCGGTGTTGCAATGACGCGGATGCTCGAACCAGGCACCCCCAGATCGTCGCCGTCATCCAGCAGCACGTCGCCTGCGATGTCGATCTGGTCTTCTCTGGCCCCGAACGCGACCTCGAGTTCGGGGCGTCGTTCGGCGGGAACGCCCCATGATTCGGCAAGCGCCGCTGCCTGCGATGCTGCTGTCTCTGCTGTCTCTGCTGTCTCTGCTGTCTCTGACCTCGCTGCCCCCGTTGCCGTTGCCGTTGTCTCCGAAGCCGCGTCGGAGGTCACTACGGTCACGGTCGTCGTCGCCGCGGCCCCATGCGATGCCCCCTTCGTGCTCGCCCAAATGGCCGCCTGCTCCACCCGCGACAGCTGAATTCGTGCGGGTGTGGCCTCTCGATAGCGGTGCGTCATGCCCACATGGTCGCGGTGCAGATGCGTCAGCGTGACCGACGCGACACGGTTCAGCGAACTGCCGATCGACTCGAGCGCCGCCAGTACCCGATCCCAGTTCTCGTCAGAATCCCACCCCGGATCGATGACGTGCACGAAGCCGCGGTCGTCGACGACGAAGTAGCTGATGACATACGGCAACTGCACGCTCGGCATGGCGAGCGGCAGCGCCCAGACGCTCGGCCGCACCTGTTCGAACGGCGGCACACCGCCCGTTCGATTCGCTTCGTATTGTGCAGTGCTCGTTTCGCGCATCATCTGTCAACCCCGTGGTCGGTCGGGCATCCTCGTGGTGTGCGCCGGACTGCACTCACGGCCGACGAGGCCCACGCACCACGGTACTTCATCCGCCGCCCACGTCATGCGCTCGAGACGTGGATCACGAAAACCGCCCCAACCCGCCGGCGGAAGGGCGGTTTTCGTGATCCATTTCGCTGCTCAGAGGGCGTGAGCAGCGGGCTCGCCCGGAATGCTCGCGGGCGTCGTGGGTGAGATGGCGGCCGGCAAAGAGGCGAGCCGCTGCCACGTCTGCACGACGGTGTCGGGGTTGAGTGAGATCGAGGCGATGCCCTGTTCCATCAGCCATTCGGCGAAGTCGGGATGATCGCTCGGCCCTTGACCGCAGATACCGACGTATTTGCCGCGGCGCAGGCACGCCTCGATGGCCATGCTCAGCAGGCGCAGCACCGCCGGATCGCGTTCGTCGAAGACATCCGCCATAACGGCGGAATCGCGGTCGACGCCGAGGGTGAGCTGGGTGAGGTCGTTCGACCCGATTGAGAACCCGTCGAAGTGGTCGAGAAACGCATCGGCGAGCAGCGCGTTCGAGGGCACTTCGCACATCATCACCACCTGCAGCCCGTTCTCGCCGCGCACCAGCCCGTTCTGCCCGAGCGCATCGATCACGCCGGCCGCCTCTGACACCGTGCGCACGAACGGAATCATGATCTTCACGTTCGTGAGCCCCATCTCGTCGCGCACGAACTTCAACGCCTCGCATTCGAGGTCGAAGCACTCCCTGAACTCTCGCGAAACGTAGCGGGATGCCCCGCGGAACCCGATCATCGGGTTCTCTTCTTCGGGTTCGTACTTTCTGCCGCCCACGAGGTTGGCGTACTCGTTCGACTTGAAGTCAGACATGCGCACGATCACCGGGTTCGGCCAGAACGCCGCCGCGATGGTCGAGACGCCCTCGGCGACCCGTTTGACGAAGAAGTCACGCGCGCCGTCGTACGGGGCGATGCGCTCGGCGATCACGGCCGCAACATCCACCTCTTGTTCTTCACTGGCGAGCAGTGCCTTCGGGTGGATGCCGATCTGCCGGTTGATGATGAATTCGAGCCGGGCCAGGCCGACCCCGTCGTTCGGAGTCTGCGCGAAGGTGAATGCCTGCTCGGGTGTGCCGACGTTCATCATCACCGACACCGGAATCTCGGGCAGATCACCCTGCTCGACGTGTTCGAGCGTGTAGTCGAGAATGCCGTCGTAGACGAAGCCGGTCTCGCCCTCGCTGCACGACACCGTGACCACCTGCCCGTCGACCAGCGTGAACGTGCCGTCGCCGGTACCGACCACCGCGGGTACGCCGAGTTCGCGGGCGATGATCGCCGCATGACAGGTTCGCCCTCCCCGATTCGTTACGATCGCCGAGGCGCGCTTCATGATCGGCTCCCAGTCGGGGTCGGTCATGTCGGCCACGAGCACGTCGCCGGTCTGAAACTGGTGCATGTCGGCGATCGACGTCAGCACGCGCACGGGTCCGGCGCCGATCTTGTGCCCGATCGCCCTGCCCTCTGCCACGACCGTGCCTCGTTCATCCAGCTGAAACCGCTCGGTGCGGCCGGTGCGCCGGGTGATCACCGTCTCGGGGCGGGCTTGCACGATGTAGAGCTGCCCGTCGAGGCCGTCTTTGGCCCACTCGATGTCCATCGGCCGACCGTAGTGCTTCTCGATCGCCACGGCATGCCGCGCCAGGGTTTCGATCTCGGCATCGGTGAGGCTGAACATCCGCGCCTCTTCGGGTGCGACCGGCACGAACTCGACGGTTCGGCCCACCGACGCGTCGGACGTGTAGATCATCTTCGTCGCTTTTGCGCCCGCTGTACGCTTCAGAACCGCGGGGCGGCCGGCGGCGAGGCCCGGCTTGTACACGGTGAACTCGTCGGGATTCACCGCACCCTGCACCACGCCTTCGCCGAGCCCGTACGCCGACGTGATCAACACCGCGTCTGAGAACCCCGACTCCGTGTCGATGCTGAACATCACACCCGATGCCGCCAGGTCGGAGCGCACCATGCGCTGCACGCCCACCGACAGGGCCACATCGAGGTGCGCGAACCCCTGGTGCACGCGGTACGAGATCGCGCGGTCGGTGTAGAGCGACGCGAACACCTCGTGCACGGCCTGCAGCACGTTCTCGATGCCGCGAATGTTCAGAAACGTCTCTTGCTGCCCCGCGAATGACGCGTCGGGCAGGTCTTCGGCCGTCGCGCTCGAACGAATGGCCCAGGAGGCCGGATGATCGCCGGTCTCGTCTATCGTCAACGCAGCGTAGAACCCCCTGATCGACGCCTCGATATCGGCCGGCAGCGGCGTCGTCATGATGTCTGCCCGGATGCTCCTGCCCGCCTTCGCGAGAGCCTCGGTGTCACTGCTGTCGAGCCCCACCAGCGTCTCGCCGATCCGCTGCTCGAGCCCGGTCGTCTGCAGAAACCGACGGAATGCGTCGGCGGTCGTCGCGAAGCCGTTCGGCACTTTCACGCCGGCCGCAGAGAGATTGTGAATCAGCTCACCCAGGGAGGCGTTCTTACCCCCAACCGTGGCGACGTCGTTAAGCCGAACGTCTGAGAGCCAAAGAATGTCGGGAGCCATGGGCGAGACCTTTCGTGAAGGGTTTCGTGAATGAATCAAGATGCGAGGGGTATGTTCGCCATTTGATCTTCGCCTGTTGTTCGACTGGCGAACATTGCCTGAACGAGAAAAATCAGCAGTTCTTGACGTTTCAGCAAAGATCAGGCTGATTTATCCGATGACCAGGCGTCAAGGCGAGCCGTTTTGGGTGCTTCACTGGTCGGGCCCGGCACGGCCTGCCAACCACCGCGCATCTGCACACATAGCGGTCTCATCCGTTTACGGTGACGTTTCGCCCTCAGCACCCTCAAAACGCTGGCGAACCTATCATCCCGCCGACGCTCAGGTCTACGTTTGCGCCACGACTGACGCTCGAGAGGTAGAGGGCCCGGCCCGCGCGGTTCTTTCTGACGTGGTGCACGGCAGGTTCACGCACGTCCCGATGAGCTTCGCCCAATCGGTGGAGAACTTCCACGACTCCTCGCAGGAGTGGCGGCGGCTGTTCTCCGAGTTGCTCGGCACCTTCTTCTTGGTGCTCGTGGCAGCGGGCGGCGGAATGATGGGCCAGGCGTTTCCCGATACCATCACGCGCACCGACGCGGTGGTGGCGCCCGCCCTGATGGTTCTGGCGATCATCCTCTTCATGGGCAAGGTGTCGGGTGCGCACCTCAACCCGGCGGTGAGCATCGCCTTCGCGTTGCGGGGCGACTTTCCGTGGGCCCGCGTGCCGGGTTACATTCTGGTGCAGCTCATCGGAGCATCGCTTGCCGCATGGTTTCTCGAGGGCGTCGTGCACGTCTCCTCGTCGTTCGGCTCGAACTATCCGGCTGACGGGTATTCGGGCGGCAACGCGTTTCTGATGGAACTGGCACTCACCTTCGGGCTGGTCTGCGTGATCTTGGGCACGGCCTCGGGCGCGCAGAACATCGGTATCGTCGGGGCGTTCGGAGTGGGCGCCTACATCGCGCTCGCCGGGCTTTGGGGCAGCCCCATCTCGGGCGCATCCATGAACCCCGCACGCACCTTCGGCCCCGACTTCGTGTCAGGCGACTTCGCAGACTACTGGGTGTACGTGCTCGGGCCGATCGCCGGCGCCGTGATCGCGGTCGGTGTCGCCTTCATCTTGCGCGGACACGGTGGCGGTCGCTCGGGCTCGGGCGCGGCGCAGGGCGCTCTCGCCACCGAGGTGGCCGACCCCACCCAACTCTGACCGATGACGCGGGCTGCCCCCCCCAAGCGCATTCCGCATGGATCACAAAAATCGCCCTTCCCGCGTTGGTGAAGGGCGATTTTCGTGATCCCTGTGGGCGTTAAGGGTGGCTACGCGGGCGCAGCGGCAGCGGCAGCGGCGGGCGCGGGCTCGGGCGGCAGGGGCGCAGGGTGCACGATCATCTCGGGCGCCCGCGACACCATCAGCCAAATCGGCAGAATGATGACGCACATCACGCCGAGCAACGTCACGTCGCCGACAACGGCCACCGCGACGAACAAGGCCAGCCAGCCGTCTCGGGCGACCACGAGCACGAGGCCGAGAACGCCCGCCGCCAGTGCCAACGAGAGCGGTATCTGCGGAAACAGTGCCGATGCCATCAGCCCGACCGCCACGCCGATGAACACGGCGGGAAAGATGCGGCCCCCTCGAAAGCCCGACGCGGCGGCCACGACCAAGGCGGCGGCCTTCACCAGCGTGATCACCGTCAGCTGCCCGAAGTCGTAGTTCTGCCGGTCATCGACCAGCGTGGCCATCTGTTCGAGACCCTTGAAGAGCGTGATCTGCCCACCGATGGCACCCAGAACACCGAGCACCACACCGCCCAGGGTGATGTAGACGATCGGGTACTTGAGCCCGTGAAAGAACCGGTGGATGTGCGGAAAAATGAACACCATGATCAGCCCGAGCACCGTCGCCGCGACCGCGATCCCCAGCCCCTCGACGACGTAGATCGGCTGCATATCGCCCATTTTCGGCACATTCACCTGCAGGCTCGTGCCTCCCAGCAGGCCCATCGTCACCGATCCGGCTCCGGCGGCGGCAACCGGGAGG
>JAODBB010000115.1 GCA_025463745.1 Subtercola sp.
AACGACCGTATACGAGTACCCGAGGTTCGCCTCGTGGGTCCGGCCGGTGAGCAGGTTGGCGTCGTGAGCATCGACGTCGCACTCAGACTCGCACAAGAGGCAGACCTTGATCTTGTTGAGGTGGCCCCGAACTCGAAGCCGCCCGTCGCCAAGATCATGGACTACGGAAAGTTCAAGTACGAAGCAGCGCAAAAGGCCAAGGAGGCCCGGCGCAATCAGGCGAACACGATTCTCAAAGAGGTTCGATTTCGTCTGAAGATCGATGTGCACGACTACGAAACCAAGCGCAAGCGCGCCGAAGGCTTCCTCAAGGCCGGCGACAAGGTCAAAGCCATGATCTTGTTCCGAGGCCGTGAGCAGTCGCGCCCAGACCAGGGGGTTCGCCTCCTCCAACGATTTGCCGAAGATGTTTCGGAGTTCGGTTCTGTCGAATCGAGTCCGACCATCGACGGTCGCAACATGGTCATGGTGATCGGCCCTCTGAAGAACAAAGCAGAGGCCAAAGCCGAGGCCAACGCCCACCGCGCCGCCACGAAGCCCCCCCGCGAGGCCTCCGCCGCTCCTGCGGCCGAGGCGGCTCCGGCTGCTGCACCTGCTGTAACCGCGCAGCCCGCCGAATAAACGTACGACCACCCAACGAGGAGAGAACTATGCCCAAGCAGAAGACCCATTCCGGGGCCAAGAAGCGCTTCAAGGTCACCGGCACCGGCAAGATCATGAAGCAGCAGGCCGGCATGCGCCACAACCTGGAAGTGAAGTCGGGCCAGCGCAAGCGCCGCCTGAACACCGACCAGGTTCTTGCACCGCAAGACGCCAAGGTCATCAAGAAGCTCCTCGGGCTCTAGAACTCACGACGACGAAAAAGGATTAGAAGAAGATGGCAAGAGTAAAGAGGGCGGTCAACGCCCACAAGAAGCGTCGCGTAATTCTGGAGCGTGCCGAGGGCTACCGCGGCCAGCGTTCGCGCCTGTACCGCAAGGCCAAAGAGCAGGTCACCCACTCGCTCGTCTATTCGTACCGCGACCGCCGTGCGCGCAAGGGTGACTTCCGTCGCCTCTGGATTCAGCGCATCAACGCCGCGGCACGACTCAACGGTCTGACTTACAACCGCCTCATCCAGGGTCTGAACCTGGCCGGCATCGAGGTCGACCGCCGCATTCTGGCCGACCTTGCGGTCACCGAGCCCGCCACGTTCGCGGCACTCGTCGCCAGCGCCAAGGCCGCACTGCCCGCCGACACGTCGGCGCCGAAGGTGGTCGCTGCGTAGGCTGTCATCAATCCGAGCCGGATTCCACCCGGCTCGGGCTCGAATTTTTGGTGCTCTAGCCTGACCGAAAAACAACTCAATATCTGCTTGACTTGGCACATGCTTGATAATCCGCGTTCACCGCGTGTTCGGGCCGTCGCCAAACTGGCCAAGAAAGGAGCCCGGTCTGAGACCGGGCTCTTTCTCTTGGAGGGGCCGCAGGCGGTCGCTGAGGCTCTGACCTTCAGCCCCCAGCTCGTTGTTGAACTGTATGCAACCCCTACCGCGCTCGAGCGCTACACCGACATCGCCCAAACGGCGGTCGATGCCGGCGTCGACGTCGAGTTCGTCTCCGAGCACGTGCTCGAAGTCATGTCTGATACCGTGACGCCGCAAGGGTTCATTGCCGTCTGTCATCAATTTCCGACGGCGGTGAAAGACATCTTCGCCGCCAGACCGAAGCTCATCGCGATTCTCGAAGAGGTTCGTGACCCGGGCAACGCGGGAACGATCATCCGCGCCGCCGACGCCGCGGGCGCCGATGCCGTTATTCTCACCGGCCGCTCTGTTGACCTCTACAATCCGAAGGTCGTTCGATCGACGACGGGGTCGCTCTTTCACCTGCCGGTGGCGATGGATGCGAGCCTGGGCGACGTGAAGCTTCGCGCCGTCGAGGCAGGGCTGCAGATTCTTGCGGCCGATATCAAGGGTGATGATTTGCTCGAGGTGCGGTCGACCGGGCTTCTGGCGGTGCCGACGGCCTGGCTGTTCGGAAACGAGGCTCGCGGCCTCACCGACGAAGACCTGGCGCTCGCCGATCGGGCGATCTCGGTGCCCATCTACGGCAAGGCCGAGTCGATGAATCTGGCGACGGCCGCCTCCGTGTGCCTGTACGAGAGTGCGTTCGCTCAGCACACGGCTACTCGCTGACATTCCCGGCTCGACCGGGCTTCTGCACAGCGGGGTGCAGGCCGAAGAGGCGGCCCCGTTACCTGGGTAAGCTTGGTTCTCGTGTCTGATTCCAATTCTCTAGCCATCTCCGACGAGTCTGTGGCCGCCGCAGTCGCCGCGGCCCTTGCGGCCGTCGATGCCGTGACCGACACGGCGTCGTTCAAGGCCGTGCGAACCGAGCACGCCGGCGAAGCGTCGACGCTGGCCCGGCTGAACGGGCTGCTCCGCTCTCTGCCGAGCGATCAAAAGGCCTCGGCCGGCAAGCTGGTGGGGCAGGCTCGTGCCAGAGTGAACCAGACTCTCGCTGCCAAAGAGACCGAGATCGTCGCACGTGAAAGCGCCGCCCAACTCGCCGCTGAGGCGGTCGACGTCACGGCTTTGCCGGTGCGCAAGCATCTCGGGGCGCGGCATCCGCTGTCATTGCTGCAAGAGAAGGTGAGCGACATCTTCGTCAGCATGGGGTGGGAGGTCGCCGAAGGGCCCGAGCTGGAGAACGAGTGGTTCAATTTCGATGCGCTGAATTTCGACCCCGATCATCCGGCCCGCGCCATGCAAGACACCTTCTTCGTCGACCCAGTGGAGTCGCACCTCTTGTTGCGCACTCACACCTCGCCTGTGCAGGTTCGTTCGTTGCTCGAACGCGAGCTGCCGGTCTACGTGATTGCGCCCGGTCGTACCTACCGCACCGACGAGCTCGATGCGACGCACACTCCCGTGTTCAGCCAGATCGAGGGCATCGCCGTCGACAGGGGCCTGACCATGGCGCACTTGCGCGGCACGCTCGAACTTTTCGCTCGGCAGATGTTCGGCGACGAGGCGAAGATTCGTCTGCGCCCGAACTATTTTCCGTTCACCGAGCCCAGCGCCGAGATGGATGTCTGGCAACCGCAGGCGAAGGGCGGTGCCCGCTGGGTCGAGTGGGGCGGCTGCGGCATGGTCAATCCGAACGTCTTGCTGTCAGCCGGAATCGACCCTGACGTGTACTCGGGCTTCGCCTTCGGTATGGGTATCGAACGCACTCTGCAGTTTCGCAACAACCTGAACGACATGCGCGACATGGTCGAGGGCGACGTTCGCTTCAGCCAGCAATTCGGAATGGTGGTCTAGCCGATGCGCATTCCCATCAGTTGGCTCGCCGAGTTCGTCGAACTCCCGGTCGGCACAACGATCGCCGACATTCATGCCGCGCTCGTCAGCGTGGGCCTTGAAGAAGAGGGCTCGCACGACTTCGACATCGAGGGCCCTGTGGTCGTCGGCGAGGTTCTCGACTTCGCCGACGAGCCGCAGAGCAATGGCAAGACCATCCGTTGGTGCAGCGTGCGCGTTGCCCCCGTGGGCCAGAGCGCGGCCGATGGCGGTGCGGATGTTCGGGGTATCGTCTGCGGCGCGCACAACTTCTTCGTCGGCGACAAGGTCGTGGTGACGTTGCCCGGAGCCGTTCTCCCCGGCAACTTCGCCATCGCGGCCCGCAAGACCTACGGGCACGTCTCCGACGGAATGATCGCCTCCGCTCGTGAACTCGGCTTGGGTGAAGACCACGAAGGAATTCTGCGGCTCTCGATGCTCGGGCTGGATCCGACGGTAGGTACCGACGCTCTCAGCCTGCTCGGGCTCGACGACGCAGCAGTCGAGGTCAACGTCACCCCAGACCGTGGGTACGCGTTCTCGATTCGCGGTATTGCGCGCGAATACGCCCATGCGACTGGCGCGACGTTCCGCGACCCGGCAACGGCACTTCCTGTGCCTGAGCCGGTCAGCGGTTTCTCCGTCGAAATCGACGACCAAGCGCCGATTCGTGGCCGTGTCGGTGCGACGGTCTTCGTCACGCGGGTTGTTCGCGGTGTTGATGCGACGTTGCCGAGCCCGGCCTGGCTGGTCGCACGGCTGAAGCTCGCCGGCATCCGTTCGATCTCGTTGATCGTCGACATCACGAATTACGTGATGCTCGAGCTCGGCCAGCCGATTCACGGGTACGACCTCGACAAGCTCTCGGGCGGCATCGTCGTGCGCCGCGCGAACCCGGGCGAGACGCTCAAGACGCTCGACGGGCAGACCCGCGCGCTCGATTCCGAAGACCTTGTCATCACCGATGGCTCGGGAATCATCGGTCTCGCCGGTGTCATGGGTGGGTTTTCGACCGAGATCTCCGACGAGACGGTGAATGTTCTCGTCGAGGCGGCGAACTTCGACCCGGTGAGCATCGCGCGAACAGCGCGCCGCCACAAGCTGCCGAGCGAGGCCTCCAAACGCTTCGAACGAGGCGTCGACCCCGAGGTCGCTGGTGCCGCTGCTGCCCGGGTGGTTCAGCTTCTCGAAGAACTTGCCGGCGGCCGTGCCGACGTTCTCGGCTCAGGTCTTAACCAGCACAGTCAGCTGGAGCCGATTTTCTTGCCCGACGCCTACATTTCCGGGCTGGTCGGAGTGCAGTACACCGACGACGAGATCACGTCGTCGCTCATCGAAATCGGTGCGACGCTCGAATACGCGAGAGACGGTCTGCTGGTCTCTCCGCCCTCGTGGCGACCCGACCTGACGCACAAGTCCACTCTCGCCGAAGAGGTTGCGCGCATCGTGGGCTATTCGCGTATTCCGAGCGAAATTCCCGTGGCGCCGCCGGGTCGAGGTTTCACGCGCGAGCAGAAGCTTCGCCGGCTCGCCGCAGAGACACTGGCCGCGAGTGGGTCGACCGAGGTACTCGCCTATCCCTTCGTTTCACAGGCTTCGAACTCGCTCTTCGGATCGGCCGATAAGCGTGAGGTCGCCGCGGTCAAGCTGGCGAACCCGCTTGACGCAGAGGTTCCGTATTTGCGCGCCACGCTGCTGCCCGGCCTCATCGATGTCGCGCGGCGCAACCTGTCACGGGGTCTCACCGATCTCGCTCTCTTCGAGATCGGCGCCGTTTTCCAGCCGGTGCCTGGCGCCACCTACGGGGTGACCGAGGTGCCGCCGGGCGCTGCACTTCCTTCCGGTGAGACGCTGGCGGTATTGAATGCCAGCATTCCGCCGCAGCCCTGGCACGTCGGCCTGCTGTTTCTCGGTAACTCCGTCGACAAACAGCCTCACCAGGCCGCGATTCCGGTGGGCATTGCCGACGCCCTCGACACGGTGCGGCTACTCGCGGCCGCGCTGAACGTTCCGCTCAGCATTCGCCAGGGCTCGCATGTGGCGCTGCACCCGGGTCGAACCGCCGAGATCTTCGTGATCGCTGGTGGTGACGCTGGTGCGAGCGTGGGCGGCGGCTCTGCAGAGGTCCATGTCGGTTTTGTCGGTGAGTTACTGCCCTCGCTCGCCGACGAATTCGATCTGCCTCGTGTGGTTGCCCTGGCCGAGCTTGATCTCAGCGCCCTGATCGAGCTCGCTGCTCGAGGTGTGCAGGCGACACCGCTCGCCGGGTATCCGGCAGCTACCCAAGACGTGTCGCTCGTCGTGGCCTCCTCGATTGCGGCCGCCGACGTGCTCGATGCTGTGCGGGTGGGCGCCGGTGACCTCCTTGAGGCCATCCGCTTGGTCGACGACTATCGCGGCGCTGGTATCGACGACAATCAGAAGTCGCTGACATTCGCCTTGCGCTTCAGAGCACCTGATCGCACTCTCACCGCCGCCGAAGCCAGCGAGGCCCGCCACGCCGGAACCGCCGAGGCCCAGCGACGATTCGGCGCGGTCGTTCGCGAGTAGTCGCAGGCGGCCGTGCAGATCCGCCATCATGTCTGTTAATCCCGTGGCGACGAGCGGTGCGCCGAGCGGGCGACAGGTAACGCAAAAGACGAAGGGTAGATTTAAGGCATGACATATTCGGTAGCGGTGGCGGGCGCGAGCGGGTACGCCGGCGGCGAAGTGTTGCGCCTGCTCGCCAGTCACCCCGAATTCGAGGTGCGAACCGTCACCGCGAACAACAACGCGGGTCAACCGCTGTTGGCCGTGCATCCTCATCTGCGTTCTTATGCCGACCTAATGCTGAGTGAGACGACTACCGAGGCCCTGGCCGGCCACGACGTGGTTTTTCTGGCCCTGCCGCACGGCAAGTCCGGCGCGATCACTGAAACACTCGACGCCGACACGCTTGTTGTCGACTGTGGTGCCGACCACCGGCTCACCAGCGAGGCAGACTGGGCCACGTTTTACGGCGGCGAGTTCTACGGTGCATGGCCGTACGGATTACCCGAGCTTCTGATCGAGAATCACGAGAAGCAACGTTCGCGTCTGGCGGGCGTCAAGCGCATCGCCGTTCCCGGCTGCAACGTCACGGCAATCAGTCTGGGGCTGGCTCCCGGGTTGCGCGCGGGCGTCATCCAGCCCGTCGATCTCGTCGCGGTGCTCGCGGTGGGCCCGTCTGGCGCGGGCAAGAGTCTTCGAACCACTCTTCTCGCCTCTGAAATCCTCGGTTCCGCCAGTGCCTACGGCGTCGGGGGAGTGCACCGTCACAACCCGGAGATCATTCAGAACCTCTCAGCGTCGGCCGGCGCACGGGTCTCGATCTCCTTTACTCCCGTGCTGGTGCCGATGGCCCGCGGAATTCTCGCCACGTCGACCGCGCGTCTTGCCGCCGGCGTCACCGCCCACGACGTTCGGTCGGCCTGGGTCGACGCGTATGCCGATGAACCCTTCGTTCACGTTCTGCCCGAGGGGCAGTTTCCGGCCGTCTCCGATGTGACGGGGGCGAATACCGCCCTCATCGGGGTCGCCGTTGATGAAGCGGCCGATCGAGTGGTGACCGTCACCGCGATCGACAATCTCGTGAAGGGCACGGCGGGCGCGGCCATCCAATCGGCGAATATCGCGTTGGGGCTGCCCGAAACGCTGGGGCTTCCGGTCGACGGGGTCGCCCCATGACGATGCCCCGTCGTGTGTGGTCGCCAAGCTTCCCGCTGCTGCCCCACCTGCTGCCTGACCCTGGAGTTTCACAGTGAGCATTACCACCCCCGCTGGTTTCGAAGCCGCCGGCATCGCCCGTGGTCTGAAGTCGACCGGAGCGCTCGATCTCGCGTTGGTCGTCAATCGTGGTCCAAGCAATGCGGCGGCGGCTGTCTTCACCTCGAATCGCTGCAAGGCGAACCCGGTGCTCTGGTCGGAGCAGGTGATTCTCGACGGCGTGGTTTCGGCGGTCATCCTGAACTCGGGCGGCGCGAACTGTTACACCGGGTCGTTCGGGTTTCAGACCACGCATGAGACGGCAGAGACCGTTGCCGCGAACCTCGGCGTCTCGGCGGGTGACGTGGTGGTGTGCTCGACGGGGCTGATCGGGGTGGGCGACCAAGTCTTTCGCGACAAGATCGTCGGCGGCGTGCCTGCAGCGGTTGCGTCGCTCTCGTCTGACGGCGGCCCTGACGCGGCGCTCGCCATCATGACCACCGATACAAAGCCCAAACAGGCCGTTGCGGGCGGCGAGGGCTGGTCGATCGGCGGCATGGCGAAGGGTGCCGGTATGCTCGCGCCCGGGCTGGCGACCATGCTCGTGGTCATCACCACCGACGCCGATCTGCCGTCAGAGGTGCTCGATCGAGCCCTGCGCGCTTCCACTCGGGTCACGTTCGATCGTGTCGATTCCGACGGGTGCATGTCGACCAACGACACCGTCACCTTGATGGCGAGCGGGGCATCCGGAATCACCCCGGATGCGGCCGTGTTCACTCGTGCGCTCACTGCGCTCTGCCACGATCTCGCTCTGCAGCTTCAGGCCGACGCCGAGGGCGCCAGTCACGACATCACCATCACCGTCGTCAACGCGGCGTCAGAAGACGATGCGGTCGTGGTCGGGCGCGCCGTGTCACGCAGCAACCTCTTCAAGGCGGCGATTTTCGGCAACGACCCCAACTGGGGCCGCGTACTCGCTGCCGTCGGTACGACAGAAGCCGAGTTCGACCCGTACAACATCGATGTGACCATCAACGGGGTGATGATCTGCAAGGCCGGCGAACCCTTCGAAGACCGCGACCTGATCGACCTCACGCCACGTGCGGTCAGCGTGCTCATCGATCTGCACGTCGGTGCCGAAACGGCAGCTATCTACACCAACGACCTCACACACGACTACGTGCACGAGAACAGCGCGTACGCGAGCTGATGGCCGACACCTCACTCGATCTCGCGGCGGTCAAAGCAGCGACGCTCATCGAATCGCTTCCGTGGCTGAAGACCTTTCACGATCAGATCATGGTGATCAAGTTCGGCGGAAGCGCCATGGTCGACCCCGAACTGCAGCGCACCTTCGCCGAAGACATCGTCTACCTGCGTTACGCCGGTATCAAGCCCGTGGTCGTGCACGGGGGTGGCCCACAGATATCCCGGATGCTCGATCGGCTCGGCATCGAGAGCGAATTCCGTGGCGGCTATCGTGTCACGAGCCCCGAGGCGATGGATGTCGTTCGCATGGTTCTCACCGGGCAGATCAGCCGAGACATCGTAAGCCATATCAACGAACACGGGCCGCTCGCGACAGCGCTCTCGGGCGAAGACGCCGGGCTGTTCGAAGGCCAGAAACGATTGATCGAGATCGAAGGCGCCACGGTTGATCTTGGTCTTGTCGGCGATGTCGTCGGTGTGAACCCTGAGGCTGTGTTCGAGCATCTCGCAGCAGGCCGTATCCCCGTGATCTCGTCGATCGC
The DNA here is from genome assembly GCA_025463745.1 of Subtercola sp. Lineage (GTDB taxonomy): Bacteria > Actinomycetota > Actinomycetes > Actinomycetales > Microbacteriaceae > Subtercola. Next base: position 8,800 of record JAODBB010000115.1, read on the forward strand.
GCCCGATCGCAACGAGCCCGGCCAGGTACTGAACATCAACGCCGACGCGGCCGCGGCGGCTCTGGCTGTGGCGCTCGGTGCCGCGAAACTGGTCATCTTGACCGACGTGGCGGGTCTCTATTCCGATTGGCCGAATCGCGACTCGCTCGTCTCGGTCATCGGCGCTGACGCCCTCCGAGACCTACTTCCGGCCCTCGAGTCGGGAATGATTCCGAAGATGTCGGCCTGTCTCGAGGCGGTCGACGGTGGAGTGCCGAAGGCCGCCATCATCGATGGCCGTACCCCCCACTCGATTCTGCTCGAGGTCTTCACCCAGAGCGGAATAGGCACCGAGGTGGTCGTCGACGTCAACACAGCACTGGCAGAGGAGAAGTCGTGAACACCGAAGTGACCGCGCAGACGACAACAGACTGGGTCGACACTTTCAACGAGTCGATGATGCGAACCATGGGTCAGCCGCTCGCCTTACTCACCCATGGTCGCGGAGCCTTCGTCTGGGATGAGAACGAGAAGGAATACCTCGACTTTCTGGCCGGCATCGCGGTCAACTCGCTGGGTCACGCGCATCCAGTAGTCATCGAGGCGGTCACGCGCCAGATCAGCACGCTCGCCCACGTATCGAACTACTTCTCAACGAAGCCGCAGCTGGAGTTGGCCGAGCGGCTGAAACGCATCACCGGCGCCGGCGCTGAAGGGCGCGTCTACTTCTGCAATTCGGGCGCTGAGGCAAATGAGGCGGCATTCAAGCTCGCGCGATTGAACAGCTCGGCCACCCGCACAAAGATCGTGTCGCTGAAGAATTCGTTTCACGGTCGCACGATGGGCGCCCTCGCCCTCACCGGTAAGAGTGAAATGCAGGCGCCGTTCCTGCCCATGCCGGCCGGCGTCATGCACATCGACTCGACCGTCGAGGCACTCGAATCGACCATCAATGACACCGTGGCTGCGCTGTTTCTCGAACCGATCAAGGGCGAAGCAGGCGTCATCGATCTGCCGGAAGGCTATCTGGCACGCGCACGTGAACTCACCGAAGAACACGGGGTGCTGCTCATCCTCGACGAGATTCAGACGGGCGTCGGCCGCACCGGGCGCTGGTTCGGCTACCAGCACGCCGGCATCTCGCCCGATGCCGTCACTCTGGCGAAGGGCATGGCCGGTGGCATCCCGATCGGGGCACTCGTGACATTCGGCCGGGCATCCGAACTCTTTCAGCGCGGGATGCACGGCAGCACCTTCGGCGGTAACCCCCTCGCCACTGCGACAGCCAACGCCGTGCTCGACGAGATCGAAACCGCTGGTCTCGTCGGCAACGCCGAGCGCAAGGGTCACCTTCTGAGCGAGCGTATTGCCGCGCTGAACTCGCCACTGATCGACGAGATCCGCGGCAAGGGCCTGCTCATCGGGCTCGGGTTGACCGAGCCGATCGCGCTGAAACTGGCAGCAGCTGCACTGGATGCTGGGCTGATCATCAATGCAGCGAACGAGTCGAGCATCCGCATGGCCCCGCCGCTGATCATCCGTGACCTCGAGGTCGACGTTTTCATCACCCGTTTCAGCGCAGCCCTCACGGCCGTCGGTTACCCGCCGAACCCTCTGGTCGTCGAGTAGCACAGAGCGCCTCCAACCACCGATACCCTTGTAGTTTCTGCCCGACTCCTCACCCGAAGGCCACCCGATGACCCGCCATTTTCTTCGCGACGACGACCTGACTCCTGCCGAACAGGCAGAGATTCTCGATCTGGCGGCAGACCTGAAGCGCGACCGATTCGGCAGCAAACCCCTGGCCGGGCCGCAGACAGTCGCTGTCATCTTCGACAAGTCGTCAACGCGCACCCGCGTCTCGTTCGCCGTCGGCATCGCCGATCTCGGCGGTAGCCCGCTCATCATCAGCACGGCGAACAGCCAGCTGAGTGGCAAAGAGACGGCCTCCGACACGGCACGGGTTCTCGAACGGCAGGTTGCGGCCATCGTCTGGCGTACGTATGCCCAGACCGGGCTCGAAGAGATGGCGCGCGGCACGACCGTGCCCGTGGTGAACGCCCTTTCCGACGAATTCCACCCCTGTCAGCTGCTCGCCGACCTGCTGACCATTCGTGAGCATCGGGGCAGCACGGCAGGCCTGACCGTGACATTCCTGGGCGACGGGGCCAGCAACATGGGCCAGTCGTATCTTCTCGCGTGCGCAACGGCCGGTATGCACGTACGCATCGCGGCACCGCCGGCCTACGCACCAGACCAGTCTGTCGTGGCAGATGCCCAGGCCATCGCTCTGCAGACGGGTGGTTCGGCGGCGGTGTACGTCGACCCGGTCGAAGCCGTGACCGGCGCCGACATCGTGGTGACCGATACCTGGGTTTCGATGGGTAAAGAAGACGAGAAGGCATCCCGCGTCAAGGTCTTCGGCGGTTATCAGGTCGACCAGGCGCTGATGGCTCATGCGAAGCCCGACGCCTTGTTCTTGCACTGCCTGCCAGCCGATCGCGGCTACGAAGTGGCAGCCGACGTCATCGACGGGCCGCAGAGCGTCATCTGGGATGAAGCCGAAAATCGCCTGCACGCCCAGAAGGCGTTGCTCGTCTGGCTCCTTCGACAGCAATAACGCACGGCTCGGGGGCGCAGTGCGCTCACACTAAACTTGATGCAAGAACTAGAGGAGAAAAAGTGGCGGAACGTGTTGTGCTCGCGTACTCGGGGGGTCTCGACACCTCGGTGGGCATCGGCTGGCTGAAAGACGCGACGGGCAAAGACGTCGTCGCTCTGGCGGTCGACGTCGGTCAAGAGGGCGAAGACATGGAGGTCATCCGCCAGCGAGCACTCGACTGTGGTGCGGTCGAGGCCGTGGTCATCGATGCACGCGACGAGTTCGCCAACGACTATCTCATGCCGGCTCTCAAGGCCAACGCGCTCTACCAGAAGCGGTACCCGCTCGTCTCTGCTCTCAGCCGCCCCCTCATCGCCAAGCACCTCGCGTCGACCGCGATCGCTCTGGGCGCCGACAGCGTGGCTCACGGATGCACGGGCAAGGGCAACGACCAGGTTCGCTTCGAGGCGGCCGTCGCCGCCCTCGCCCCCGACCTCATCTCCCTGGCCCCGGTGCGCGATTTCGCCCTCACCCGCGACAAGGCGATCATCTACGCAGCCGAGCACAACCTGCCGATCGTGCAGTCGAAGAAGAGCCCGTACTCCATCGACCAGAACGTCTGGGGCCGCGCCGTCGAGACCGGCTTTCTCGAAGATCCGTGGAATGCGCCGATCGAAGACCTGTACACGTATTCGCAAGATCCGTCGGTCGCTCGCGCCGCAACCGAAGTGACGATCACGTTCACCGAGGGCATCCCGACGGCCATCGACGGCAAGCCCGTGACCCCCCTCGAAGCCGTGGTGCTGCTGAATAAGCTCGCCGGTGACCAGGGCGTCGGCCGAATCGATATCGTCGAAGATCGCCTGGTCGGAATCAAGAGCCGCGAAGTCTATGAATCGCCCGCAGGTATCGCGCTGATTGCCGCCCATGAAGAGCTCGAAAACCTGACCCTCGAGCGCGATCTGGGTCGTTACAAGCGAGGCGTCGAATCGAAGTGGTCTGAGCTCGTCTACGACGGCCTCTGGTTCTCCGGTCTCAAGCGCTCTCTCGATGTCTTCATCGATGACACGCAGCGATACGTTTCGGGCGATATCCGCCTCGAACTGCACGCTGGCAAGGCCACCGTCACCGGTCGCCGCAGCGAGCAGAGCCTCTACGACTTCGACCTAGCCACCTACGACACCGGCGACAGCTTCGATCAGACGCAGGCCAAGGGCTTCATCGAGATCTGGTCGCTGCCGAGCAAGATTTCGGCCCGCCGCGATCTGGCCGCCGGCGGTTCGATCAAAGCGTAGGTCTGGCGCCGATGGTAGAGAGCACCGACGAGAGCGGCCGGGAAACGACCGGTCCCCCCGCGACCGGCACCGAGCACGCCGGCGCTGGCGCGTCCGCTGCCGGCTCAGCCAGCCGCGCCGGTGAGGCGGGCGCCCTCTGGGGAGGTCGCTTCGCGAGCGGGCCCTCACCCGAGCTACTGGCGCTCAGCAAGTCGACCCAGTTCGATTGGCAGCTCTGGCCGTACGATATTGCGGGCTCGAGGGCACACGCGACGGCGCTCACCGCGGCGGGGTACCTCAGCGAGACAGAACTCGCTGCGATGTTGGCTGCCTTCGACCGGCTCACGATTGCCATCGAAAACGGTTCGTTTGCCGCTGCGGAAAGCGACGAAGACGTACATTCAGCCCTTGAACGCGGCCTCATCATCGAGGCCGGCCCAGAACTCGGCGGCAAACTCCGCGCCGGCCGCAGCCGCAATGACCAGATCGCCACACTCATTCGGCTGTACCTGCTTGACCACTCCCGGCTGATCGGTCACCTCCTGGTGCAGCTCATCGACGCGATCGCATCACAGGCGTCCGCACATCCCGATGCCCCGATGCCGGGCCGAACGCACCTGCAGCACGCGCAGCCCGTCTTGCTCTCGCATCACTTGCTCGCTCATGCGTGGCCACTGGTGCGTGACCTCGAACGTCTCCGCGACTGGACTGTGCGGGCATCCGCCTCACCGTACGGCGCCGGAGCTCTCGCCGGTAGTTCACTCGGGCTCGATCCGGCGCTTGTGGCCCGTGAACTCGGCCTGGCCGGCGGCCCCATGCTGAACTCCATCGATGCCACAGCCAGCCGTGATGTGGTGGCCGAATTCGCCTTCATCACCAGTCTCATCGGCATTAATCTCTCGCGGTTCGCCGAAGAGATCATCGTCTGGGCGACTCGTGAGTTCGGTTTTGTGAAGTTGCACGATGGCTACTCCACGGGTTCGTCGATCATGCCGCAGAAAAAGAATCCCGACATCGCCGAACTCGCGCGCGGAAAATCCGGCCGCCTGATCGGTAATCTGACCGGGCTGCTCGCGACGCTCAAGGGTCTGCCGCTGGCCTACAACCGTGACCTGCAAGAAGACAAAGAACCGGTCTTCGATTCCGTCGAACAGCTCGAAGTCTTGTTGCCGGCGTTCACCGGCATGGTCGCGTCGCTTACGTTCAACACCGCTCGTCTCGCTGAGCTCGCACCGCAGGGGTTCTCGCTCGCCACTGATGTTGCCGAGTGGCTGGTCAAGCAAGGCGTGGTCTTTCGTGACGCCCATGAGATCAGCGGTGACCTGGTTCGTTTCTGCGAAGTCAACAATCTCGAGCTCCACGAGCCGACCGACGAGCAATTGCGTGCCGTGTCGCCACATCTGACACCGGAAGTTCGAACCGTCGTCACCGTCACCGGCTCCATCGCGAGTCGTGACGGCATCGGCGGTACAGCAGGGGAGCGCGTTGCTGAACAGCTCGCGAGCCTCACCCAGCAGGTTCGCCTGCTGCAGAACTCACTACTCCAGAGCCCAAGGGGAACAGCGTGACACTCAGCAGCCAGAATCCGCCCGAACCGACCGGGCCCGACGGCAAGAAGAACAAAGTCGACCGCGATATTCGCAACCACCCCGACTACAAGACTCCGTGGTGGCGCAAACCGATGAAGAACTGGCTCTACTGGACGGTCTTCGCTGGCGCAGTCGTCGTCGTGGTCGCTGCGATCATCATCACCCTCTCGCTCGGTGTCAAGCTCTTCTGAAACGCGCGCGCTATTCGAGCGCCCCGCGGTCGAGGTGGCACCGCTGCTGCTCGGCGGCATCCTGAGCCGTACCTCACTTCAGGGAACGACGTCGCTGCGCATCACCGAAGTCGAAGCGTATCTGGGTGTCGGCGAAGACCCGGGTTCGCACTCCTTTCGTGGCATGACCCGCTCGAATTCTGTGATGTTCGGTGAACCGCTCCACCTCTACACGTACTTCACCTACGGCATGCACACCTGCGCCAATGTGGTGTGCTCGCCCGTGGGCTCGGCTAGCGGCATCCTGTTGCGAGCGGGAGAGATCGTCGAGGGCTCAGACCTCGCCCACGAGCGACGCGGACAAGCGGTGGCGATGCGCGATCTGGCTCGTGGCCCGGCCCGACTCACGAAGGCGCTCGGCATTCCGCTCTCTGATGGGGGAGCCGACCTCGCCCAACCACCCTACGAACTCCGGATGCCCGACCAACCTGCACCGTACGAGACCAGTCTTCGTACGGGCTTGGGAGGCCCCGGCGGCGGCCCGGAGTTTCCGTGGCGCTTTTTCATTCCTGGCGACCCCACCGTGTCGCCCTACAAACGCCACCCCAAACTGCTGCCGTTCGACCCGGCCGGAGGGTAGTACTCCTCTAGCGTCGTGACGCCTACTCACTCCTTTTCGAACCAGTCAATTTCGCCCCGCTCCTCTTCGACACAGTCAACTTCGCCCCGGGCAACTTCGACCCAATCAACTTCGAACCGGTCAAACTTCGACCCATTCAACATCGAGGTCGTTCAGCACCTGCGCCAGTTCATCGCGTGAGCAGGCGTGCGTCTTCAGCACCTTCTCGTGCGACCGGCCCTTCTCGCGCCATTGGATGACGTCGAAACCCCCGGAAACGTATTGATCGTCGTGCACGAGTATGTGCCATTGCTCTTCACCGCTTTCGTTGTAGATCACTCCTTCGACTCCCACGATCGTCATCGGATCGTGGTGGTAGTGCTTCATCGCGGCTCAGCCCATTTCATAAACGAGGTTTAATCATATAACAGAATCGGGCTGCGCTGGTACTCTTGGCCGTGTGTCTCAGCCAGCCTCGGTAGCCCTTGCTGCCCAACAGAACGACCCATCGTTTGACTCCGTGTGGGATGAACTCACGTGGCGGGGCCTCATCCACGTCTCGACCGATGAGGCAGAGCTCAAGGCTGCGCTCGACGGTGAACCCATCACCTTCTATTGCGGTTTCGACCCGACTGCAGCGAGTCTTCATCTGGGCAATCTCGTTCAGCTGCTCGTGATGCGTCGATTGCAGCTCGCGGGCCATCATCCCCTTGCTCTGGTCGGAGGGTCGACCGGTCTCATCGGCGACCCGAGGCCGACGGCCGAACGCACGCTCACCCCTCGCGAAACAGTCAGCGAATGGGTGGGTTACCTGCAGGGCCAGATCTCCCGCTTCTTGAGTTTCGAGGGCGAGAACACGGCGCGCCTCGTCAACAACCTCGACTGGACGGCCCCACTCAGCGCGATCGACTTCTTGCGAGACATCGGCAAGTACTTCAGGGTCGGCACGATGCTCAAGAAAGACGCGGTGAGCGCGCGACTGAACTCAGACGCGGGCATCAGCTACACCGAATTCAGCTACCAGATTCTGCAGGGCCTCGACTACCTCGAACTCTTCCGCAGCTACGGCTGCGTACTCCAGACCGGTGGCAGTGATCAGTGGGGCAACCTGACGAGCGGAACCGACCTGATACGGCGCGCCGAGCAGTCGACGGTGCACGCGATCGGCACTCCGCTGATCACAAACTCCGACGGCACCAAATTCGGTAAGAGCGAGGGAAACGCAGTGTGGCTGGATGGTCAGCTCACCAGTCCGTATGCCTTCTACCAGTTCTGGCTCAACACCGACGACGCCGACGTGATCGAGCGGCTCAAGATCTTCACGTTTTTGACTAGGGCCGAGCTCGAACAGCTCGAGGCCGCCGTCGCGGCCGAGCCCTTTCGCCGTGAAGCGCAGCGAACTCTCGCCTATGAAGTCACCGCATTGGTACACGGCACCGAGGCGACGGATGCGGCTATCGCGGCCGCGGCCGCCCTTTTCGGTCAGGGTGACCTCGCTCAGCTGCCCGAAATCACGCTGCGCCAGGCGTTGAGCGAATTGACTACGGTAGAAGTGTCGGCATCGACGTCTCTCTTGCAACTGATGGTGGAGACTCACCTTGTTGCAAGCATGAGCGAAGCCCGACGCGCGCTGGCTCAGGGCGGGATCTACGTGAACAATGTGAAGCTCGATGACGATCAATTGTCGGCCGGCGACGCGGCTCTCGCCGGTGGAATCGTTGTGTTGCGTCGGGGCAAGAAGGCCCTCGCGGGAGCTTTTGTTCGGTGACTTCCGCTAGGCTGGCGCGGTTTCCCGGGCGACACGCCTGCGCGCTGGAGCTATGGGAATCGCGGAGCGATTCCGCGACGCCAGCGCCGCGTCAGCTAGGCTGGCGCGGCTTCCCGGGCGACACGCCCGGGAAGGATGGGGAACTTGCCAGCCATGAAACATAACCGTAATGTTGTCTCTTGTCACCCCAAAGGTTCGGAAAGCGGAAGAGCTTACCGGCCTCAAGCGGGGCCATCAGTATCAGCAAAGAAAACCTCGATTCGCAGTGTTGTAAAGCACAGTGAATGTGAGAGTTTGGGCTTTGCTCGTCAGATGTAGATGTACAGTAGTGAAGTTGCCCCTTTCGGCTCCCGGCCTTGTGTCGGTCAAGTTGGCTGGGTGCGTCCGATCTTTGAGAACTCAACAGCGTGCACATTGTCAAATGCCAAATCCCCGTGGCACCTTTTGGGTGTCCGGGTTCCTTTGGGAAATGAAATTAGCAGCCATTCTTTCGGGGGTGGTTGCGGACAAGCAAGTCAGTAATGATTTGTTCTGTCAGTATCGAACTTGTCAGGTTGTGGTCGATTCCCGTCCATGCCTG
>JAODBB010000170.1 GCA_025463745.1 Subtercola sp.
TCGCACATTTACGACCTGCAATGAAGGAGAGTCGATGAACGTCGTTAAAGCCCCCCTCGGGGAGTCGAGCTGGCCTGCTGAAACGAGTTCGGGTGTACGGGAGATCACCCTTCCGAGTCTTCTTCGCGAGGCAGCTGCACATGTACCCGACCGACTCGCTCTCGTCGACGGAGTCGCCCAGCCGAGCGAACGCCGACACTGGACGTACAGCGAGTTCCTTCGAGAAACCGAGAAGGTCGCGCGAGGGCTTCTGCGGTCGTTCGAGCCGGGTGACCGCATCGCAATCTGGGCGCCGAATGCCGCCGAATGGGTCATCCTGCAACAGGCGATCGCCATGGCCGGCATGATCGTCGTCGCAATCAACCCGGCCTACAAGAGCCGCGAGTTGGAGTACGTGCTAGTACAGTCGGGCGCTGTGGCCATTTTCTTCGTAGACGAATACCGTGGCTGCAATCTTCGCGAAATCATCACCGAGGTGCAGCCTCGAACACCGGCTCTAGACCGGTTGGTCAGCTTCACTGAATGGCCGGAGTTCGTCGAGTTGGGGGATGCTGATCGCGAGTTTCCCGTGGTGATGCCGCTCGACCCTGTACAGATTCAATACACCTCAGGAACGACCGGATTTCCGAAGGGTGCCTTGCTGCATCACAAGGGAATTGCTAACGAAGCAGCCTTCGTCGGTCAGCGCGCCGGAATGACCGACGGCGATGTCTGCATCAACGGAATGCCGATGTACCACATCGGCGGCGGGGCGGTCACTGAACTCGCGACGATCGCGGCCCACGGCACCTATGTGGTGATGCCGGCTTTCGATGCCGGTCTCACTCTCGAGCTCTTCGAAACCTACCGGGGAACTCACTCCTTGATGGTGCCGACGATGCTGTTGGCCGTACTCGAGCATCCCGATCGTGAGACCAGGGACGTGTCGAGCATCAAGACCATTTTGTCTGGCGCGGCCACGGTTGCCGAAGCGCTGGTGCTGAGAGTGAACCACGAGTTGCACTGTGATTTCAGCATCCTGTTCGGTCAGACAGAGATGCACGGCGTCATCAGCCAGACCAGCCTGAGCGACTCTCCCCTCGATCAGGCTACGACCGTCGGGCAGCCGCTGCCCGAACTCGAAGTGAAGATCGTCGACCTCGAGACCGGTGAGGTCATGCCTCTCGGCGAGCAGGGTGAGATTCTGTGTCGCGGGTACCAGAACATGCTCGGGTACTACAACATGCCCGAAGAGACCGCCGCTACCATCGACCCCGACGGATGGCTGCACATGGGCGACCTCGGCACGATGGACGAGCGCGGCTTTCTGAAGATCACCGGGCGCGTAAAAGACATGATCATTCGCGGGGGCGTGAACCTCTCTCCCCGCGAGATCGAAGAGATGCTCTCGGCCCACCCTGACATCGCCGAAGTTGTCGTCGTCGGCATCCCCGACGAGAAGTGGGGCGAACAGGTCGGCGCGGTCATCCGACTGAAAATCGGATCAGCCCAGCCGTCGCCCAGCGAGTTGAAGTCGTGGTGCCGCGAACGCATTTCGGCCCACAAAGCACCCAGCCATTGGGCTTTTGTCGAGGCGTATCCCTTGACCCCGTCGGGAAAAGTGCAGAGGTTCGTTCTGCTCGAACTGATCGAATCCGGCCAACTCGTCGTGGCTCAGGCGCCGCAACCGGTCTCACAGCGCTGAGACCGGGGTCGAGCATCCGGTGCCTCACCGTGTCGGCGAGTTGATCTCTGACCAGCGTTTCGCCACGTCGTGAGACCAGCTCGCCCGCAACGCTTGCAGGTGCTGCGACGTTCTCCTGCCGATCCAATCGGGCAACAACGCTTCGGGCAACTGCGGGTCGGAGAACGGAAACCGCTGCAGTTCGCTCAGAATACGAATGTGCGTGAACAGCTGCTCATCGCCCGGGCTGGGATGCGGGTCGGCAAAGCGCTCGAAGACGGCCGCGTAGTCTTCTGCTACGGCCGCAAGGTCCCAGCCACGTTCGACGATGTCGAGTTCGGAAAGCCCGACAGCATCGGCCTTTCCGAGAAATGACACGGTCTCGTCAGCCAACCCGAGCCGCTCGATCAACGACGCCACCTGATCGCGTCGTTCGGTGTGGGGGCTCAGCCACAGGCCGGCGAAGGGATTGCCGAACCCGGCCCACTCGAGGTCGCTGTAGAGGCGCTTGCGGCCGGCGCGCAGCGCTTGTGGAACCGTGACGAACAGAACGAGCCACCGTCCGTCCCACGACTCGAAGGGATCACTGAGCGAAGCCACGCGGCGTGAACCTTCATCGAAGGTGTGAATCAGTGAGCGGCTGAGCGTCCAGCTCACCTCACGGCCGTGCCGATGCGATTCGATCCAGCCAGAATCCGAACCGCGAACGATGGCCTGCCGGGCGGTGGGCTCTTCGATGCCCAGTCCATCCATCACATAGAGCAGAGCGGATGTTCGTGCCGGCTGACCGCTGGGCCAGACGAGTTCGCCGAGAATCGTGAGGAGAAGCGATCTGGCACTACCCCTGGTCAGATCTGCATGGCCGCCTTTGCGCTCTCGCGGCTGCGCCGACTCCGCCGACCGTGCCGTTGCCCCTGACGTCATGCTCAACTCTCTGCCGAATGATGCGGCCTGAAGAGCCGTCTTCTCCATTCTGCACGAAGCGTGCGACGAATCACGCTTCTACTGTCCTGTCCGAAGGCCTGCCCCCTCGAGGTGATTCAGCTGCAGGATGACCGAGACGGGTCGATGCTCGTGGGAATCGAGGTGGCCGTCGCAGTCTGCGCAGTGCGGGGCACCTCCCGACTGTGCAGCCACGAGTTGCCGCTCGGTGTCGACGTCGACGACGGCACGTGACAGGTCGCCGAGGTGCTCGTCGCGTGCGATGAGCGCGGCGCCGAGGGCTCCCGCGATCTGCGGATCGTCGAGAATCTCGATCGGCAACCGAAGCGCCTCAGAAAGAAATTTCACCAGGGCGGGATTCTTGGCCACACCGCCGGTCATGACCACCGGGCCCGCCTTACCGACCTGCGCCACGAGCCCCAACGTGCGCCCCGCAACAGCGCGGTGCACAGAGGCAGAGATGTCTGCCGTCTCTGCACCCTGAGCCAGCAGCGAGATGACCTCGGTCTCGGCGAACGTCGCGCACATGCTGCTCACCTCGAGGTCTTCACTGCCGCGCAACGCGAGCTGGGCGACCTCATCGAGATCCACTTCGAGGGCGCGGCTGAGCACGTCGAAGAAGCGGCCGGTGCCGCTGGCACACCGGTCGTTCAGCGCGAACCTGTCGACCAGACCTTCATCGTCGACGGCAATCGCTTTGCTGTCTTGACCACCGATATCGATCACCAGCCGAACGCCGGGAGACAGTGCGGCCGCACCGCGCGCGTGGCAGGTGATCTCGGTGAACATCTTGTCGCTGCCCGGAACCAGTCGACGGCCGTAGCCCGTGCTGATGGTGCGGGCGATGTCGTCTGTGGTCAGCCCCGCTTCGTCGAGCACGGCCGCCATAGCCACGCGCACTCCCTCGCGACTCACTGCACCCATCTGCACCACTCGCGATGAAACGAGGTCACCGGCGCTGTTGACGATAACCGCCTTTGCCGTCGTCGACCCCAGGTCGACGCCCATGACGTACCATTCGGCGGGGTGCGTGTCGTCAGTGTTCACGACCTCGGGGTTCATCTCGGTCATGACCATCAGACCTTTGCGCGCTGCTGATCGATCGACTCGAGCATGGCCACCAAGCCGCTCTCAAGCGATTCGTCTTTGTAGAAGGATGCATCGGCGACATCGCCCTCGAACGAGAACGACTTGATACCGCGGTCGCGCTCTGCAGTTCTGGCGAGAATGTGCTGCGGGTTCGTCATTGCCCGGCAGGTGCGCGTGGAGTGGAACGCGATTCCATCGATACCGAACTCGTCGCACCGCTTGATCAGCAGTTCTTCCATGATCTTCAGCCCGTGGTTGATCGGGCAGATCAGGTAGTGCTGCGCCATGCCGAGCAGCGGCCGATCGAGATCGATCAGCTGGGGTTCCTGCCAGAACGAGTCATGCGTGTAGCGGCCGGCCACCACAGCGACGTCGTACTCAGCGAACTTGCGGGTCAGAAAACCGAGCTTGTTCCAGTTCATGATGCCGTCGAAGTAGACACGGTAGCGCTCGTTCTGCACGGCAGAGATGTTGTCGACGATGCGCTGCGTGATCTCGTCTTTCACCGCCTGGAAGTAGTCGACCAGCATCTGGTTCGCCGGCAGGAAGTTGATCGGGGCGATGCTCGCCACCCAGTCCCAGTAGGTCGCCGGCGTCGGTGCGGCGGCACACAGCGCCATAGCTTCGAGCCGAAGCTCGGATGCCCGCTTGATGTACGACATGTTCTCACTGAG
>JAODBB010000178.1 GCA_025463745.1 Subtercola sp.
AGACGATGCCGGCGACTGTGCGGCGCCGGTGAACGCGTCGTGACGGTCGGGTTCGCCGTCACGATCGTCGTCGTCACCATCATCAGGAGGAGTGAGGATTGTTCGAGTCATGCTTCGATTCAACCACCACCCACCGAAACCAAAACGCCGAGACAGCGCGATTGTGGGAAACCTCCGAGGAGACGAGCTTGTGCAGAAGCAGACGGGGCGTACGCCGACGGGACATGAAGTCAATGACCATCATCGAAAGCAGTTTCATTCGGCCCACCCGCCCATAGGCTGGCCCCATGAGCCCACTCTCACGGCGACAGTTTCTGCTCACCGCCGGTACCTCGGTTGCGGCCGCCACCCTTCTCGCTGCCTGCTCGAGCCCCGGCCCAGGCCCCGGCCCCGGCCCGGCGCCGACCACCCCTACGACGACTCCCACCCCAGCGGGCCCTCCCGTCTGGACAGACCTCGCCGGCCAGGTCAAAGGCGCCCTCGTACTACCCGCCGACGCGAACTACGCCACCGTGAAGCTCACCGAGAACCCGCGCTTTGACGACGCCGCGCCCCTGGCTATTCTGCAGGCATCTTCAGCCGCTGACGTGGCCGCCGGCCTGGCATTCGCCACCAAATACGCTCTGCCACTGGCCATGCGCGCGGGCGGACACAACTACGAGGGCTGGTCGGCGGGCGGTGCGGCCGGCAGCGGCGTACCGGCGTCGTTCGTCATCAGCACTGCCACGCTCGCCGGCGTGACCCTGTCGGCCGATCAGAGCACGGTACAGGTGGGCGCCGGCGCGAGCCTCGCCCAGGTCTACAACGCCGTGGGCAACGCCGGCCGGGCGATTGCCGGCGGATCCTGCGCCACGGTCGGTGTGACCGGTCTGACGCTCGGCGGCGGGGTCGGCGTGCTCGTGCGCGCCTTCGGGCTCGCCTGCGACCAGCTCACCGGCGTCGAGATCGTCACCGCCGACGGCACGGTTCACGAGACCAGCGCAACCACCGACTCCGACCTGTTCTGGGCGTGCCAGGGCGGCGGCGGCGGCAACCTCGGCATCGTCACCGGGCTCACGTTCAAGACCGAATCCGCCCCGCCCGTCACCACCTGGTACGTCGAGTGGCCGTGGTCGGCCGCGGCTGAGGCGATCGGAGCGTGGCAGACCTGGGCGCCCTCCGCCGACAACAACCTCTGGTCGACCCTCAAGTTGCTCGGTGGTCAAACCCACCAGGGCGCCCCGAGCGTCTCGGTGTCAGGCACCTGGATCGGCGACCAGTCGGCGCTCGCCGCCCAGCTGGCCCCGCTACTGAACGGGGTGAGTGCGTCGCCCACCGCGAATCAGTCGTTCCATCACACGTACGTCGACGCGATGATGATCGAGGCAGGCTGCCAGAACACACCCATCGCGCAGTGCAACACCGGCCCCGGGGGCGCACTCACCCGCGAACCGTCGTCGGGAACATCCAATATCGGTTACACCACCCTCGACGCCTCGGGCATCTCCGACCTCATCGCGCAGGTGAATGCGGCGCAGAACGTGCCCGGCATGACCGAGGGCGGCATATCAATGGATGCTCTGGGTGGTCTTGTGGCGAACATCGACCCGAGCGCCACCGCCTTTGTGCACCGCAAGGCGCTGATGACCGTGCAGTACACGGCGACTTTCGCGGTGGGCGCAGACCCGACTCCGTTCGACGCGTACGTGCGCACATTCCGCACCACCATGACGAATCATTGGCAGAACTGGGCCTACGTCAACTATTGCGACGCCACGGTTCCCGACGCCGACACCGCCTACTTCGGCGCCAACCTTCCGCGCCTCACGAGCCTCAAGGCCCAGTACGACCCGCACGGCCTCTTCACGCAGCCGCAGTCGTACTGACGCCCGCGCCCCGCCGCGCCTGCGCCCGCCGCGCCTGCGCCCGCCGCGCCCCCGCGAGAGAAGTACCTTCGGACGAGAGAAGCCGCCGCAACCGCATTTCTCGGCCCAAAGTGCTTCTCTCGCTGGAGGGCTGGGGTCAGCAGTCGGCGTTGAAGTCGATCGGCACCGTGATCTGCGAGATGACACCGTTGGTCGCGGTGACCAGCGTGCCGACGGTCTTCGAGTCGCCTCCTGGGGTCGTCGACTCGAGCACGTCTTCGTACGTTCCGTCGCTCCGGTTCGGCTGGGTGGAAGGCACGCCCTTGTCGTAGCTCTTCCAGTCGCCGCCGACGCGCGCGCCGAGCGGCGTGCTCACGTCGACCGTCGTCGGCGCTTGGGCGGCATTCAGAGTGAACGTGTCGGCCTGCGAGGCATCGCTGCCGAGGTAGGTCAGCTTCAGCACGCCCCAGTCGTAGGTCGTCTGATCGGCGTTGCACTTGCCGGCGGCCAAAAAGGTCGGCGCAACGGTGCCGAGAACCGCCGAGAGGGCGGTGACCGCGGGTTGCGCTCCGCCGAAGTACCCCGCCGTGATAGTGCCCTCGGGCGCCGTCACCGTGATGCCGTCGGCACCCAGGGTGACGATCTTCGCGCTTGCGGGCTCCGGAGACGCTGTGCCGGTCGGCGTGGCTGAGCCGGTCGGGCTCGCCGTGACCGTGACGGTAACCGTCGGCGCAGGTGTTGCTGCCGCCGAGCATCCGGTGATCAGAACGGCGGTCAGAGCGGCAGTGGCAGTGATCGCGGCGATGCGCGAGAGGCTGAGTCGAGGCACACGCTCATTATGGTGCCTCCGGAACCAGCGTCATGACCGTCTCGTGCAACGCAGCAGAGTGCGGCACCAGTTGCAGAGCATCCAACCGCAGTGGGCCACCCACCACCGGTCAAGACTTTGGCCGAGCCGCCCTACCTCTTTACCAGTCGTGCACCGTTCCTTCGGCGGCACACCTCCATTCAACGGCATGACGATCGTCAATGCGCATCGACTCCGTGCCGGTGGTGGAAGGTAGGCTGGCGGCGTGCTACTCAGTGACCGTGACATCAGGGCAGAACTCGACAGCGGGCGCGTCGGGCTGGCCCCGTACGAGCCCGCGATGGTGCAGCCGTCGAGCGTCGATGTGCGCCTCGACCGCTTCTTTCGGCTGTTCGACAACCACAAATACCCATTCATCGACCCCGCCGAAGATCAGCCTGAGCTGACCCGGCTGATCGAGGCGAAAGCCGATGAGCCGTTCATCCTGCACCCCGGCGAATTCGTGCTGGGCTCCACGTTCGAGCAGGTCACTTTGCCCGACGATATCGCGGCGCGGCTCGAGGGCAAGAGTTCGCTGGGGCGGCTGGGGTTGCTCACGCATTCGACCGCGGGATTCATCGACCCCGGGTTCTCGGGGCATGTGACGCTCGAGCTGTCGAACGTGGCGACGCTTCCGATCAAACTCTGGCCCGGAATGAAGATCGGCCAGCTCTGCTTCTTTCAGCTCTCGTCGCCGGCCGAGCATCCGTACGGCTCAGCGCAGTATAGCTCGCGCTACCAGGGTCAGCGCGGGCCGACCGCCTCGCGCTCGCACGTCGACTTTCACCGAACCGATGTGTCGGGTGAGCCGGCCGCCGCGGCTCAGGATGCCCGGCCGACCTCACCCGATGGCCCCACTCTCGGCGGTCACGACTAGCGCACACCTCCTCGCTCTGTGCCGAGCGAACGGCACGAGACGCGTCGCGCAGCCGGCACAGAGTTCGGAGACATGCCCTAGCCCGGCCAAAGACGCGGAATATCGACGAACGTCAGCCCTTCCGTTGAAAATAGCGCGGTGGATGGCTGACGTTCGACGAAGTGCTCAGGCCTGAGAACTGCGGATGCCCGGCCGACCACCGAGCGAACATCGCGTGCGGGCGGGCCTCGGCTCCGCCGGTGCTCAGCGGGTGACGGCGGAGGAAAATGGAGGGATGACCGAGTCTGACGACATCAGCGCCCTGAAGCGGCTGGTCTACGCGCGAGAGACTCCGCCGGTCGTGCGTGCGTCGGCGGCGAAACGACTCGTGCGAGCTGAGGCGGAGTCGGCGGCGGGCGAGCGTCGTGCCGCTGAGCAACGTGCCGCCGAGAACGTGGCCGCTGGCGGCACGTCGTTGGGCGCGCGATTCCGTCGTCTCTCCGCTCGTCGAGCAGTGATTCTGGTGCCCTCTCTCGTGATCGTTGCCCTCGCTGGTGCGGTAGTCGCCACCAGCTTCGGTGGGTCGGGGCTGGATGCCGCCAGTTCTCTCGACGTCGGCACGAATCACACAGCGGCCGGCGATTCGAACGCCGGCCATCCGAATGCCGCGGAGACGAACCCCACCGAATCGAACTCTGCGGCCACTGCCGAAGACGCGGCCGTGAACGGCACGGCCGGCGGCGGCACGACCGGCACGAACGGCGGCGGCGCAATAGCACCCGGCTCCGCGTCTGACGCCACCACCCCGCTGGCCCCGGCCGAGCTTTCACCCGCGCTGATCTTCTCGACCGCGCAGACGGCTGCCGATCATCCGGGGGCCACGATTCCCGGCGACACCGTCGAATCGACGTACCGCTTGCTGAGCCGCGGACAGTACACGCCGGGCTCAGCCTTTGCCGCCCGCACCCCCGACGGGCGGATGTGTCTCGTGGTGTTCGCCGGCGCCAATGACTTCGGCGAATTGTGCCAGAGCGCGAAGTGGAGTGAGCTCAACGGGTTGCAGGCGAGCGTGACCACCACGACCATCCTGAACCCGCGCTCGGGCTCGAACCTCGCGGTTTCGGCGCGCTTCGCCGCCAGTTGGCATGCAGACGGCACCTTTCAGCTGGCGGTCACCGACCCCAGCGCAACAACCACCCGATAGCCTCGAAGGGTGACCACCCCGATTTCTCGCACGTTCGCGGCCGCACTGTTCGACCTGGACGGCACGCTCATCGACTCCACTCCCGCGGTGAACCGCTCCTGGATTCGGTGGGGTGAGGAATGGGGCATGAATCCTGGCTTTCGAGGCGGGATGCACGGCCGCCCCGCGCGCGACATCGTCGCTGATCTCGTGCCGCCAGACCGGTTCGCGGCGGCGTTCGATCGTGTCGCCGAACTCGAGCTCGCTGATGTCGCCGACATCGTGGTGCTCACGGGCGCAGCCGATCTGCTCGGCAGCCTTCCCGACAGCCGGCGCGCCATCGTCACATCGTGCACGCGTGCGCTGGCGGCTGCACGCATCGCGGCGGCCGGAATTCCGGCGCCATCGGTTGTGGTGACCGTCGACGATACCGCGCGTGGAAAGCCCAACCCGGACCCGTTTCTCGAGGGCTGCCGCCGCCTCGGTGTCGACCCGCACGACTGCGTCGTCTTCGAAGACGCGCCCGCCGGGCTCGCCGCCGCGCGGGCTGCCGGGTGCTTCACGGTCGGCGTCGTCGGAACCCACGACCGCCACCAACTCGATGCCGACCTCGTCGTCGACTCGCTCGCCGACATTCTCGTGACGCTCACGCCCGACGGCTTCACCCTCGCGACGCGCTAAAGCTCCCCACCCAACCGATCCAGATCACAAAACCGCCCCAAAGTACGATGGTTTGGGCGGTTTTTGTGATCCATTGCGGCGCTAGCGTGCGAGGAAGGGGAGCTGCGGCAGCTGGAGGGTGAGCCAGGGGCTGAACGCCCAGGGGGTCGCCGCGATCGCGGCGAGAAGAGCTCGAGGCTCGGCCCATTCTGTCTCGGCCACTTCGTCGGGGTTCGGCTGCAGGGCATCCGTCACCGTCGCGATGTAGACGGGGCAGATCTCGTTCTCGACGACACCTGAGGCGTCGACGGCCCGGTACCGAAAGTCGGGCAGTGCGAGGTCGAGCGACGCGAGCGCGACCCCGAGTTCGGCGGCCGCGCGGCGGTTGACGGCCGATTCCATGTTCTCGGCGGGCCCCGGGTGACCGCAGAACGAGTTGGTCCAGACGCCCGGCCAGGTGCGCTTCGAAAGGGCACGACGGGTGACCAGGATGCGCCCTGCTTCGTCGAAAACGTGGCACGAGAAAGCGAGGTGCAGCGCCGTTTCTGTGGTGTGCACGAGGGCCTTGTCGGCAACGCCGATGGGTTCGCCGCCGTCAGAGAGCAGAACGACCTGTTCGTGCGTGAGCGTCATCACATCTCTCCTTATCTCTAGCTTCAGCCTAGCCAGCATTCATGATGATCAGGCGGGTCTGTCGAACCTGGCACGGCACGTCTCAGCGCACGCGACACCACAGGCAACACCGCTCGCGACACCGCACGCAACTTCGTCGGAATCACGATTCACCTGAACAGTCCGGGCGTACAAGCGCAAGGGCTAGACCGGGTTCCGGCGTTCTTCTGGCACCGTGGGTTACGCTCGCAGAGTGGACCCTACAGACCTCGTGGTCGAGGCGCAGCGCCGCCAGAATCAGGTCGATGCTGTGCTCGATCGTTTCCTCAGCATCGCCGAGATTCGGGCGAGCGCTGTCGGCCCGCACTCCCTCACGCCGCGGCAGACGCTGGAGCGCAAGTCGGAGGCCGGCAAGCGCACCGAATTCCGGCCGGTCATCGACGCCGTGCTCGACAGGGCGCGATGACGTCGCCGGCTCGCTCGCTGTACGACGGGGTCGCCGCCGAAACGGCGAGCATCGTCATCCACCGCTACAGCACGTCGTTCAGCCTGGCGGCGAGGCTGCTCGGGCGCGATGTTCGGCAGCATGTCGAGAACATCTACGCGCTGGTGCGCCTGGCCGACGAGGTTGTCGACGGCGTCGCGGCATCGGCCGAACTCGGGCCCGACGAGATCGCGCGACTACTCGATGGCCTCGAACATGACACTCTCGAGGCGATCGCGGTGGGTTTCAGCACGAATCTCATGGTGCACGCCTTCGCCTTGACGGCCCGCGAGGTGTCGTTCGGGCCCGAGCTGGTGGAGCCGTTCTTCGCCTCGATGCGGGCCGATCTCACCGAGGTCGAGCACACTACCGAGAGCTTCTCTCGGTACGTCTACGGGTCTGCCGAGGTGGTGGGGCTGATGTGCCTGACTGTATTCCTGCACGGGCATATAGTGACGGATGCCCGGCGAGCCACCCTCGTCGACGGAGCCTGTCACCTCGGCGCCGCGTTCCAGAAGATCAACTTTCTGCGTGACCTGTCTGCCGACTTCGCCGGTCTTGGCCGCAGCTATTTTCCCGGCGTGAATGTCACGACGTTCAGCGAGGCGGCGAAGTCTGGCATTCTCGACGACATCGACACCGACCTGCGCATCGCTCGTGCTGCGCTGGGGGAGCTGCCGTCGTCCAGCCGCCGAGCGGTGGCCCTGGCGCTGGGGCTGTTCGCCGAGCTGACCGTGCGGCTGCGCGCCACGCCGGCCGCCGTGCTCGCCGAGACGCGCATCCGGGTGCCGAACACCGTCAAGCTCCGAATCGCGGCGTCGGCCGCGGCGGGGCGCCTACCGAAGGAGCACCGTTGAGTTCGAACGACGCACGCGACCAGCCTTGGCCAGACCAGCCTCGGCCAGACCAGCCTCGGCCAGACGAGCCACGCGGCGAGACGCCGATCGCCAGCGAATCCAGCCCCAGCGATCCTCAGCGCTCGTCAGGCATTCCGCCCGATGAGGCCGAAACGGTGGAGATCACTCGCCTCGTGGAGATCGACGGTTCGGAGTCACTGCTGGTCGAAATCTCAGCGGCCACGCCCAGCCCCTCCAGCGACAGTTTCGACTCGGTTCTCGGCAGCGCTAAGCCGCACGCTGTGGTCATCGGCGCCGGTATCAGCGGCCTGGCCGTCGCCGGGCTGCTCAGCCGTGAGGGCTACCGCGTCACTGTGGTCGAGAAGCGCGAAGCCGTCGGCGGACGCGCCGGCCTCTGGGAGAAAGACGGCTTTCGCTTCGACACCGGCCCCTCGTGGTACCTCATGCCCGAGGTATTCGACCACTTCTACCGGCTGATGGGCACAACGGCCGCAGACCAGCTCGATCTGCAGAAGCTCGACCCCGGCTACCGCGTGCTTTTCGAAGACGAGTACAACGCCATCGATATCGCCGGCAGCCGTGAGCAGAACCTCGACCTGTTCGAGTCGCTCGAGCCGGGTTCGGGCGTTCGGATGGCCGGGTACCTCGATTCGGCCGCCGAAACGTATGACCTGGCCAAACAGTATTTTCTCTACTCCACCTTCGAAGACCTGCGGCCCTTGCTGAAGGCTCCGGTCACCAAGCGTTCGCCGCGCCTCGTGCGGCTGCTCGTGGAGTCGCTCAACAGCTTCGCCGGCCGCACCGTTCGCGACCCGCGGCTGCTGCAGATTCTGGGCTACCCGGCGGTCTTCCTGGGATCATCGCCATATTCCACTCCGAGCATGTATCACCTGATGAGCCATCTTGATCTTGACGACGGAGTGCTCTACCCGCAGGGTGGGCTACACACGGTCATCCAGACCATCGAGCAGCTCGCCCTCGACGCGGGCGTCGACATCGTCACGGCAGCGAGTGTGACCCGCATCGTCACCACCGACGACGAGGTCGAAGCCGCTGCCGCGCATCCGGAACCTGCACCCGGGCCGTACGACTACGACACGCACGAGTTCGACACCAACGTGCTCGACCGCGACGAGTTGCGTCGTGTGCTGTCGGGTGAGCTCGACGATGACCCGGGTCGGTACGGCGGGGCCACAGGTTCTGGTGCACCGGCAGGAGCCGACACGGGCGAGGGCGGGGGCACCGGCGTGGGCGGCGGTATCGGCACGGGCCGGGGCGCTGGCGCGGGCCGGGCCGCGGTGGGCGGCTCAGGCGAAGAGGTGCCCCCCGCGAAGGGCGAGTCGATACCGGCTCGCATAGCGGGCATCCACTATCTGGATGCGGCAGGGACGGCCCACTCGCTCGACGCCGACATCGTGGTCGCGGCGGCCGACCTCGAACACGTCGAAACCACCATGCTGCTGCCCGAACTGCAGACCTATCCGGCGAGCTACTGGAAGAAGAAGATCGCCGGACCGAGTGCCGTGCTCATCTACCTCGGGGTGTCGGGTGAGCTGCCCGAACTGCTGCACCACACCCTCTTCTTCACCAAGAGCTGGAAGTCTGACTTCACGAAGATCTTCGGCAAGACCGGCCCCGCCGGCCTCGGCCCGCGTGGGCAGACCTCGGTGCCCAGCCCAGCGTCGATCTACGTCTGCCGGCCGAGCGCCACGGATGCCACGGTGGCGCCCGTTGGCAGCGAGAACCTGTTCGTGCTGGTGCCGATCCCCGCCGACCCGGGCATCGGGCATGGTGGCGAAGACGGAACAGGTTCGCCGCAGGTGGAGGCGATCGCTGACGAAGCGATCGCGCAGATTGCGAGCTGGGCGGGCATCCCCGATCTGGCTTCGCGCATCACCGTTCGGCGAACGGTCGGCCCGGCCGATTTCGCCGCCGACCTCAACGCCTGGAACGGCACCGCCCTCGGCCCCGCCCACACGCTCGGCCAGAGCGCGTTCTTGCGCGCCGGCAACGTGAGCAAGAAGGTGAAGGGCCTCTATTACGCCGGCGGTTCGACCATTCCGGGCATCGGGCTGCCCATGTGCCTCATCAGCGCCGAGCTCGTCATCAAGCGCCTTCGCGGCGACACTTCAACGACGGCACTGCCTGAGCCGCCGCTGACCGAGCGCCGCGGGGCCGACCTCGCCCCTCACGCGGATGCCGCCTCTTCCACTTCGGGCCATGCGGCTCCCGACCACTCTGACCCGGCGCCCGGCTCGACCCCCGATTCGACCGCGGCTTCCTCCACCACGCGCCAGCCCGCCGACCCCACCGCCTCGGCGGGTCCGGCATCCGGCACGACCCCCGACTCGGCTTGATGGGCGTTCTCTACCTGCT
>JAODBB010000247.1 GCA_025463745.1 Subtercola sp.
TCGCGCGGTGGGTTGCCGGTATTGGTGGCAGATTCTGCTGCCGGTGGGCGGGCGGGGCTGTCGTTGCGATGTCGTCGGTGCAACGGGTTTCTCGACGACGCGAAGTGCCCTACGGTTCACGAATGACGGGAAGCGATCTCGATTCGGCAGGCAGCTCGCAAGGGGCTGCGCCCGTAATTGCCTCTGCACCCGCGTCTGAGTCCACGACTGCTTCTGAGTCCGCACCCGCGTCCGCTTCCGGGAGAACGGCTTCCGCGCAGTCCGGCAACGGCGAACCCGGCACCCCGCGCGAGCTCGCTGTCGAAGCTGCCCTGCATTCCGCCGTGCGCGCCCCCATCGAGCCGCTCGAACGGGCCCCGCTCGACCCGTTCGACCCGAGTCTGCCATCGCCCTCCCAGCCACCGCCGGTGCCCACAAAGGATCGCCGAGGCCGCGTCATGGCGGCGCTCGACAACGTGTATTTCTTCCTCGGCGCTGCAGCCGCGGCATGGCTTGCGTACTTGGTGCTCTCGCAGACGTTCAGTCACGGGTTTTCGTACCTGTGGTTCTTGATCATCTTCTATGCGTTGCTCGCGTATCTCTTGCTGCCGCGGCTGCACAGCATATTGACGTACATCTATGTGCCCGACTACTTCATCGGCCGCGCGCGAACCAACGAGGGGCTGCTCGGCGACCCGG
This sequence comes from Subtercola sp., assembly GCA_025463745.1. Lineage (GTDB taxonomy): Bacteria > Actinomycetota > Actinomycetes > Actinomycetales > Microbacteriaceae > Subtercola. The sequence continues at coordinate 679 of JAODBB010000247.1, forward strand.
TCAATCTCGCCCTTTTCGGCTCAGAGGCTCAGCTGCATACCGCCATGCTGGCTGCGGGATGGCGCCGTGCCGACGAGGTCGGCTTTCGCAGCGCCCTCCGCATCGTCACGTCGACGCTTTTCCGCCGCAGTTACTCCGATGCACCGGTGAGCCCGCTGTACCTCTTCGGTAACATCCAAGACTTCACGTATCAGCAAGAGGTCGAAGGCAACCCGGCCAAACGCCACCACGTTCGGTTCTGGAAGACGCCAGAGGGCTGGCTGCTGCCTGGTGGGTACGAAGCCGAATGGATGGCCGCGGGCACGTACGACCGCACCGTGGGCATCTCCCTCTTCACTCTGCAGGTGACCCACCGCATCGAACGCGAAACAGACCGTGAACGCGACCACATCGTCACCACGCTGCAAGACGCGAATGCCGAGGGCGTTTTCTCGGTCATCCGCAATTTCTCGACGGGGTATCACGCGGTGAACGGTGGCGGTGACGCGATCACGACCGACGGCGACCTCCCCATCATCGACCTGAGTCGTGTGATCGTATCGGCCGAGGGCGAAGCGAGCGCACAACAGGTCGAGAGCGCTCCGCTGCCGGCGGATGCCGCGCTGCTGGGGCATGCGGTGCTCGACACGGCGCGCGATTCGGCCTCGTCGAACCGGGTCAAGCGGCCGATCTCGATCTACCTCAGCTATCTGCTCATGATCATTCGCGGTGCCATCGGCGCGGCCTCTGTGATCAGCGTGTTCGCGACGTGGGCCGACTCCGTGTCGGCGGTCAAGGTCGACCTGCCCAGCGGCTCAGACATCGGCGCCGATCAGCTCGCAGACATTGCGGTGTGGATCATCGTGGGAATCGCGAGTATCGCGTTCATCGGGTACATCGTGCTCGCCCAGCTGGTTTTCGCAGGCTACAACTGGGCGCGCTTTCTAGTGATGACGTTCAGCCTCATCACGGTCGCCACTGTGGCGATCAGTTTCGTGCGCAACGAGTCAGACGTCGGCACGGCGACCGGGCTGGTGAACCTCAGCTTCGACATTCTTCTGCTCTTCGCGTTGTCGAGCCCTGATGCCCGGGCGTTCGCGCGAGAACGCCGCCTCGGGCGCAAGGCGCGTCGCGCCGCTCGCGCAGCCGCCGCCGTCGCAGCGCGGGAGCCCCGCACGCCGAGGGCGGTTCCTGCGGGCTGACGGACAGGGCCGCCGCGCCTTCGCCCGTGAGGCATCTGTGCCGAATTGCGGCAGATACTCCGACCCCTTTTCGTCGCACCTGTCTCGCGACACCCAGGTCGGTATCGAGGTCTGTCTCAGACCGCTCGCGCGTGAGGCACCTGCGCCGAATTGGGGCAGGTGTACTGGCCTGGTTTCGTTGTAACTGCTACACGAGGTGCCGCGCGAGGTTCGGCCGTGAGGCGCCCGCTGCTCATCGCCACGAAGTTGCGCCAGGGCGCCGCGCCGCGGGGTACCGGGGTGCTGCGTCGTCAGTTGAGGGCGCGGGCGCTGTCGGGCAGGGTGCCATCGCCGTACAGGGAGATGGCGAGGTCGGCGAGCGCGGTGAGGGCGACGCGCTGGCTCCAGGGGCCGTACGAGATTCGGGCGACGCCGAGCTTTTCGAGGGCGGAGGGCCGGAGTGAGCCGGGAACGCCGATGACGCTGACGCGCTGCTGGCCAATGCCCTCGACGAGGCGCGAGACGGTGCTGGCGTCGAGTCTGCCGGGCACGAAGACGCAGGCCGCGCCGGCGTCGAGGAATGCCCGGCCGCGTTCGATGGCGTCGACGATCACGTCTTCGAGGGGTCTGTCGCCGGCCCGGAGGAATGCGTCGGTGCGAGCGTTCAGCACGAAGTTCAGACCCTCGGCCTGGCCGGCCGCGACGACCTCTGCGACGGCCGCGACCGAATCGGCGAGCGGCTTCATCTGGTCTTCGAGGTTCGCGCCGACGATGCCCACGCCGATGGCTTTACGAATGGTTTCGCCGGGCGCGCCATAGCCCGCCTCGAGATCGGCGCTCACCGGCAGGCTGGTCGTGGCTGCGATACGCCCCACCATGTCGAGCATGAGGTCGACGGGAATCTGCTCGCCGTCGTCGTACCCGTAGAGCGCCGCGATGCTGTGGCTCGCCGTGGCGAGGGCGGTCGTCTCCGAGATGTCGGCGACGGCTTTGGCGCTCACCACATCCCACACGTTGACGACCGTCAGAATCTCGGAGGAGGTGTGGAGGCGAAGCAGCTCGTCGGCTTTGTGCTGAAGGGAGGTCATGCCCTCAGCCTATGACCCGGCTCCGATCGAGCGCGAGGGAGCACGCACGGGTGTGTGAACTTCGCACCAGGGCGCGGTTGTGGAGGAGCAGTTGTCGCAGATGACGAGTTGCGTACGACACGACAGTTCGCTGCAGTTCTGCATGGAGCTCGTGGGCTCAGAGCAGCGGTGACACGTGGCGATGGTTCGAGCATCCGGAGTGAAATTCAGCGAAAGCCGGTTGTCGAACACGTAGAGCGAGCCCTGCCAGAGGCCGGAGTCTCCGTAGGTCTCGCCGTAACCCACGATGCCGCCGTCGAGCTGGTAGACGTTGGAGAAACCGCGCGCGGTCATCAGCGACGAGAGCACCTCGCAGCGGATGCCGCCGGTGCAGTAGGTGACGACCGGCTTCGACTTCAGGTGGTCGTACTTACCGCTGTCGAGCTCGGCCACGAACTCGCGGGTGTTACTCACGTCGGGCACAACGGCTCCCTCGAAATGACCGATTTCGGCCTCGAACGAATTGCGCCCGTCGAAGAAGACGACGTCGTCACCGAGCTGCTTCTGCGTCTCGACGAGCTCGTGCAACTCGGCGGGAGACAGTTTGGTGCCGCCGCCGACGACGCCCCGATCATCCACTTCGAGTTCGCCTGGTGCCCCGAAGCTCACGATTTCGTCGCGCACTTTCACACTGAGACGCGGGAAGTCGGCGGAGTGGCCGCGCGGGGCCGCGGGGGCGGTGCTCGCCGGGTCGAGTGCGGTGCCTTCGCTCCATTTCACATCGATGTTCTTGAAGGCGGGGTACTCGCGAGTCTTGCGCAGGTACTTCTTCACCGCGTTCAGCTCGCCGCCGAGAGTGGCGTTGATACCCTGCGCCGAAATGAGGATGCGACCCCGCAGCCCGAGGCTCTCGCACAGGTCGCGTTGCCACAGTCGCACGGCGTCGGGGTCGGGCAGCGGCGCGAACACGTAGAAGAGGATGATCTTGGGCACGGCCATCCGCTGATTTTACCCGTGCGGTTTGTGTCATCACCCGGCTCGTGCTGATGCCAACCGAGGATGAGTGGGCTGCGGCGGGAGATATGGGCGCGCCGGCGCCGTGATCCTCAGCTGCCGTTGCGCCAACACGCCGCGCTCAGAGCCAGCCGCGCTTCTTGAACGCGATGTAGAGCCCGACGCCCGAGCCGAGCATCAGGGCGAGCGCGAACGGGTAGCCGAGAACCCATTTCAGCTCGGGCATGTTCGTGAAATTCATGCCGTAGATGGCGGCGACGAGGGTGGGCGCGAAGAGAACGGCGGCCCAACCCGAGATCTTCTTCACCTGCTCACCCTGGGCGAGGCTCGTCTCCGTCATGCGGGTCAGCTCGTCGTTCTGTTGCTGCGCGATGAGGGTCGAATGCACCGTGAGGGCGTTTTCGAGCAGCGTTCGAAACGCATCGGAGCGATCGATGACGCGCAGAACATGGTCGAGCACGTCGCGGAAGTGGCGTTTGATTTCGAGCAGCTGAGCGTCGTCATCGGCGAGGTTTCGCGAGTCGATGGATGCTTCGGCGGTGCCAGAGCTAATGGCACTGCCGCGAGTGCCATCGCCGGTGCCGGCGCCGCGAGTGCCGGTGCCGGCGCCGCGAGTGCCGGTGCCGGTGCCGCTCATCCCGCCGGCAGCGTCGAGATCCGCGTCTGCTTCACGCTGAAGCCGCGCGCGCCCAGCAGACCGTGCTGACGCCGCCGCCTCGTCGCGCGACTGCTCGTCGAGGCCCTCGATCAACCGTCTCAGCATCTCTTCGAGCGGATGCGTCGCCCGCTGAAACTCGATCACCTCGCGCAACAGGTCGTAAATTCGGCGCGAAACCTCACGATTGCCACTGAAAAGCTGATCTTCGATCTCATCGATGTCGTTCTCCAGGCCCTCCAGCACGGGCGCGTACTCGTCGACCACGAGGTCGAGGATGCCGTAGAGAATGATCCGCGGGCCGCCCGCGAGCAGTTCCGGATGCTCCTCCAACCGCACACGCACGGCCCCGATATCGGGAAAATCGCCATGCTTCACCGACACGACGAAGTCGGGCCCCATGAACATGTGCACTTCGCCGAACTTCACTTTTTCGACGTCGTCGAGGTACTTCGCGGGCCGCAGCACGATGAAGAGCGTCTCACCGTAGCGCTCGAGCTTCGCGCGCTGGTGGCCGGTGAGAGCGTCGGTTACGGCGAGGTGGTGCAGGCTGAGCTCGGCGGCGACGGCCTGCAATTCGGCGCGGTCGGGGTGCACCATGTCGATCCAGGCCACGCCGTGGTGCTCGCGCATCACCTCGAACGTCTCGTCGAGCGTGCGCGGCTCGGCGGTGCGCTTGCCGTCGACGTACACGGCGTTGTCGGTGATGCTGGTGTCGGCAGTGGTGCCGTCGCTTGCGCTTGTCATGAGGGGGTGTCTTCCTTCGGTGAGCCGCCGGGGGTGGATGCACGGCTCTTCGTCGTGGGTGCGCGGCTGCTGTCTGTCGCTGAGCGCCCGCCGGTGTACGCGCTCGCTTCTGGCGCGCGGCGGTCGGTGGGTGCGGGGCGCCTGGTGGTTGATGCCGGGTCGGTGGCTGACGGGAAGCCGCTCGGTGCGTCGTCGTCGCCGCCGCCCGCTGTGCCGCCGTCCGCCGGCGCAGGGTCGTAGGTCGTGGATGCGACGCCGTCAGCCGCCAGCTGCTCCAGAACGGCCATGGCGGCGTTGTGTCCGCCGAGTCCGCTGACCGCTCCGCCGCGGCGCGCACCCGAACCGCACAGCAGCACCCGGGGGTGCGCGGTGACCACTCCCCACCGCTCTGCTGCGGTCGTGAGCGGGGCATCGTCATCGACGAAGGGCCAGGAGAGGGGGCCGTGAAAGATGTTGCCTCCGGGCATCCGCAACGCCTCTTCGATGTCGAGAGTGGTCTTGGTTTCGATGCACGGCTGGCCGACCGCGTCGCGCAGGAGGCAGTCTTCGATGGGCTCGCCGAGCACGCTGTTCAGCGACGCGAGCACGGCGGCTTGCGCTTCGGCGCGAAAGGCGTCGTTCGTCGCGGGCGTGACGAGCCGGTGCGGCGTGTGCAAGGCGAAGACGGTGAGCGTCTGGGCACCGGCGGCCTGCAATTCGGGCGAGAGGATGCTCGGGTCGGCGAGCGAGTGTGCGTAGATCTCGCACGGCAGTGGGTTCGGCAGTACTCCGGTCGCTGCGGCGAGGTAGGCCGTATCGAGCTGGGTGTATGTCTCGTTGATGTGGAACGTTCCGCCGAAGGCCTGTTCTGCGGTGACGTTCGGGTCGCGCAGACGCGGCAGCCGGGCGAGCAGAAGGTTCACCTTGACCTGCGCACCTTCGGGCCTCGCGGCGCTGCCTTCGAATGGCTGCCCGCCCGACGCGATGAGGCGATCGAGTTCAACGGGCGCTACGTTCGACAACACGGTTGATGCCGTCAGAGTGTGCTCGGCGCCGTCGTCGCCAGAGTGATAGGTGATCTCAACTGAGTCAGCGGGCTCGTCGCGCAGCTCCACCCCCACCACCTCCGCCCCCGTCACAACGGTCGCGCCCGCAGCGATGGCGGCCCGCAGCAGCTCGTCGGTGATGGCGCCCATGCCGCCGACGGGAACGTTCCACTCGCCGGTGCCCTGCCCGATGAGGTGGTAGAGAAAACAGATGTTCTGCGCGAGGTCTGGGTCTGTCGCACGAGCGAAAGTGCCGATCAGGGCGTCAGTGAGGATGATGCCCCGCACCACGTCGTTCTGCAGGTGCCGCTCGATGATCTCCCCGATGGGCCGCTCGATCATCGCATGCCAAGTGCGGTCGGCGTCGACGAGCGCCCGCGCCTCGCTGCGTCGCAGCAACGGCTGGGTGAGGGTTGGCCAGAGTTTCTCGGTGAGGTCGCGGCAATGCTTGTAGAACTCGAAGAACAGGTCGGCGTCTGCGGCCGCACCGATGGCGGCGAACGATTCGCGGGTGGCGTCGAGGTCGGCCTGGTCGATGAGCAGCCCGCGGTCTGCGGGTATCTCGCTCGCGCGAACTTCTGTGTCTGCGTGCGTTACCCCCGTGCCGAAAGCTGTGCCCGGGGTGGCCGCCACCCCTGCGGGTCTGAGCGGCACTGGCGTGTACGACGAGTAACGGCGCTTGGCGAACGATACGTCGAGCCCGAGCTCGTTGATGATGCTCTGCGGCAGGAGGCTCACCAGGTACGAATAGCGGGAGATGCGGGCATCCACCCCCTTGAACGGCGACGTCGACACCGCAGCGCCGCCGACCGCGGGCAGCCGCTCGAGCACCGTGACCGAGAGGCCCGCGCGAGCGAGGTACGCCGCGGCGACCAGCCCGTTGTGGCCGCCACCGAGAATGACGATGTCACGTGCGGGGAGTTCGTCGCTGGCGCGGGGTGCGGTCACTCCTTGAGCATAGATCTCGATTCTTCAGCCGCCGGGATTGTCTCGGCCGGGCGTGACGGCGGCCCGGCAGCTACGGGCGCACCCGGAGCCGCGGCGGCCGCAACGGTCAGCCTGCCCGGCAGCGTCAGCGCCATTGCCAGCACCGTGAACCCGATCGCGTACCGGAACGCCGACATCCTTTTGCCCCTGGTGCGCTAGCCTGACGCCCGGCCGCTTCCCGACAGAAGTGAGACACCTGCGCCGGATTGAGACAGGTACGCGCGTCTCAATTCGGCGCACCTGCCTCAATTCCGCGTCGGGAAGCGGGCGGGGCGGGGGCGCGGGGCTGTCAGGGGAACGATCTAGTCTGTGAGGGTCATGGATGCCCTGCTCGAGTCGGCCGTGCCGCTCACCACCACGTATGCGCCAGCGCGGCCCGTGAACCTCCGGCAGACCGTGGGCCCGCTGCTGCGTGGGCAGACAGAGCCGACCATGCGCCTGACCCCGAACGGATTCTGGCGGGTGATGCGCACTCCCCTCGGCCCCACGACCCTGCACGCCGAGGCCGACGCACGTGGTGCCGTACAGGCGACGGCGTGGGGCCCCGGTGCCCCGTGGGTTCTGGATGCCCTGCCCGAACTCCTGGGTGAGGGTGACTCGTGGAACGAGCTCGACCTCACGAGCGCGCCCCTGCTCGCCGAAGTGCGGCGTCATCACCCGGGAATGTGGCTCACGTGCACCTCACTCGTGTTCGAGTCGCTGGTGCCGAGCATCCTGGAGCAGAAGGTGACAACGCTCGAGGCTCGGCGGTCGTGGCACTATCTGCTGCGAAAGTTCGGCGAGGTGCCGCCCGGGCCGGCGCCGGAAGGTATGCGGGTGCAGCCGAGCGCGCGTGGGTGGCAGCTGATTCCGTCGTGGGAGTGGCATCGGGCGGGCGTCGGGCCCGATCGTTCGCGCGCGATCGTGGGGGCGGCGGCGCTGGCGGCCGGGCTGGATCGGCTGGCCGGCGGTGGCGCCGGCAGTGGCGGTGCCGGCGCGGGTGGCGCGGGTGGGCCGAGTAGGGCCGACGTTGCGCCGGGCGCCCTTGTGCGCCGAGGGGTGCGAGAAATCGCCGGCGTGCTCGAGAAACTGCAGACCGTGCACGGCGTCGGCCCGTGGACGGCCGCAGAGACGAGTCAGCGTTCGCACGGGCATCCGGATGCAGTGAGCGTCGGCGACTACCACCTCGCCGCCCACGTGGGTTGGGTACTGGTGGGCAAGCCCGTCGACGACGACGGAATGCTCGAGCTGCTCGACCCGTGGCGCGGGCAGCGGCAGCGCGTGGTGCGCCTCATTCTTGCGAGCGGCATACCCAAGCCGCGTTTCGGCCCGCGTGCGACCATCCAAGACCATCGCTTCCACTGACACTTCCTCACCGCCCGTGCTCGCGAGAGAAGCGTTTTGAGACGAGAGAACCCGTTGCAACAGCTTCTCTCGTCTCAGAATGCTTCTCTCGCGGGGCGCGGGGCGCTGGGCGGGGCAGCGAGGCAAGGGCGGCGAGGTTGCGGCGCAAGACCAGCGCCACGGCGACGGAGGCGAGCGGGCCGGCCGCGTGCATCCACCATGCGCCGGGGCGCCAGACGACACGGATCGCGAGCCGCACCTGACCGGCTGAGTCGCGCTCGACGTGGTAGCTCTCCCAGCCGAGCTGCGGATGCCCGTCGAGAGCCACATGCGAGAAACCGGCCCTCGTGGCGGAGTCCCGCACCTCGAAGACGCGGCAGATCACGCGCGGCCGCAGCGGCCCGAACGGAATGCGGAACACCGACACGGCGCCGAGTTCGACGCGCGGCGGCACGTCGACGAACTCGAAACGGGAGCCGCGCTGCACCTGCCAGGAGAACAATTGGTCGCGGGCCGACTCGTAGAACGCATCGCCGTGGCCGATCACCCTGGAGCGCTCGGTGAGGCGAAATCCCGTCGGCACGAGCATCGGGTCGGCGGCCAGGCGAGCGAACTCCGGAGTGTTCGGAGCCAAGTCGTCGTACGGGGGGGCTCATCCGGCTATTCTCGCAGGCTCGCGTCAGACTCCCGCTGCCTGCTCGTCCGCGATCTTTGGGGCGCGAGGCGCGGATGACCGGGGCGAAAGCCGAACCGCGGGATATTCTCAAATCATGGTCGATCAGGCGCACGAAACCGAGGCCGACCCCGGGCCGCCCACCGAAGACCCGACCGCCGCCGATTTCGATGGCCTGGGCGAGGGCGATCCCCACCTCGCGCCGGGCGTTTCCGGCGCGCCGGTCGCACCAGACGCACCAGTCGTCGATGGCGTCCCCGCCGATTTCGACGGCCTGGGCGATTTCGACGGCCTGGGCGATGTCGACGGCCTGGGCGATGTCGCCGCCCGCGCCGCCCCCGCCGCCCGCGACGCCCGCGACGTCCCCGCCGATTTCGACGGCCTGGGCGATGTCGCCGCCCCCGCCGCCCGCGACGCCCCCGACGCCCGCGACGACTTCGCCAGCCTCGGCGACGCCTCGGTCGCCCTCGTGCGCCAGTGGCTCGCCGAGAGCGCGGGCGTCGCCGTCGACGAGTCGGCAGCGCGCCTCGCCGGCGTGCTCAAAGACCCGAACGGCCTGGCCTTCACCGTCGGCTTCGTCGACGGCGTCGCCCGCCCCGAAGACGTCGTTGTCGCCGGCAAGAACCTCGAGCAGCTCGCCGCCCTCACTCCCGAGTTTCTGCCGCCGCGGCTCCGTGCCGCCATCAGGGTCGGGGCCGCGCTCGGTGAGTCGCTGCCCTGGGTGGTCGTGCCCACGTCGAAACGCGTGCTGCGGCGCATGGTCGGCCATCTCATCGCCGACGCGAGCCCCAACAAGCTCGGCAAAGCGATCGCGGCGTTGCGCGCCGACGGCGCCCGCCTGAACCTCAATCTGTTGGGCGAGGCTGTGCTGGGCGAGCGCGAAGCCCGCAACAGGCTCGCCGGAACCCTCGAACTTCTGGCCCGCGACGACGTCGACTATGTTTCGGTGAAAGTGTCGTCGATCGCCAGCGAACTCTCGATGTGGGCGTTCGACGAGACGGTCGAACGGGTGGCCAACAGCCTGGTAGCGCTCTACCAGGCTGCGCTTCCGACGACGCCTGCGGCCCCCGCGAAATTCATCAACCTCGACATGGAGGAGTACGCCGACCTTGACCTGACCATCGCCGTGTTTCAGCGGGTGCTCGAACGGCCGCAGTTCGCACACCTCGAGGCGGGGATCGTGCTGCAGGCCTACCTGCCCGATGCGCTCGCCGCAATGCAGCGGTTGCAGGTGTGGGCGTCCGATCGCGTGGCGGCGGGCGGTGCGCCGATCAAGGTGCGGCTGGTGAAAGGCGCGAACCTCGCCATGGAGCGGGTCGATGCGATCATCCACGACTGGCCGCTTGCGACGTTCGGCAGCAAACAAGCAACCGACACGAACTACAAGCGAGTGCTGAACTGGGCGCTCACCCCCGGGCGAACGGATGCTGTGCAGCTCGGCATCGCCGGGCACAACCTCTTCGATATCGCATTCGCGTGGTTGCTCGCCGAGCGTCGAGGCGTGACGGATCGAATCGACTTCGAAATGCTGCTCGGCATGGCTCCCGCGCAGGCCGATGCGGTGCGCCGGCACGTGGGCAACCTGCTGCTGTATACGCCGGTGGTGCATCCTCGTGAGTTCACCGTGGCTATCAACTACCTGGTGCGCCGGCTCGAAGAGAACGCGAGTGACGAGAACTTCATGTCGGCGGTCTTCGATCTCGAAGCCGACCCGGCCGTCTTCGAGCGCGAGCGCGACCGCTTTCTCGCGTCGCTGGCCGCGCTCGAGCGTGAGTTGGGCGGTGCGGATGCCGCCGGCTCCACCGCGCACGGCGCTGAGTCCGCGGGCGCCGGCGGTGAGGTGACGGGCCCTGGCGAACCGGCGGGTGCCGGTAGCGTCGAGGTCGAGGTTGGCGACGAATCCGAGCGGGCTGACGCCCACAAGATGGCGGGTCGCGCCGAGGTCGCGAACGACACTGCTGAATCCAACGACGAGAGCTCGGAAGCTGCGGAGACGCCGGCCGTCGGCGTAACTCCACGGCCGAACCGCACGCAAGACCGATCGAGCCTCGAAACACTCGTCGCCCCACCGCGTGGGGTGTTCGAGAACACTCCTGACACTGACCCTTCGCTGCCCGCGAACCGCGAGTGGGCGCGCCACATTCTGGCGCGGGTGCCCGACTCGCGGCTCGGCGAAGAGACACTCGCCGCCGTGCAGTACGCCGACCCCGACCTGCTCGACGACCTGCTCGAGTCGGTGGCCGAGGCAGGGCGCGAGTGGGGTGCCGAGCCGGCCGAGGTTCGCGCCGCAGCGGTGCGCCGGGCCGGGCTCGCCCTCGAGGCGAACCGCGATCTGCTGCTCGAGGTCATGGCGAGCGAAACCGGCAAGACCCTCGCTGAGGGTGACCCGGAGGTCAGCGAGGCCGTCGATTTTGCGCGGTACTACAGCGTGCTCGCGGGCGAGCTCGAGCAGATCGACGGAGCGACCTTCGTGCCGCCGGCGCTGATCGTGGTGGCTCCGCCGTGGAACTTTCCCGTGTCTATTGCGGCCGGCGGAGTGCTCGCCGCGCTCGCGGCAGGCGCCGGCGTGATTCTGAAGCCCGCGCCACAGGCTCGCCGTTCGGCCGCTGTGATCGCCGAGTCGCTGTGGGAGTCGGGCATCCCGCGCGCGCTGCTCAAACTGGTCGATCTCGACGAGAGCGAGCTCGGGCAGCGGTTGATCACGCATCCGCTCGTCGACCGGGTGATACTCACCGGATCGTACGAAACGGCAGAGCTTTTTCGTTCGTGGGTGCCCGACTTGCCGCTGCTGGCCGAGACGAGCGGCAAGAACGCCATCGTCGTGACGCCGAGCGCCGACATCGACTTGGCTGTTGCCGACATCGTGAAGAGCGCCTTCGGGCATGCGGGGCAGAAGTGCTCGGCCGCGAGCCTCGTCATTCTGGTCGGCTCGGTTGCCAAGTCGGCACGGTTCAGAAATCAGCTCGTCGACGCGGTGACCTCGCTGCGTGTGGGGTACCCCGACGACCCGGCCGTGCAGATGGGCCCGCTCATCGAACCGGCAGCCGGCAAGCTTCAGCAGGCCCTCACCACGCTCAGCGATGGCGAGTCGTGGCTCGTCGAGCCGCGCGCCCTCGACGGCACGGGGCGGTTATGGTCGCCGGGAGTGCGCACGGGTGTCGCGGCCGGGTCGGCCTTTCACGAGACGGAATACTTCGGGCCGGTGCTCGGCATCATGCACGCGGCGAGCCTCGGTGAAGCGGTCGGGCTGCAGAATGCCACCGCGTATGGGCTGACCGCGGGCATCCACTCGCTCGACGCGTCAGAGATCGAGCAGTGGCTCGCGAGCGTCGAGGCCGGAAACCTGTACGTGAACCGCGGAATCACGGGCGCCATCGTGCGGCGCCAGCCCTTCGGCGGCTGGAAGCGCTCGGCGGTGGGCGCCGGGGCCAAAGCGGGCGGCCCGAATTACCTCATTCACCTCGGATCGTGGCGCACCGAACCCGGAACGCCGGCCGAAGACATCAGTCTCGCGCCGCTGAGCGCAGGGGTGGCTTCGCTGCTCGAGGCATCGACAGGGGGGCTC
>JAODBB010000012.1 GCA_025463745.1 Subtercola sp.
CCTCAACAACCTCAGCCCCCTCTGCAGCAGCCACCACAAAGTCAAACACCACACCGAATGGACCATCGTGCAAGAGCCCGCCGGCACCGGCACCATCACCTGGACCTCACCCGCCGGATTCGAATACATCATCAAACCCACACCCATCACACGTCCGATGCCACACTTCACAAACTCAGACACAGACACAAACACCGGCACCGACGCCGACGCCGACGCTGTCGCCGAGCCCGAGCCCGAGCCCGATTCCGTTGCCGATCCTGATCCAGATCCTGATCCCGGTGCCCGCAGTGGAGTCGTCGATAGGGGCGAACGACGATCGAGACAGACATCGAACGACGATCCTCCCGAATCCCTGCCGTTCTGAACGAGCCGGCGTTCTGAACGAGCCGGTGTTCTGAACGAGCCGGTGTTCTGAACCTCAGTGATCTCACCGAATGGACGAAAGAGGTTCGCCGTGTCACCCACTACGTCTCCGACATACGTCGCCGGCCCGATCGCATCTCGCTCGACGGCCGGAGCATTCCGGTGACGCGAATCGAAGATCCGATAGATGGCTGGGCCGTCGTGGTGTTCGAACACGGCCGATACCGGGTCACGATCGCCGACCGACCGTCGTTTCCCGACCTCGAATTCGCGTCGACCGACCGGCTCGTGCTCCAAGCCCGCAGCATCCCGGCCTAGCGCGGGACCGGGCCGCGAGTCGGGATCGGCCTCGGCTTCAGGATCGGGATCGACACCGAACTCGTTATCGGCGGCGAGCTACCGAAACGGAACCGGGATGCTCGCCGACTTCTGCCACTCGATGCGCACCGGCACCCCCGCAGCCTGTCGGCGAACATCCGCCTCCACGGCTTCCATTCGGCGGGTCATCTCCGCCTTCGAATCGGCGACGACATCACAGCGAGTCGTGGCGGCCTCTTCGGTGACGAGCACCGGCCCCACCTGGGGGAACATGACGAGCATCTGGTCAGTGAACAGCAGAATGTGCTCATAGTGGCGGCGCAGATTCTGCCCCAGCAGGGGCAGCGTGTGCAGGGAATCGACGGAACGAACAATGGCTGTCATTGCGATCATGTCAGCAACGATGCGCTGTCAAGGTGAGCAGCGGGTAAACGTCAGCTGGGTGTCAGCCGCCAACTTCGTTACCGGTTCGTTACATTTTCTGCGGGATGCTCGGCGGCGAGTCAGCGATACTACTCGGGCGCCTCTCGATGCTTTTCACTGCACGTTCGCTGAGGGGATTCCCCACTCGCGCGCGAAGTCTTCTGGCGAACTCGTCAGCAGTGCGCGCCGGGCCGCGGCGAGCATCCGCTCTGATTCGGTTTCATCGCCGGCCGGAATCAGATGCGCGACCCGGGCGTCGTCGAGCGCCCGGGCCCGAATGTGGCCGGGCGCATCCGGGTTGCTCTGCGAAATCAGCACCCGCAGATCGGCGTTGCGTTGCGGGGTGCGGTGGCCAGCGGTTGTTCCCTGCGACGGCCGTGCCGAGGTCGCGCGAACGGCGACCGTCATTGCGATCAAAGCGGCGAGGGTGAACGCGAACCCGACGAACACGATCGCCGGAGGTAGTGGGTCGCCGTTCACAGAAGAGATGAGCGCACTGACGGCATCCGCACCAACGCGGCTCAGCAGACCGAGCGCCTCACTCATGGGGGCACACTATCAGGTGTCAGCCAATATGGCGCGTCCCGCTCGCTCTCCCGGAAGCAGGTTCACAATTGCCACACTCGGCTGGATCGGGCGCTCTTCTCCTCCACAATCGGGGTGCGAAGTAGTTCTCCACAGATGCCGGGCTTCGACCCGTTTTGGTGAGGATTTGTCGGTGGTGGGTGTTTGAATTGGGGTATGAACACACCACCACCCACCCCGCCGGGGTTGCCGCCTTCGGGCTGTGACGACGCCCGGCTTGAGGTGCTGCAGGCTGCCGTCGAGGCGGTGGTGGGCACGGGTGGGTTTGCTGCTGCCGCGCCCGGTGGGCTTGCCGACGAGGTGCTGGTGGCCTGGGCGGTGGCCGGTGAGCGGCTGCTGCGCTGCGCTGAAGCGCTCGCTGTCGAGATGGCTGGCGAGCTGGCTGAGCGGTCGAAAGCTGAGCATGGTGATGACCGTCTGAGCGTGAAGCACGGATGCACCGATGTTGTATCGCTGATCAGCAACCTGACCGGGGTGTCCAGACGCACGGCCGCGACCCGGGTGAAACTCGGGAAGGCTCATGCATGGAATGGACTCATGAATGGACCGGGCTCATGCGACGGAACGGACTCACGAGACGGAACCGACTCACGAGACGGAACCGACTCACGAGACAGAACCGACTCACGAGACGGAACAGGGTCAGAATGCGGCGATTCCCGTGAGTGCACGGCCGAGCACGAGTTGATGAATCTCGTCGGTGCCCTCGTAGGTTCTGACCGATTCGAGGTTCGCCATGTGGCGCATGACGGGGAATTCGCTGGTGATTCCGTCGCCGGCGAGAATCGACCGGGCCGTGTGGGCGATGCTGAGTGCTTCGCGAACGTTGTTGAGCTTGCCGACGCTGATCTGGGCCGGGGTCAGCGCACCCCGTTCTTTCAGGCGCCCGAGGTGCAGGGCCAACAGCATCCCCTTCTCGTATTCGACGAACATGTCGGCGAGTTTGGCTTGCACGAGCTGGCGGCTGCCGATGGGGGCGCCGAAGACCTCGCGGGTGCGTGATCGCTCGACGGCGGCTTCGAGGCACGTGCGGGCCGCTCCCATTGCGCCCCAGACGATTCCGTAGCGCGCTTCGTTGAGGCACGAGAACGGCGCCGAAAGACCACGGGCGTGCGGCAGTACAGCCGAGGCGGGCAGCCGAACGTTGTCGAGGGTCACGTCGCACTGAATGGATGATCGCATCGAGAGCTTTCCCTCGATCGGGGTAGCACGAAAGCCGGTCGTCGCGGTGGGAACGACGAATCCGCGCACCGTGCCCTCGGGGTCCCGGGCCCAGATGATGGCCACGTCGGCGACGCTCGCCAGGCCGATCCACCGTTTGGTGCCGTTGAGCACCCAGTCGTCTCCGTCGGGGCCCGCGGTCGTTGTCATGGCCGCGGGATCGCTTCCACCGCCGGGTTCGGTGAGACCGAAGCATCCGATCGCCTCGCCCGTTGCCATCTTCGGCAACCAGGTCGACTTCTGCTCGTCGGAGCCGTGCTTGGAGATAGCCGACATCGCGAGCGAGCCCTGCACCGACACGAACGTTCGCCACCCGCTGTCGGCCGCTTCGAGCTCGAGGCAGACCGCACCATAGGCTACGGCGCTGGCTCCCGCGCAGCCGTAGCCCGTGAGGTGCATGCCGAGAAACCCCGCCGCCCCGAGCTCGGCGACGAGTTCTCGGCGAAAGTATTCGTTCTCGAAGTCGCTCTCGATGGTGGGAACGATTCGCTCGTCGGCGAAGGCCCTGGCCTTTCTCTTCCAGCCGAGCTCGTCTTCAGTGAGCAACGCATCGACAGCGAACACCGTGTCGACGATCAGATTCGTGGGCATGACGTCTCAGTCTTTGACGAACGCCAAGATGTCTTTGTCGAGCTCTTCCTGGTAGGCGCCCGCGATGCCGTGCGGAGCCCCGGGGTACACCTTCAGCGTGCCGTTCTTCACCAGCTTGATGCTCTTGTCGGCGGCCGCGACGATCGGAACGATCTGGTCGTCTGACCCCTGGGCGATGAAGATGGGCACGTCGAGCGCTTTGAGGTCTTCGGTGAAATCGGTTTCAGAGAACGCCTTGATGCAGTCGTACGCCGCCTTGATGTTGACGAGCATGCTCTGACGCCAGAAGTCGTCGATCAGACCCTTCGACACCGTCGCGCCCTCGCGATTGGCTCCATAGAACGGAACGGCGAGGTCTTCGTAGAACTGAGAGCGATCTTTCAGAACGCTTGCGCGCAGCCCGTCGAAGGCCTCGATGGGCGTGCCCTCGGGGTTGCTTTCTGATTTCAGCATGATCGGCGGCACGGCACCGGCGGTGAAAACCTTCGCAACGCGGCCGGCGCCGTGCTTAGCCGCGTAGCGAACAACTTCACCACCGCCCGTGGAGTGGCCGACGAGAACGATGTCGTGCAGGTCGAGGTGCTCGACGAGGGCGTTGAGGTCGGCAGCGTAGGTATCCATGTCGTTGCCTTGCCAGGGGCCTGACGACTTGCCGTGGCCGCGCCGGTCGTGAGCGATCGCGCGGTAACCATTGTCGGCGAGCAGCTTCAACTCGACGGCCCACGCGTCTGAGCTGAGCGGCCAGCCATGGCTGAAGATGACCGGCCGCCCGCTTCCCCAATCGGTGTAATGAATCTGGGTTCCGTCAGAGGTTGTGATGAATGGCATGATCCTTCTCCTTCGTTTCAGTTTCAGTTCGTGCGGTTCAACTGTAAATCTGCGAGGGTCGCAGGGCGAGGGCCGTTCTCTAGAGGTGCGTTCAGGCCGTTGCCGGATGCTCGGCCGGTACCCGTATCATGAGCCCCCCGGGCACCACCCAGGCATTGAAGGCCATCGCTTCGCCGAAGCTGTCTCCGTCGATTTCGATCTCTTCGGGGCGTGACAGGCGGGCCACGAGCCGCTTGCCGGCCATGACGACGAAGGCGTGCCGATCACGACTCGTGTCGGCGCGTTCGATGTCGATGAGGCCGAGGTCGATGGCGCGATCGATACCGGTGAACGCCGAGTGCACCGAGCCCGGCATGTCGCCCAGCGTGAGCTTCAGGTTGCGGGCCAAGAGATTTCCGGTGCCCGAGGGCAACAGCGCCAGGGGTGTGTTCGAATCGTGCAGCGCCTCGGCCACAGCGCGAACGGTTCCGTCGCCTCCTGCCGAGATCACCATGTCGACGTTCTGTTCGAGCGCCTGCCTGGTGACCCCCTGACCGCCGTCTTCGACGGTCGTCTCGAACCACAGCGTTTCGCCCCACCCGGCTGCCTGCGCCTCGGCCTCGACGTTGGCCCGGAGCACCGCGATATCGACCTTGATGGGGTTGTATACGACGGCGGCGACTTTCAACGAGCTGTCAGTCATGCGATCATCCTACGACCCAGTATTCGGCTCGATTCGGGCTCGGCGCAGGCGCTTCGTCGAATATCATTCTTGAAGACGACGTTCACGCCCGCAGCACCCCCGAAAGAGTTGGTACCGACGACATGAGCATTCCCGACGCGCTGAAAACTGCGAGCGAGCCGTTGTTGCTCACCCGCCGCCGTATCTGGATCATCTTCGGCGCGCTGATCGCCGGCATGCTGCTCTCGAGCCTCGATCAGACGATCGTGTCGACCGCCATGCCGACGATCGTGGGCCAGCTCGGCGGAGTCGAGAACCAGGCGTGGATCACCACGGCCTATCTGCTGGCCACGACGCTGGTCATGCCGATCTACGGCAAGTTCGGCGACGTGTTCGGCCGACGTGGCCTCTTTCTCATCGCGATCGCCTTGTTCACACTCGCTTCCATCGGATGCGCGTTCTCGACCGACTTCTGGGTGTTCGTGGTGTTCCGGGCCATTCAGGGGCTCGGCGGCGGCGGTCTGATCATCCTCTCGCAGGCGATCATCGCCGACATCGTTCCCGCTTCGGAACGAGGCCGTTACCTCGGCCCGCTGGGCGGCATCTTCGGCCTTGCGGCCGTCGCCGGGCCCCTTCTGGGCGGGTTCTTCGTCGACCACCTCACATGGGAGTGGGCGTTCTACATCAACATTCCGGTGGGTATCGCGGCATTCGTGATCACCTGGTTCGCGCTGACGCTGCCGGGCAAACGACCCACACATCGAATCGACATGCTGGGCGTGCTGTTCTTATCTGCGGCAACGACCTGCCTGATCTTCTTCACTGAGTTCGGCGGCAACAACAGGCACGGCTGGGGTGCGCCCGAGACCCTGATGTGGGGTGCGGGGCTGCTCATAGCGGCGTGCGCCTTCGTGTTCGTCGAATCGCGGGCCGAAGACCCGATCATCCCGTTGTCGTTCTTCAAGAACAGTGTGTTCGTCTTTGCGACCGCTATCGGGTTCGTGCTCGGAATCGTGATGTTCGCGGCCCTGGCCTTCATTCCGACGTTCTTGCAGATGGCGTCGGGCGCTTCGGCGGCTGCATCGGGGCTGCTGCTACTGCCCATGATGGTCGGTCTCATCGGCGCCTCGATCGTCTCGGGCATCGTGATCTCACGAACCGGCAAGTACAAGGCGTTCCCGATCTCGGGCACGCTCATCACGGGGGTCGGCGTGGTCGCAATGACGACGTTGAGCGCAACCACGCCGATCTGGTTGATCTGCGTCTACCTGTTCTTGTTCGGCACCGGCCTCGGCCTCATCTTGCAGGTGATCGTGCTCGTCGTGCAGAACGCCGTTCCGGCCGACCAGGTGGGTACCGCCACCAGCACGAACAACTACTTCAGAGAGGTCGGCTCGGCACTCGGAGTTGCCGTATTCGGTGCGCTGTTCACCAGCCGGCTCTCGAGCTCGTTGTTCGACATTTTCAGCCAGGCCGGCGCCAGCCCCGATCAGGCGGCGAATTCGACCGCGAACCTCGACCCTGCTGCCTTGAACAAGCTGCCGCAAGCCGTTCACGATCTGGTCGTCAATGCCTACGCCGACTCGCTGGCGCCTGTGTTCTGGTACCTGATTCCGTTCATCGTGATCGCGTTCGTCTTGGCGTTGTTCTTGAAGCCGATTCCGCTGTCAGATGTCGCGGGCATGGTGGCGCGCGGCGAGGCCATCACCGGCGAAGAGGCCGACGTGCTCGAGGCCGAGCGCCTCGCAGAGGCGAAGGCGCGCAAGGCGGGTGCCGCTCTCGGGGAGCCTGCCGCTGAGGCTGCCGCCGAGGCATCCGTGGCCGCCGAATCGACGCTCAACTCAGAGGAGTTCTCGGCAGAGCCGCCTGCCCCGAAATAGACGGCGTGAGCCACCCGGTGTGCAGGTACTTTCTGCTGCAACATTTGTAGGATTAAGGCATGGCCGGTGAGAAGAAGCGCAGCGACATCCGGCTGAATGTGGCCCGCTACCAGGTCGACGGCTCGGTGCCCTCTGACGACGAGCCGGAGAACGAAACCGATATCGCGGGCCAGACCCGCATGGAGGCGCGGGCGCAATACGTCGAGATCTCCATTCAGCAGGCGATGCGCCGCGGCGACTTCGACAACCTGCCCGGTGCCGGCAAGCCGCTCACCGATCTGCACCAGGCCTACGACCCCGACTGGTGGATTCGCCAGAAGATCGAACGCGAGAACATCACGGGGCTCGGCCCGCCCGCCCTCACTCTGCGAACCGAGAATGCGGCTCTGGATGCCCGGCTCGACGCCGCCACGTCAGAACACGCCGTGCGTGAAGTGCTCGCCGACTTCAACGCCCGCATCGTCGAGGCGCGCCGACAGTTGAAGGGTGGCCCGCCCGTCATCACCCCGATTCGCGACGTCGACGACGAGGTTTCACGCTGGCGGCAGCGCCGCGCGGAGCGCCTCGAATCAGCCGAACGAGCGCGCGAGCAACGGGCGGCGGAAATCGCCGCGATGACGTGGCGGCAACGTCGGCGCGCCCGGCGCGACGAGCGCTGAGCAAAACCACACGGAACGGCGCGATGTGTCTACCATCGAAGGTAAGAGCCACGCGCGGCCCGGGCAGCGCGTGCGAGTCGAAGGGCTGGGCGAGAACGGTGAGAGGGTACAAACAGCACGCGATGACGCTTGATGAGGCCCTCAAGATCGAGGCGAATGCCCGCAACGGGGTGCTCGACGAGGCGCTGCCAGGAACGCGCGGCGTGATCGACCAGGCCCACCGAGTGCACCAGACGGCCTACATGTGGGGTTCGGTGCGGGGCGAATCGGCGCCGCCGCGCATCCGCTTCGGTATCGCGGTGGGCATCGGTATGGTGCTCGTCACCCTCGGCGGGTTCGCGCTGACGTTCCTCGAGTCGCGCTAGACGCTATGGGGTATTGAGCTGAGGCGTCCCTCACATATGTGGCTCGGCGAGCCGGCAGCTTCCGGCCCGTAACCCACGGTCTATGCGATCGGGAGGCCTCAGCTCACCCCATAGCGTCTAGTGCTTGCGGCGCTTCGCCTTCACGATCGATTGCGACCGAACCCACAGTTCGCTGAACGAGCGCGCCGCCTCCGTGTTCGGCGCGTACTCGGCGACGGCGGCGCGCTCGGTTCCCATCCGTTCGATGACGACCGTCGATGGCACCACGATGTTCGACACCTCGGCGTGGGCGCGGGGAAGGTCGCGAACGGCCTCACGATGTGCGGTCTTTCGGCGGTCGACCATGGAGAGGAACGCGAGAAGGGGCGACGGATGCTCGGCCTCGGCCACGATCATCCGCACCTGGTCGAGTGACCGGAGCGAAAGCGGCGACGGCACAAGGGGCACGACCACCAGATCGGCGGCGTACAACGCGTTCTGGGCCACCACCGATTCGCCGGGCGGGCAGTCGAGTATCACCACGTCGTAATCGTGCGCCACCGGGGCCAGGATGCGCGTGATGCGTTCGGCCGACTTCTTCGCCGCGTCGAAGACGAGGTCGAGCTCGCGGTAGCCCGCATCGGCCGGAATGATGTCGAGGCGACGGTTCGTGGTGGGCCGGACGACGCTGCGAGTGGTTGTTTTTCCCGCGACGAGTGCTTCGATGCCGCCCTTGAGCTTCGGCTTCACGTCGAGCAGGTAGGTGGATGCGCCCTGGGGGTCGAGATCCCAGAGCAGAACGCGAAAGTCGCGGGCGGCCTCCCAGGCCAGATTCACGGCTGTCGTCGTTTTGCCGACGCCGCCCTTCGTGCTGTAGACCGCGACGACTTTCATCACCGAAGCCTAGGGCCAGAACGTCGGAATACGGCGGCAGTGCGGGCGCGAGTCGCCACCGTGCGTGGGGTCTGTGGCCGGCTGTCTGGGGTCTGCGGGCGTAGGGCTGGGGGAGGTGCGCGGGCAGAGATGTGCCGCGGGCTGTTGCTGCACCCGCCGCCGGAGTAACGTTTATGGCACCGAGTGCCTCAATGTTGATCGCTGCTTGTTGTGACCTGCCGTGAGGCGCTTTCGCGCCACAGCACACTGCTGCGCGCGCAGTGACTGCACGAAGGAGCAAATGACATGGGTCTTCTCGACGGCAAAGTAGTTTTCATCACGGGTGGCGGCCGAGGCCAGGGCCGAGCGCACGCCATCGTGTCGGCGCGCGAAGGCGCCGACATCGTTTTCGTCGACACGACAAAGCCGTTCGACACGGTTCCCTACCCCCACACCACCGCCGACGACCTGGCCGAGACGGTGAAGCAGGTCGAAGCCCTCGACCGCCGGGTGCTCAGTATCGAAGCGGATGTTCGAGATCAGGCCGCCCTCGACGCAGCCGTGGCCGAAGGCATCGCACAATTCGGCCAGATCGACTGCCTCATCGCCAATGCCGGCATCTGGACTCTCGGCCCCGTGCAAGACATGAGCCGCGAGACCTGGCAAGAGATGATCGACATCAACATCACGGGAGTGTGGCAGTCGGTGAAGGCCGTCGTTCCGCACATGATCGAGCGGCAGCAGGGTTCGATCGTGATGACGTCATCCGTCAACGGCCTCGAAGGCGGCCCGTACTTCTCGCACTACACGGCGGCCAAGTTCGCGGTGGTCGGGTTCATGAAGGCGATCGCCGTCGAGTTGGGGCCGCAGGGCATCCGGGCGAACACGGTGAACCCTGGCACGATTCTCACCGGCATGACGAACAACCAGCAGGGTTACGACATGATGGCCGGTCACGCGAACGGTACCTACGAAGATCTGCTGGCAGCCGGCAAGACGTACGGCATTCTGAAGGGCTCGGGATTTCTGAACCCCGAGGTGATCGCCAACGCGGCGCTGTTCTTGAACTCATCGTTGGCGTCGAACGTCACAGGAATCTCGCTGCCCGTCGACTCGGGGCACCTGGCGATGGCGGGGATCAACCTCGACCCCAAGTAGCCGCCCCCCATTTCAGCGTCAGCGGCTCCGGGTGAGTCGACTTTCGGCGGAGCTCGGCGCATCCTCGCTCCCACAAGCGATAGATGCGCCGAGTTCCGCCGAAAGTGCTGTGCGGGTGGGTGTGGGGTGTTCCGGATGAGAGTTGAATGGCTTCATGGAGAAGATGTGGTTTGCGACCGACTTCGGCGGGCTCGACGTGTTCGAAGAACGTGACGTCGAGGTGGATGCGCCCCGGCAGGGCGAAGTGACGATCGAGGTGCGTGCGGCGGGTGTGAACCCGGCCGACGGCAAGCACCCTTCGCGCGGTGGTGATCCCTCGCTCCTGCCGATCAAGATCGGCTACGAGCTGGCAGGCGTGATCCGCGCGATCGGGCCCGACACCCAGATCGCCTCGGGCGGGGGAGCCGTCGGCGACGAGGTCGTGGCGTTCCGTATCGCCGGCGGGTATTCGTCGGCGATCACCGTCGCGGCGAAAGACGTTTTCGCGAAGCCGCCGGCGCTCGATTTCGCCGAGGCCGCGAACTTGCTGCTGGCCGGCGCGACTGCCGCAGAGATGCTTTCAGTGACTCGTGTTGCCGCGGGTGACACGATTCTGTTGCACGGCGCATCGGGTGCGGTCGGAGTCAGCGTGCTTCAGCAGGCGCGGCTGATCGGCGCAACCGTGATCGGCACGGCGAGCGAGAAGAACTTCGGCACGGTGGCGCGGTTCGGCGGCATTCCGGTCGTTTACGGAGAGGGTCTGAAAGAACGCGTGGGCGGCGCGGCACCCGGTGGCGTCGTGGCGGGGCTCGATGCGATCGGCACAGCTGAAGCGACCGCGGTTTCGCTCGCGCTGGTGCCCGACCGGCAGCGCATCGTGACGATCGCCGCGCCCGCCCTGGCCAAGGAGCATGGCTTCATCGCCATCGGCGGCGCGATGCCCGAGAGTGCGGCCTTTCGCGACCGCGCTCGGCCGGGTCTGATCGCCCTGGCAGCAGAAGGGTCGCTTGTAGTGCCGATTGCGCGCACCTACCCGCTGAGTGAGGCGAAGGATGCCCTGCAATTCTTGAGCGCTCAACACCCGGGCGGCAAGCTCGCACTCATCCCCGAGCGCTGACCCAGAGCATCGAGCGCTGACCCCCGAGCGCTGACCCCCGAGCGCTGACCGCTGCCCCAGCCGGTACTCCACTTTCGTCGGACGGTGAGGAATGCGGCATCCTCAGTGCGCACGCATCAGCTGTTCTCCGACGAAAGTGGTGCATCGGGAATTTGGCGACCGGTAAGTATTTTCCGGCGCGTGTCGATCTGGCGTGGCGCCGATCGACCTGTGCGTGAGAAGGTCGAATGGCGACCTTCCAGAACCAAGGAGTACACGATGGCCAAGTACATGCTGATCATGCGCGCGACAGACGAATCGATCGCCAACTTCATGAGCGTCGGTTTCGCCGAGATCCTCGATCAGATGGGCAAATTCAACGACGAGCTGATTCAGGCGGGCGTGCTGCTGGCGGCCGAGGGCCTCGACGACCCCAACACCGGGGTCGTGGTCGACTTCACCGGAGAGACGCCGGTAGTGACCGACGGCCCGTACGGAGAAACGAAGGAACTGTTCAACGGCTACTACATTCTCGACGTAGCGTCGATTCAGGAGGCAGTCGAATGGGCCAAGCGCGCACCGCTGACCGCGGGAAGCAAGACCGAGATCCGACGCGTGCCGTCGATCGATGAATTTCCGCAAGACAACGTGTGGATTCAGAAGGAACGCGTTTGGCGCGAGCAGACCGGGCAGCTCTGATCGAGTGGGCGGCACCGGGTGGGTGGTACCGAGTGGGCGGCATCGGGCGAGCAGCACCCGAGCGGGCGGCACGAGTGGGCAGCACCCGAGTGGGCGGCACGAGTGGGCAGCACCCGAGCGGGCGGCACGAGTGGGCAGCACCCGGGTGGGCGGCATCGAGTGAGCGGCATCGGGCGAGCAGCATCGGGCGAGCAGCATCAGGCGAGCAGCATCAGGTGAGTACCACAGAGTGAGTAACCCCGAGTGACCAGCACTGAGGCGCGGCGCGCCGTCGAGGCGGTGTGGCGCATGGAGTCCGCCCGCATCGTCGGCGCCCTCGCCCGCTACACCGGAGACTTCTCGCTCGCCGAGGATCTCGCTCAGGAGGCGCTGGCCGAAGCGCTCGTCTCCTGGTCGGTCAACGGGCTGCCGGCCGAGCCGACGGGTTGGCTGCTCACCGTCGGCCGCCGCCGGGCGATCGACGCCTTTCGACGCCGGTCTGCTCGCGACGAACGGTATGCCCTGCTCGCCACAGACCTCGACGAGGGGCTGCCGGGCGCCGACGCCCTGTTCGACCCCGAGAGAATCGACGACGACGTGCTCGCGTTGATGTTCATCTCGTGCCATCCGGTGCTGTCGAAAGAGTCACGGATCGCGTTGACGCTGCGCGTCGTCGGTGGGCTCAGCACCGACGAAATCGCAAAGGCCTTCCTCGTGCCCGTGCCGACGATCCAGGCGCGTATCACTCGCGCCAAGAAGACTCTTGCCGCCGCCGAAGTGCCCTTCGTGGTGCCCGAACCGCAGGAGCTGGCTGAACGGCTCGGCTCCGTGCTTCAGGTTGTCTACCTGATCTTCACGGAGGGTTCGTTCGCTTCGAATGGCGACGCGTGGATTCGTACCGATCTGGCCAGCGAGGCACGCCGCCTGGCTCGCGTGCTGGTGCGACTCGAGCCGGAGCCCGAGGTATTCGGGCTGCTCGCACTGCTCGAACTCACCGCCGCCCGTTTTCCCGCGAGAGTCGACGCGCTCGGCCGACCTGTGCTCCTGGAAGACCAGGATCGTCGGCTGTGGGATCAGTCGGCCATCCGGCGCGGGCGCGCGGCTCTCGCTCGGGCCGTCGGCGCCGGAGGCGGGCTGGGCGCATACGGTCTGCAGGCATCCATCGCCGAGTGTCATGCGAGTGCGCGCTTTGTCGCCGAGACCGATTGGCAGCGGATCGTCAGCCTCTACGACGCCCTCGCACAGTTGACGCCGTCGCCCATCGTCGAACTGGGTCGTGCGGTCGCGATCGCGATGGCCTCCGGCCCGGCCGACGGACTCGCCCTGGTCGATGCGATCGCGGCACGGGGCGAGCTGGCCGGCTCACACGTGGTCCCCGCGATCCGCGGTGAGCTGCTCACGCGACTCGGCCGCCAGGGCGAGGCGCGATCGGCCCTCCAGCAGGCCATCGACCTGTGCGGCAACTCGGTCGAACGAGCGGCGCTCGAGCGCAAGCTCGACGGCGTGAGTGAGCGAAGGGGCGCGGATGCCCGGGGTATCGTCACCCCGCCGGTATAGGGGTAGTCGGCCGACGACGCAAGCACTGTTGAGGCTGAACGACGACGCATAGCGTGGGTTGCAACATCCACACCTCGAGGAGTCACCGTGTCGACGAACGCCCGCACCCTGAAATGCTCACCCGACGACGTTTTCGCCGTCGTCGGCGAGGGCTGGTACTTTCCCACCTGGGTGGTCGGCGCCTCGCGCATGCGCGATGTCGACGACACATGGCCGCACGTCGGGTCGCATCTGCATCACTCGTTCGGGGTCTGGCCGGCCCTCATCAACGATGAGACGACGTCGCTGCAGTGGGATCCGCCGCGCCGTGCCGTGATGCAGCCGAAGGGCTGGCCGCTCGGGGAGGCGCGGGTGGTGCTCGACGTGCAGCCGCACCGGAAGGGCTGCCGAGTGACGATCGTCGAGCACGCGGTGCGCGGGCCGGGCGCGCTGGTGCCGAGCATCGTCATGGACACGCTGCTGCACATTCGCAATACAGAGACGCTGCGTCGCCTGGCCTACATGGCGGAGGCCGGCGCTGGTGCGCTCTCGCCCGCCATGAGCCCGACCGACGTCGACCGCACGCCGCCGAAGCGTGCTTCGAAGGGTACCTTCCGCCGGCTGGTGATCTACGCGGGTATTACAGCAGCGGCGGTGACGATCGCGCGTCGAATCGTGTCACGTCGCATCGCGGGCTCGTAGCCGTTCGGGTCGATCCGGTCGGGAGCGACAGTCGTCTATCCCTGCCTGGGCGGCGGCGCAAGGTGGTTGTCGGGGTAAAACCGCGCGAGTAGATTCGCCATCATGTCTTTCTCCCACGATGGTGCGCCCCCGGTCGCACCATCGCAGTTCGTGGAGGTGCTAACGACGGGCGGAGTGGTGAGGGGCGTACAGGTCGGCGCGACCACGGTGTGGCGCGGCATCCCGTACGCGGCGCCGCCGGTGGGGGAGTTTCGATTCCGCAGGCCGCAGCCGGTCATCCCGTGGCCCGGTGTTCGTGACGCGCTCGACTTCGGACTTGTCGCGACGCAGGCTCTTCACGGGCAGTTCAAGGGTGTCGGGCCGGGCGTACCGTCGGGCGAAGACTGCCTCACGGTCAACGTGATCGCGCCTGCCGAAGACACCCCTGTCGAAGACACCCCGCCAGAGCTGCGGCCCGTCATGGTGTTCATTCACGGTGGCGGGTACGCTGCTGGCTCGTCACGCGACTTCTCGGGTCAGGGTGAGGGCTTCGTGCGCACCGGCCAGGTCGTCTACGTGAGCTTCAACTACCGGCTCGGGGCACTCGGCTACCTCGACGTCAGCCAGTACTCCACACCCGATCGGCCCTTCGACAGCAACCTCGGGCTGCGCGACCAGGTCACCGCGCTCGAGTGGGTGCAGCAGAACATCCGCGCCTTCGGAGGAGACCCGTCGAACGTGACGCTGTTCGGTGAATCAGCCGGCGGCAACGCCGTCACCACGTTGATGGCCACTCCTTCGGCGCACGGCCTCTTCGCGCGGGCGATCGCGCAGAGTGCACCGCCGAGCTCGGTGTATCCGAAAGAACTCGCTACGGCCTGGGGCGCGGAGTTCGTGTCGATCGTGCGGAGGCAATTCCACCCGGAGCTGCCTTCAGAGGGGCCGATCGGCCCGATTCAGGCAGCGCACGTACTCGGTACGACGTCGGCGAGCGACTTGGTGACGGCGTCGCTCACGCTGCAACTGCACGTGCCCGACAACTACCCGGGCACATTCTGCCTCGCCCCGGTGGTCGACGGAGACTTTCTGCCCGAGCATCCTCTCGTCGCCTTTCGCGAAGGGCGCGCTCACCGGGTGCCGCTGATCATCGGTACGAACAACCGAGAAGGCACGCTGTTCCGAGGCAAGATCGACATTCTGCCGCGTTCGCCGCGTCGCATTCGCGCTATGTTCCAACGCGCTCCGCGGGACGCCCGTGCGCTGATGCAGCAGGCCTATCCGGGGCTGCCTTCACGCCGTTCAGCGGCCGACTTCGGCGGAGACTACGCATTCTGGTACCCGTCGACGAAGGTCGCCGACTCGCATTCGCGCTTTGCACCGGTCTTCACCTACCGCTTCGACGTCGCCCCGCGCCTGCTGCGCCTGATTGGGCTCGACGCCACGCACGGTGTCGAGATGTACGCGCTCTTCGACCAATCCGATGTGTCGCTCGGCCGTGTGATGACGGCGCTCGGCGGTCGTGAGCCGTTCAGCGCGGCGGGCGAGCGGATGCGCGAGAACTGGCTGCGGTTCGCCAACGAGCGCGAGCTGGCGGGCGACTGGCCGGCGTACACCGAGCAGCATCGCCTGACCAACATCATCGGCGAAATCGACCACATCGAGTCAGACCCACGGCGTCAGCGCCGCCTCGCCTGGGACGCGTTCTTGCCGTTCGACCAACCCGAGCCGCTGCCCGAGTCGGTGGACTACTACGTGGCGGAGCCGTCATAGTTCGATGAGCTGGCGGGCTGACTGAGGATCAGCGCGACGCGGAGGACATATCCGCCGCCGCAGCGAGCGGATCTTCAGCTGGCGTCGGCCGCGATTAACCGCTGGCGGCCATCCCCGAGGAGACGACCGCCGGCGACGTTGGTGCGGGTCAGGCGAGGGCGGAGGCCTTGAGCTTGTCGAACTCCGCCTGGTTGATAGCGCCGGAGTCGAGCAGCGCCTTCGCCTTGGCGATGTCGTCGGTCGGCGAGCCCGAGCTCGTTACCGAACGAACATAGTTGGCCTGGGCATCCTGAGCCGCCTTCTGTGCAGCCTGCGCGCGCTCGGTCATTCCCTTGTGGCGCGAGATGAGGTAGACGAGGGCGCCGAGGAACGGAATGAAGATGAGCACGAGAATCCAGATCGCCTTGAAGACCCCGTGCAGCTTGTGATCGCTGAACAGGTCGCGGAAGATCGAGAACAAGATCATCAAGTAGGCGAAGAAAATGTAGATCCAGAAGACGTCGACGATGAAGTCCCAGAAGTTCATGAGTGTGTCCGTTCGGGTGTGCGGGCTTGCCCCCACCGGGCGGCCTCTGGCATGAACCTATCGGTTCGCGACGCTCACGGCCATCACCCGAGTGGGATGAGATGAGCAGCGTGCGAAAAACTCGACCACCCGCGGGTTCGGGCCGAGGTGTAGTCTCCATCGAAAAGCAGGCGCCGGCGAATGAACGGCGGCCTGGTTCGTGAGGAGGCACCGATGTCGCACGCCCAGCAGACCGTCACAGTCGATCGGCCGATCGCCGAGGTCTTCGCGTTTCTCGCCGATGGTTTGAACAACCAGAAGTGGCGGCCGGAGATCACGGAGATGAAGCTGATTTCGCCGGGCGAAACCGGAGCTGCCTCTGGCAACGACTCGGGAACAGGGCTGGGTGCCGAGTACGCGGTCTCGATGAAGGGCGTCGGCGGGCTCGCCGTGCACGGCGACTACCGCATCACGCGCTATGAAGAGCCCACGCGCCTCGACTTCGAGGTCAGCCAGGGCGCCGCTCGGCCCCATGGTTCGTATGTGCTCACAGAACTCACCCCGGCGTCGACCGAGGTCTCGTTCATTCTCGACAACAAGGCCACGGGGCTGATGTGGGTGACGACGCCGATCATCAGCGCCGAACTCAAGACCGAGGCCGAGCGCATTCTCAACCTGCCGGGGGCGCTGAGCTGATCGGTGCGCTGCCCGATGGGTGGGTGCGGCCCGATCCGCGGGCTGGGCTGATCGGCGGCGTTGCGCTGATCGGTGGACTGCCCGATGGGTGGGCGCGGCCGATCGGCGCGCTGCGCTGAACAGTGCGCTCAGCTGATCGGCACGATGCTCGCTCAGATGCGCCGGCGAAGGCCGCGACCCGGCGTCACCGCCGCCGCGACGACAGCCGCCTTGGCGACCGGTGCATGGCCCGGCGACGCGACGACGGCGCCGACCACGGCGGCCTTGGCTACGGGGGCGCCGATCACTCCGACTCGGCCTACTCTTCCGACGCGCATGTCAGGCTCCTTCTTCTGCTTCGAGTGCTTCGGTGATCTCTTCGGCGAGTTCGTCGTCGGCCGCGATCGAGGCGATGATCGCCTGAATCGGGATGCGCCCGTTGGCGATCAGCTGACCCCCGGCGCGGCGGGCGGCCGAAGCGAACGGCGCGCTCCAGAGGTTCTCGTAGACGAGTACGCCGGCGACGCTGCCCGGGTCCATCGCCGCAGCGAGGTGGATCACGTCATCTGCCGCGAGAAGGTCGGCGAGTTCGGCCTCGATCGCCTGCAGCGGCCCGAGGTCGGCGATGTCAGAGAGTTCGGTGGCTTCGACGCTGCCGTCTTGGTCTTTCAGGAGAATCATCGCGTCGATGATGCGAATGGTTCCAGCGTCGACGAGCTTCACCAGCTCGTCCACGATTTCGCCGGTGAAATTCGTCTCCCCGGCCGGAAATTCGACGATGACGAAGTCGATCGGGCCGAGTTCGTCGAGTGAGGTGTTAGTCATGCCTGAAAAATACTGCGCTCGGTGTGCCGCCGCATCACCTCGAAGGGATGAAAAACGTGTGCACGAGGCATCCATTCGCCTGCGGCTCGTTCGTCTCACCAAGACCTGTGCGGTGTGGGTGCGCGAGCGAGCGGATGCCCGGCGGGGCGATTCAGGCCGAAAGCGCGGCCTGAATCGGCGCCAGCCGAAGCTGCTCGGTTTCGAGAAAACGCCCGGCCGCGGCATTCGCCGTTGTGACGGCTCCGACGAGGTCACGCGACGCGGAATAGGCCACGGCGAGGTGCGCGCTGAACACGTCGCCGGCACCGATGGTCACCAGCGAATCGACGGTCTCGACGGGCGTCGCGGCGACGCTCACCGCGCCGCCAGCCTCGAAGAGCGTTGCGCCGTGCTTGTTCTGGGTCACGACGATTCGGGTCTGAGGAATCTGGCTCGAGTACTCCGTCGCTCGATCGAGGGCGTTGTCGCAGTCTTCGTCGGAGAAGATGACGAGGTCGAAGAATGGGAGGATCCGCGCGTAGTCGGCGAAGGCCGTTTGGCTGACACGGTGATCGGCGCCGACCTGGCGAAAATAGCCCTGCGGCAGCAGAACCTTCAGAGCCGCCCGAGGAACGCTGGCGACTATCTGCTCGATGTACTCGGCCGAGAACGTGTCGAGCAGGGGAGCCACGATGACGATGTCGGAGTGCGCGAGCCGGCGCCGTGCCGCGTGATCGAGGGGTGCGGCATCCGCGCCGTCGGTATGGCGGCATTCCTGGTGGCGGTGGCCGTCGACAAAAAGGTTGCGGTATAACAGCGTGGGCCGTTCACCCGGCCGGGTGAGCAGCGGGGTACCGGGTGAGAGCTGCTGAAAATCGCGGCCGAACGGGGCGATCACCGCTGCCTCGACGAACGAGAGCTGTTCGAATTCACCGACCATGTAAACGGCAGGCGAACCGGGCGCACGAGTGACGGATTCGTCGTCGCCGACATTCTCATCGATGCAGACGTGCCCGACAATGCTGACGCGTACGGGCACAGTCATCTTCACAATGAAGCGTAACCATCAACCGCCGCCGTCTATGCCCGGATGCCCTTCGCCTTCTCGGGATGCCCGGATCGACTCATTCGCGGTAATACGATTCATTCGCGGTAAGACAAATCATTCGTGGTAATGCAAGGGTGATTCGCGCAAGCACTTGTCGGTGTCGGTGGATGCCTGTAGAACCGAAGTATGACCAAAGCTCAAGACCCGAATCAGTTTGAACCGCCGACGGAGACGAACGCTATGTCGAGCGGTGTGCCGAACACCAGCCAGAGCAGTGCGCGGAACGACGCGCCGAATGGAGCGCCGAACGCCGCTCCGGCCGCCGGGGAACTCCGTCTCGTTCCGCTTCCCGGCAGCGAGCGGCAGCCCGCGCCGGGGGTGCAGGCGGCGGCGCAGCCGCTGTCGAACGACGGCACCGTCGAGGCGACCCTCGTGCTTCGCCGCGCCAACCCGCTCGATGCGTCGATTGTTGGCGCTGGCGCTGGCGTTGCCGCTAGCGCGGACGGCGGCGTGGCAGATGCCGGGGCCGAAACCGGGGCCGATGCCGAAGCCGGGGCCGCGCCGCTTCCACCGGCCGCCTTCGCTGCCGAATACGGGGCCAGCGAGACAGACCTCACGTTGGTCACGAGCACACTGCAAGGGCTCGGCCTCACCATCGTCGAGAGCCATCAGGCCTCCCGCCGCATTCGGGTGTCTGGCACGGTCGCCACCATCGATCGCGTTTTCGGCACCTCGCTCGAGGCCGCGAGCAGCGAAACGGCGAGCGGTTCACGCGTCACTCACCGGCACCGTGCCGGCGGCCTGAGCATTCCCGCATCACTCGAAGGAGTTGTCACGGCCGTGCTGGGGCTCGACGACCGTCCGCAGGCGCACGCCCAGTTTCGCGTCGCCGAGGCCCACGCTGTCTCGGTGAGCTACACGCCCGTGCAGCTCGGCGACATCTACGACTTCCCGGCAGGCACCGACGGGCAGGGCCAGACCGTGGCCATCATCGAGCTCGGCGGAGGGTTCGCCCAGAGTGATCTCGATGCGTACTTCGGCGGGTTATCCATCGAGCAGCCGAACGTTCGCGCCGTGGGGGTCGACGGGGCCGTGAACGAGCCCGGCAAAGATCCGCAGGGAGCAGACGGGGAAGTGCTGCTCGATATCGAGGTCTGTGGAGGGCTCTCGCCCCGGGCATCCATACTCGTGTATTTCGCACCGAACACCGACGCCGGGTTTCTGGATGCCGTGGCCACCGCCGCGCATGCGACGCCCACTCCCGCGGCCATCAGCATCAGCTGGGGTCAGAGCGAAGACGAATGGACTGCGCAGGCCCGCACCGCGCTCGACGACGCACTGCTCGATGCGGCGGCGCTCGGCATCACGGTGACCGCGGCCGCGGGTGACAACGGCAGTTCTGACGGGGCGAGCGACGGGGCGAATCACGCGGATTTTCCGGCCTCGAGCCCGCACGCTCTGGCCTGCGGCGGAACACGCCTCGAGGCGGCTGCCGGAAAGGTGACGAGCGAGACCGTCTGGAACAACGGCGCCGGCAAGGGCGCCACCGGCGGGGGAGTGAGCGATGTGTTCGGGCTGCCGGCCTGGCAGAACGGCAGCGGAGTTCCCGTCTCGGGCACGGGAGGCGGCGGGCGGGGGGTTCCGGATGTCGCGGCGAACGCCGACCCGCAGACCGGCTATGAGGTGCTCGTCGACGGCAAACGTGCGGTCTACGGCGGCACGAGTGCGGTCGCACCGCTGTGGGCGGCGCTTGTGGCGCGTCTGGTGCAGTCGCTCGGTTCGCCGTTGGGGTTGCTGCAGCCGAAGCTCTACGCGCTGTCGTCGGGCCTTCGTGATGTGACGGTCGGTGACAACGGGTCGTTCGACGCCGGGCCCGGGTGGGATGCGTGCACGGGCCTCGGGGTACCGAGCGGTACGGCGCTGCTGGCGGCGCTCGAGGGTGAAGGGCGGGTCGGCCAGGGTGGGCGGGTAGGTGGGTAGGTAGGCAGGCGGCAGGACGATCGGCGGGTAGGCGGCTGGGCAAGGAGGGCAGGCACACGGTAGTTAGGCGCGTAGGCAGGCGGGTGGGTGGCCTGACAGGAGGATCGGCGGGCAGTCGCGCAGCGGCGGATCGGCCAGCGCGGGCGGGCGGCGGACGCGGTGTGACAGGGTGGGGGTGTGGATAGTGCGACCGAGTGGCTGTTTCTCTGTGGGGCAGGAGTCGTCGCTGGGATCGTCGGCACGGCGGGGGGCATCACCTCTCTCGTCGCCTACCCTGCGCTCTTGGCGGTCGGTATCCCGCCACTCGCAGCGAACGTCACCAACTCGGTCGCTCTGCTGGGAAGCGGTTTCAGCTCAGGGCTGCGCGCCGTACCCGAACTTGCGGGGCATTCCCGCACACTGCGAACGTGGCTGCCGCCCACCGTGCTGCTCTCGCTCGGAGGTGCAGTGCTCCTGGTCGTCACACCAGCTGATGTTTTCGACAGCGTCGTTCCGTACCTCGTCGCCCTGGGCGCGGTGGTCTTGCTGCTGCAGCCCGTGATCACAGGCTGGCAGACCCGCCGAGGCACTCGCCCGAATCGGGCTCTCATCGGCGTATCGGGTGCCGGCGTCGCCATCTACAACGGATATTTCGGCGCCGGATCCGGCATTCTGCTGATCGCTCTGCTCCTGTTCACCACCGAGCCGGTGCTGCATCGGGCGAACGCACTCAAGAACGTGATTCTCATCGCTTCTGACATACTTCCTGCTGTTCTCTTCGCCGTTCTGGGAACGGTGGCGTGGTCGGCTGTCTGGCCACTAGGCGCAGGGGCTCTGGCCGGCGGCCTCATCGGTCCGACGATCGCCAGGCGCGTACCCGCCGGTGTCTTGCGGCCGCTGATCGCGGTCTGCGGTCTCGTCCTCGCTGTCTGGCTGTTTTTCAACCGCTGATCAGGCTGCAAGCACTGGTCGGGCTGCAAGCACTGGTCGGGAAGCAAGCATTGATCGGGAAGTGGGCACTGGTCGGGAAGAGGGTAGCGATCGACGCCTCTTCGATGGTCGAGTCGTGGGCCGTCTCCGTGAGGAGGTCGAATGCACCGGGGGCCGCCAACTCGGCGAGCAGGAAAGGGCGAAGAAGAGCCCCGAGAAAGATCGCCGCGAGCAAGTTGGGCTGGCCAGGGCGGATGGTGTGGGCATCCTGACCGCGCCGGATGACCGATTCGATGAGTTCGAGCGGATAGACCGTGCCCGGCGGCACGTTCGGCAAAAAGTTCGGGATGCGAACGAGCGTCGCGACGAAGGAGACGCGCTCGAATCGGTAGCGCGCCAGGGTGGTGCGAACGACGGCACGCAGGGCGAGCTCCGGATCGGGCTGTGCCGAGGCATCGAGGTCGGGGTCGAGGTCGGCATTGGCGTCGAGGTCGGTGTCGGTGGAGTGGGTGCCACTGCCCGCGTCGGCGTCATCACAACGGCTATCGGCGACT
Source organism: Subtercola sp. (assembly GCA_025463745.1). Classification (GTDB taxonomy): domain Bacteria; phylum Actinomycetota; class Actinomycetes; order Actinomycetales; family Microbacteriaceae; genus Subtercola. The sequence goes on from JAODBB010000012.1 coordinate 22,123, forward strand.
CGGGCGCGCCTGCCGGTCACTGCGTCTTCGACGAGGCTCGCGTATTCGGCCAGGTTCGCCGAATAGACCTGCAATGCCAGGTCGTCGAGTGAGTCGAAATGCCGGTAGATCGATGCCTCCGACATGCCCGCGCGCTTCGCGATGTCTCGGGTACGCGTTTTGTCGTAGCCGAGCTCGGCGAAGCAGGCGGTCGCGGCAGCGAGTATTTCCGCCTTGCGGCTAGGGCGTGGCATCCGCGGCACCAGAAGCAGCATCGCTCAGCGACGAATGGATGCTCACCTCCGGCAGCCCCCGAAGAAACTCACTGCCGAACCCGCCGATCGCCGTCATTGCTCCCGGCCGCACCTCGCCCGCGAGAACTCGCTCGATCGCTGCCGTGAGGGCGTTAACGGTGAAGGCGTACCCCTCGCCGGCGCGCATCCAGGCCTCGCGTGATGCCCCGGATTCGTCGGTCACGCGGGCCCAGGAGTACGACACGAATGGGCCCGGTTTCGGGCTGGAATCGAGCGGGCGGCGCTGTAGTGCGCGCTGAAGCACCGACGAACGCGCGGCCGCCGAGACGAAGGGCAGAATCGCGCCTGCCGCCACCGCTGGTAGCGCGAGACCGACCGAGCTGGTGACGAAGCGCGCTTTGAGGGTGGCCGGAATGGTGGCCAGGTCGCCGGTAGCCGCGGGGATCAGGGTCGTGGGGCCGGTCGGCCCGAGCATCCGCTTCGCCCGGCGGCCGAGCGCATAACGGCGATAGCGGCCGTGATCGATCGCCGCACCGCCGTCGGCCAGAACCCCGAGAACGCTGGTGAAGGCGCCTCTGCTTCGCACCGAGCTCTGCGGAAAAATCGCCACGTTGGCCCGGGTCAGGCGCTCTCGATCGGCGAGGTGGGCGGCGAGCCCTTCGGTGGCGACGGTGCCGAAACCGACGGCGGGCATGAGCGTCACCCCGCGCTCGCGGGCTGCGGCGTCGCGGCCGAGAACGTGCGCGACGGGCGCGTATTCATTGGCGATGTCGATGTAGTGGGCACCCGCCGCCAGGGAGGCCCGCAGCACCGCGCTGGTGCTCGCACTGAACGGCCCCACCAGGTTGACCACCAGAGCAGCGCCGGCGAGCGCCGTCTCGAGTTCGAATTCGGTGAGTTGGCCGACGCGCCACCATTCCGTGTCGCCCAGTGAGCTGCTCTGCTCATACAGCGCGGCGCGGTTGCGGCCGACCAGCCGTACGCGCCAGCCGCGGGCGACCGCTTCTTCGGCCAGACGCAGCCCGATGGCACCTGTCGCACCAACAAGAGCTACCAGCGGCTCGGCGTTTGTGATCATTCACTTACATTAGGACGGGACGATTTCCGCCGCAAGGGCGAGCGGTGACGTAGTCTCGGGGCAAGGTGTTGCAGAGGCGGAGATCTCGTGCAGGGTGAAATCGAATCGGCGTTCAGATCGTTCGACGACATCTCCCGCGCCTCGGCCGACGAACGGGCCCGGTTGCTGGATGCGCGCGGCCGCGCGGTCGACGCTCTCGCCGGCGACTCGCGCATCCTTCGCGCGGTTGATGTGGGGTCGTACCGGCATGGCACCGAAGTCGGCGGGCGCAGTTGGTTCGACGTTGTGGTCGTGCTCGCCGGCAAGCCGACGTCGGCGGCGAAGGCGACGGAGCTGGTGACGAGTGCGCTCCAGCGAGGCGGCGGCAGCGATGCGGTTGTTGCGGCGCCGGGGTTCGGAGAGGTGAGCGTTTCAGGCACCGGGGTCGCTCCGAATGGTGCGGTGCACGGGCCTGGCGTGCGGCTGATTCCCGGCTTCGAGGCTCCGCTTTCGATGTCGGCCGGCGGAGGTGATGTCGTACTCGTGCCCGACGCGGCGAAGCGCTGGGTCGTCTGCCGGGTGGGCGCGCGCGAGACCCTGCTGAACCGCATCGATGACGGAAATCTGCGGCCGCTCATCCGGTTGATCCTCGCCTGGAAGCACCGGGCTGGCGTGGATGTCTCGTCGTACTATCTCGAAACCGCGGTGATCACGCAGGCCTTGCAACAGCCGTCATTCAGCATTCTGTGGGATCTGTGCTGGACTCTCGAGCAATTGGTCGCGGATGACATGATGAACCTGACGGATGTGTCGAGCCCTCTGCCGAAGCAGAAGGTGAGAGCGGCCGCGAGTCTCGCCAAACGCATCGAAGCGAGCTATCCGTTGCAGGCGGCGGCATCGGCGGTTCGAGCCGCGGTCAACGCGTACCTCGATGAGGATGCCGCGACGGTGAACGAACGGCTGGGCGCCGTGTTCGGGCCCGACTTCCCCGAGGTGTGAGTGGGGTGTGAACGTCGCCATCTAATCCGCCGTGCTGAGATGGACCATGGCGTCGTAGAGCTGCTTTTCCGTCATCGGAGGCTCGGGGATCGCATGCGCCCGCTCAGCACGGAAGGCGTCGAGCATGAGGTAGAGGTGACGCCGCCACGCGTTGGGCGCGGTGGTGCTCGTGGCGTCGATCATCCGGCCGTTCGACCAGATGAGGTTGACGATGTCGGCCAGCGTGATGTCGGCGCGCGCCTCGCCGGCCTCTTGGGCTCGGGTGAGCACGTCTTCGATTTGTCGGCACATCTCGTCGTGGATGCGCTCGATGTCGGCGTTGCCGGGGAAGCGGCGGGAGAGGAAGTCGTTGAACCCTCGGTCTCCCGCCTGCACGCGAAACAGGTTTTCCAGGTAGTTGACGAACCCTTCCCACGGGTCATCGATCTCCAGAGCCTTCTTGGACCCGTCGAGGAACTCCTGAAGTCGAGGCTCCAGGGCGGCCAGGAGCAGGTCCAGGCGGGTCGGAAAGTGGCGATACAGGGTCCCGATGGCGACGTCGGCGTCGCGAGCGATCCTTTCCAGGGAGGCATCGACGCCTCGAGCGGCGAACTCGCGCCGCGCCGAAACGATGAGCCTGTCATGGCGCTCCTGGGCGTCGCGGCGCCAGGGCACCCGCGTCTGCTCAATGTCACTAGCGCTCACGTGGCTAATCTACCTCGGAACTGAGGGCGCCCTCCGGTCTTGGCTCCGGAGCCGTTCCGACTTCAGGGGCGCAGCCCCTTGCCAGTCTGTCCGGAATACATGAGGCACCCCTCCGGTTGCAGCATAAGAACCGGAGGGTTGCCTCATTCTGGCGCCTCAATCGACCAGCCACGCGACCCCGACGGCCAACGCAAACAGACACCACGAAGGAGCACACAATGAGCAGCATTAGCATCATCGGCTCGGGAAACATGGCAAGAGCCATCGGCGCCCTGGCCCTCAAGGGAGGCAACACCGTCGAGATCATAGGTCGGGATGCTGACAAGGCCAGAGCCCTGACCCAGACGCTCGGCAATGGCGCCACAGCCGGAACGTGGGGCGTCACGCCGACCGGCGACATCGTGATCCTCGCCGTACTATTCGCCAGCGCCGTGCCGGTAGTGAGCGAGTACGGAGAGGCGCTAGCCGAGAAGATCGTCGTAGACATCACGAACCCCTTCAACGCAGACGCCACCGGGCTGGCCATACCTCATGACACCTCCATCGCGCAGATGGTCGCTGAGGCCGCCCCCGAAAGCACCCACGTCGTGAAGGCGTTCAACACCCTCTTCAGTCACATCCTGTCCGCGGGCGACCCGGTGGATGTGTTCATGGCCGGCGATCACAAGCAGGCCAAGGCGAGCGTCTCTAGGTTCATCATGAGCCTCGGACTTCGCCCTAGGGACGCCGGTGACCTGAGCATGGCGCACTGGTTGGAGGGCGCGGGCCTGCTGGAGATGGGCCTGGCCCGCACCGGCATGGGGTTCAATTTCTCCCTCGGCATCAACCTCGGAGGAATGGAGTAGTCGTGGGAAAGCCCGATGGCAAGGTCGCGGTGATCACAGGCGCGACTAGTGGGATGCCGCTGGCCGGTGCGAAATTGTTCGTTGATGAAGGAGCTCATGTCTTCATTTCGGGCCGGCGAAAGGACGCGGTGGACGAAGCCGTAAAGCGGATCGGCCGGAACGTGACCGGCGTCCAGCGGAAGGCGGCACGACAGTGATCTGAGTTCGCCGCCGGTGATGCTCACCGCCCACATCCGGGTAGTGAGCATCACCGTTCACATGCGGGCCGGATATCGGTCTGCCAGCTTCATGGGTTCATCTCAGTGCTCCCGGGCGTGCGAACGGGGCCGACCAGACCGTCGCGACTACAGGCCGCGAGCCACTGCCGCCGCAGCCGCCACCCATGCTCGACGAGTCGCAGGCTGAAGCCCGTCGTACTGAATGCGCCCGGCTTTCAAGGCCGGGTCGAAGGGCACGATCACCACGTCGCGCACGTACGGCCGAAAGTCGTCGGCCATTCGCTGCGAGATGCTCGATTCCTTGGGCTGCCACTCCGACACGACGACCACCGCATTTCGCGCGAGCTCTGCCGCCTTCTCGCTGCGGCTCTGCACCGCCTGCAGGGTGAGCAGCGCAGCCTGGGCACGGTCTTCCATCGTGGTGGTCGGCACAACCAGCTGATCGGTGTGATCGAGCATCCGCAGCCAGTTCTCGGCGCGATCGCTGTTGCCGGAGTCCATGAAGATCAGCCGGTAATACTTCGCCGCGATGCTGTGCACCACGTCGACCTCGTCGGCCGTCATCTCGTGGGTGCCTGACACGTCTTCATCCGACCGCAGCACGTCGAACTTGTCGGCCTGTTGGTGGTGCACAAAAGCTGACATCTGGCCGAACTCGGCCCGGGCATCAAGCAGCTCGTCGGCGCCCGCCAGCACGTCGAGCACGGTCGAGCCGTGGCCGCCCTGCTCGGTGCGCCAGCCCAGGGTGCCCATGGTTTCGTTATTGTCCCAGGCGAGCACTCCGCCGCCACCGTAGCGGGCAAAAACCGCCGCGAGGTTGACCACTGTGGGGGTTTTGTTGGCGCCGCCCTTGCGATTGATCACGCTGATGGTGCGGTGCGCATCGAAGTGCCGCGAGATTCCGGCGATGTCGGTGCGTTCGTCGCGTTCCGTCGTGCCGGGGGCGAGGTGCAACCCGAAATGGTTCATGAATCCGGCGAAACCACGCTGTGCGGGCTCGTCGACGGTGGGCGACGCCAAAAAGGAGGGGGCGTCGAGCAGATCACGACGTGCTTGCTCTGACATAGGTTCTTTCGGTGCGTTTGGTGCAAGTGCAGGAGCTGGAGCTGCTGCACCTGCTGGTGCAGGTGCTGGTGCTGAAGTGGGTGCCGTTCCGCGGGCCGGGGCCCGTGGGGCTGACGATGGAGGGTTGGAACTGGTTGAGCGTGAGAGGGCGGGTGCGGGTGCGCTGGCGGCTGCGGCTGCGGGCGGGGCTGCTGCCGCTGGTGAGGGGGTGGATGCCGGCGGATACCCCGCCGAAACGCGAGAGGGTACCGGAACGTAATCGGTCGCGGGCTCGTCGTCGAAGTCGTGGTCGTCGTCGAAGTCGTTGTCGTGTTCGGCGGCCGGCTCGTCATCGGCGTTGTCGCCATTCGGGTGGGCAGACGTGCTCTCGGTTTTGTCGAGTTCGTGATCCGGCTCGTCGTCTAGTTCATCGAGTTCGTCGGGTTCGTCGGCGGTGACCTTTGCGTCAGATGCACGAGTCTCGGCGCCAGACGTCGTCTCTGCCTGGGCGTCTGCCGCGTCATCCACTTCGGGTGGTGGCCACGGCTGCGGAAGGTCTTCGAACGGCACGAAGCTCTCTTCTTCGATCGAGCCGTCGGGGGCGGCGAGCAAGATGCTCAGTCCGGTGCGCGCTTGCACGGTGACCCGCACGGGTCGGCCGAAAGTCGACGCCTCATCTTGAATCAGGCCGATCAGTGCCTGCAAGGCCTCGCCTTCCGACGTGCCCTGCAGCAGCCGCGAAACCCCATCAACACGCAACAACCCCGTGTGATCGGCGCGCAAGAGCGCGGTGATCACGGGCTCGTCCAGAGCTAAACTTCTGTCAATTGCCAACTAGCTGCCTGCCCCTCCTCGCTCAGATGAAGCTCAATCGTTGAGATTCCTTATGAACGAGCGTAATGGACTCCGTGAATCACGCGCGGTTCTGCAACACGACCTAGGTCTCCGCCGCACGCCGCGGCGCAGCGATTACGCCGATTCGGCCGCACTCATGCCGCCCGGTGCCGCAGCGTTTTCGTTCCAGATGGCGAAGCGATTGCCGGCCGGGTCGACGAGGTGGGCGAACGTGATCGAACCGTTGTCGATGACCGGAAGCGCCGCGCTCGCACCGAGAGACAACGCATGCTCGAAGGCGGCATTCACGTCGTCGACGTGCACATAGAAGACGGCCCAGGATGCCCCGCCCATGCTCGAGGTGTTCCAGAGTCCGCCCGCGGTTCCGTTGATCGCGCTGTATTGGGCCGGCTGCGACGCCTCGCCGAATGTCCAGCCGAACAGGCCGCCGTAGAAGACCTCGGCGGCAGCGGGGTCGGGCGTGCCGATTTCGAAATAGTCGACTGATGCAGGCGACGGGCTGGCGATGTAGCCCTGTTGTTGCTTGTGCTGCGGTTGTTGCAGCCGCGGCTCGGCGCTTGACGGAGGGTGCGGTTTCGCTTGCTCGTTGGCGTTCGACATTTTCGTAACCCTTCCGTTCGGTCGTCGATGACACGAACGTTTGCTTTGATTGTGCTGCCTTTGCCAGGCGGCTGGCAAGGGCAGACCGCTGCTGCTACCCGTCGGAGGCAGCAGTGGAATCGGTCGTGGCGCGCTGCCGAAAGGCGACCATGTTCATGCGGTTGCCGCACCGCACAGTGCAGAACCTCTTGGAACCGTTGCGCGAGAGGTCGAGCAGCAGGCCACTGCAGTCGTCGGCCGCGCACGCTCGCAGCCGCCCCATCTCGTCGGTGCGAATGACGTCGACGAGTGCCAGTGCAACCTCGACCCGGATGCGTTCGGCGAGCGGCGCAGAAGGGTCTGTGGCATGCAGATGCCAGTCGAAATCGTCATGACGAACGAGACGCGGAAGTGCCTTCGCGTCTTCGAGCATCTGGTTCACCTCCGCTACGGCATCATCGCGATCACGCAGCCACACGGCACGCAAGCGGTCGCGTGTGGCACGCACCTCGGAGAGTTCGGCATCGTCGCGATCGAACCGCCCGGAGTAGCGATGTTCGCTGAGCAGTGCGGTGAGCTCGGCCGCCGTCGAGATCTCGTCGCGACCGCTTTTCGTGGCGCCGGCAACGGTGTTCGCGAGGGCGACCGTGAACTCGAGAGTCACCTCCGTGTCAGGGGCAAAATGCAAATTGACTCCTTACTGGTTTGAAGACTAGCGTCGAAATGCGGCGGTTCGCAAGGGTGGGTTCCGCCGGTCATCCATTCGCCTCGTTCTGACTCGGAATCACATGAAACGCTCATCGACAACCGCCGGCCTCGCCGTAGCAGTGCTTGCCGCGGCCACCTTCGGAACCTCGGGCGCGCTGATCAAGCCGCTGCTCGAATCGGGCTGGAGCCCGGCGGCGGCCGTCACCGTTCGGGTGCTGATCGGAGCGGCGGTCTTGCTCCCGTTCGCCATCGCGTCGCTGCGCGGGCGCTGGGTGGCGCTCTGGCGATCGCGGTGGCGTGTGCTGGCGATGGCGAGCGTCGGCGTAGCGGGAACACAGTTGGTGTATTTCGCGGCGATTCAGCGCATACCGGTGTCGACGGGCATCCTCATCGAATACACGGCGCCGCTGTTGCTCGTGGCGTTCGTGTGGGCGCGCACGCGCCGGATGCCGAAGGTCGTTGTGCTCATCGGCTCGGTCGTCGCGCTGGTGGGTCTTGTTCTCGTGGTATCGCCGGGCGGTGGCGGTTCGCTCGACGCTCTGGGCTTCGCGTTTGCGCTCGCTGCGATGGTGGGATGCGCCATCTATTACGTCGTGGCGGCTCGGCCGAGCGACGGTCTGCCGACGGTGGCGCTCGCCGGTTTCGGGCTGCTGATCGGCGGAGCGATGCTGCTGATCGTGGGTGTGGTGGGGCTGGTGCCGTTCACGTTCTCGTTCGGGCAGGTTGCCCTGTTCGGCAGCACGGTGGGGTGGTGGGTGCCGCTCCTTCTGGTAGGGGTGATCGGCACGGCCGTCGCGTACGCGGCGAGCATCACGGCGAGCGAGATGCTCGGGTCGCGGCTGGCGTCGTTCGCGGGGCTGCTCGAGGTGGTGGCGGCGACGTTCTATGCGTGGTTGTTGCTGGGGGAGAAGCTCAGTCTGCTGCAGTTGCTCGGCGGTGCGTTGATTCTGGTTGGTATCGGGTTCGTTCGGTCGGAGCGGGTTGACGAGGTGGTTCTCGAGGAGGTTACGGCGGGCGGGGGCCGCGCGGCGGGCGTGACGGGCGCGGGTGCGGGCGCGGGCGCGGGTGCTGCGGTGCCAGTCTCTCGCTCAGGTGTGTCCCGCGCGAGTGCGTCGGTTGTGCCGCTGAATGGTGCGTTCGAGGCTGCACCCACGCCTCCACAATCGAGCTGAAAATTAGTTCTCCACAGATTGGTCTCGCCTGCCGCAGTTAGTGAGAATCACTCGCGAATTGTGACAAAATAGAAGCATGTCTTCTTCCGATTCCCCCAGCACCGTCGACCAGCTTCAGGCTGATCTCGACGTTCTCGCTGCGCTCGGAAACGAACTGAAGGCACGACTGGTTCCGTCGCTCTTCGCTGACGACGATCTTCTCCGGTTGACCACGGCTGTTTCCTCGGTCGCGCGTGTGCTCGAGTCTGCTCAAGTCGTACTCGCGGCCGAGATCGACGATCGTTCCAGGCCCGAGCGAGGCTCCGATCGGCTCTGCGCGCTGACTTTGATGCCGTAGCGGCGGCAGAACACGAGCTCGTCGCTGCCGCGCTCGGGGTCAGCGCAGAATGCCCGATCGCGGCTTCGGCCGATGAGTTGCGCCTACAAGCGGCCGTGTGGCGGTCGCTGATCGATCCCGACGGGGTGGAACCCGACGAGGAACGAGCAATGCGGCACCGCTGTCTCACGCTCGGCCGGGCAACCTCGTCGGGGGTTCAGCTCTCGGGCGTGCTGATGCCAGAGGCGGCGGCGCGCCTCCAGCGTCTGTTCGACGCCTACCTTTCGCCGGCATCGCGTGTGGTGGCCTTTCCCGGTGGGCCGCTGGATAGTTACTCCGACGGCCAGCCTGTCGCCGTGCTGCCGACTGAGAGCGTCGATGGCGTGCCGCGAGAGGCAGGGCCGCACGAATTCGTTGACAGCACAGTGCGGAAGGCACGGCCGGATGAATCGGTGGTCGATTCGCGATCGCGTGGCCAGCAGCAGCACGACGTGTTCCTCGCCATGCTCGACCAGGCCGCACGTTCAGCCGAGACTCCGACCATCGGAGGCGCATCGCCGACCGTTCTGGTGAGCGTCCGTCAGCGAGACTTCGAGGCGGCGATTGCCTCTCGCCGAAGCGGTGGCAGCAGCAACCAGACTGGTGCGGGAACCGCTGAAGGCACTAATGCTGCCGGCGGCACTGGGCGTGGCCATGAGCGCGGAGTGGGCTGGATCGACGGGCTCGAGGTGCCGGTCTCGATGCGCACGGTGCGTCAGATGGCCTGCTCCGGCGGAACGCAGAGCGTCGTGCTCGCGGAGAACGGCCGAGTACTGCGCCTCGGTACCGAACAGCGCTGTTTCAACGGCTGGCAGCGCCGGGCGATCACATTGCGCGACGGCGGGTGCGTCATCCCCGGGTGCCGGGTTCCCGCATCGTGGTGCGAGATCCACCACGTCATCGGGTACGCGGAAGGCAGTGCGACGCATACCGACGATGGTGTGCTCCTGTGCTGGTTCCATCACCGAACGATCGAACACTCCGGCTGGGAGATTCGAATGCACGGTGGTGTGCCGCAAGTCAAGGCGCCCCCATGGATCGATCGGCATCACCGTTCCTGGTCGAGAAGCACCTCGTCGCGCTCCCGCTTGGCAGAC
>JAODBB010000021.1 GCA_025463745.1 Subtercola sp.
CCACCGAAGAGGATGCCGAGTGGACCCGCCGATACCATTCCAACGACCCGGCCGAGAAGGCGTTCGGCGGCCGGGTGGAGATCACGCTGACCGACGGAACCCACATCGTCGACGAGATCGCGGTCGCTGACGCGCATCCGCTCGGCGCACGGCCGTTCGCCCGCGAGCAGTACATCGGTAAGTTCACCACCCTCGCAGACGGCGTGCTCGAGCCCGCCGAGATCAGCCGTTTTCTCGAGCTGGTGCAGCGACTGCCGCAGCTGGATGCGGCCGCGCTGTACGGGCTCACCGTGACCGCCCGGCCCGGCCTGATCGACCTCGCCGCCAACCCGAAAGGCCTGTTCTGATGCTGTACGCCTCCGTTACTCCGGCCGAGAAGCGCGCTGCATTGAGGGCCGCGCTCGCGACCGGCGAACTGCTACGCTTCCCCGGCGCATTCAACCCGCTGAGCGCCAAGCTCATCGAAGACAAGGGCTTCGAGGGCCTGTACATCTCGGGCGCGGTGATCGCCGCCGACCTCGGGTTGCCCGACATCGGCCTCACCACGCTCACCGAGGTCGCGGGGCGCGCGCAGCAGATCTCGCGCATGACCAACCTGCCGGCCATCGTCGATGCCGACACCGGGTTCGGTGAGCCGATGAACGTGGCTCGCACGATCCAGACACTCGAAGACGCCGGCGTGGCCGGGCTGCACATCGAAGACCAGGTGAACCCGAAGCGCTGCGGGCACCTCGACGGTAAGGCGGTGGTCGACGCTCAGACGGCGACCAAGCGCATCCGGGCGGCGGCGGATGCGCGGCGCGACCCCAACCTGCTGATCATGGCCCGCACCGACATTCGCGCCGTCGACGGGCTGTCTGCCGCCATCGACCGTGCGAAAGCGCTGGTCGACGCGGGCGCCGACGCGATCTTCCCGGAGGCCATGCGTGACCTGACCGAGTTCGAGGCGGTGCGCGCGGCCGTGGAGGTGCCGATTCTGGCCAACATGACCGAGTTCGGCCAGAGCGAGCTGTTCAGCAACCAGCAGCTCGCCGACGTGGGCATCAACATCGTCATCTACCCAGTGTCGCTGCTGCGCCTTGCCATGGGGGCCGCCGAGCGCGGGCTCGACACGATCATCCGCGAAGGGTCGCTGGTGAACGAGGTGCCGAACATGCAGACGCGTGCCCGGCTCTACGAACTGCTCGACTACTCGGCCTACAACGCCTTCGACACGTCGGTATTCAATTTCGACGTACCCATCGCGCGTTAACCCACAAAACATCTGGCCGTGCTAAACCGGATCATGCCTCCACACCGAGTCATGGCCCGGCAGGCCGGCCGCACCCAGAGACACCTCACGAGGGAGTGAACATGAGCACCACCGATTCCACCAGCACCGCTTCGACCGGCACCGGTTCTACTGGCACCGAAGAAGTGAAGATCTACAAGGGCCTCGCCGGCGTGGTCGTCGACTACACGGCCGTGTCGAAGGTCAACCCCGAGACCAACTCGCTGCTCTACCGCGGCTATCCCGTTCAGGAGCTGGCCGCGACCTGCTCGTTCGAAGAGGTCGCCTACCTTCTCTGGCACGGTGAACTGCCCGACGCCGCCCAGCTCACGGCGTTCACGGCCGAGGAGCGTTCGCAGCGAACATTGGACGCGCCGGTCAAACGTGTCATCGACGATCTGCCCCTCACGGCGCATCCGATGGACGTCGTTCGAACGGCCGTCAGCGTGATCGGCGCGCTCGACCCGAGCACGGCCGACTCATCGCCCGAGTCGAATCTCGCGAAGTCGATCACGCTGCTCGCCAAGCTTCCGGCCATCGTGTCGTACGATCAACGCCGCCGCCGCGGCCAAGACGTGGTGGCGCCGCGCGACGATCTCGGATACTCGGCGAACTTCTTGAACATGACGTTCGGCGAGGTGCCTTCCGATGTGGTGGTCGACGCGTTCGATGTGTCGATGATCTTGTACGCCGAGCACTCGTTCAACGCCTCGACGTTCACAGCACGCGTCGTGACCAGCACCCTCGCTGACCTGTATTCGGCCGTTGTCGCCGCGATCGGCGCGCTCAAGGGCCCGCTGCACGGCGGAGCCAACGAGGCGGTCATGCACATCTTCGACGAGATCGGCACGGCCGACAAGGCCGAGGCGTGGCTGGAGACGGCGCTCGCCGAGAAGCGCAAGATCATGGGCTTCGGGCACCGGGTGTACAAGAACGGCGACTCGCGGGTGCCCACAATGAAGAAGGCGCTCGACACGCTCATCGTGGAATACGACGCACAGCCGCTGCTCGACCTCTACGTCGCCCTCGACGACGCCATGCAGTCGCGCAAGGCCATCCAGCCGAACCTCGACTACCCGTCTGGCCCGGCCTATCATCTGATCGGCTACGACACCGAGATGTTCACGCCGCTCTTCGTGGCGAGCCGCATCACGGGCTGGACGGCGCACGTCATGGAGCAGCTCGCCTCGAACGCGCTGATCCGTCCGCTGAGCGTCTACAACGGGCCAGACGAGCGGCACCCGGTGGAGCTCGCCGAGCGCGCTTGACCGTCGTCGAGCGCCGCCTGAGCGGATACTGAACGCGCTTGAGCGAGTCCTGAGCGCACCGGCGCGCATCCTGACCGCGCCTGACCTCACAACGGTCGGAGCACAGCCGAACTGCGGCCTCATATGGTTCCGCATCCCCTCTGCTCCGACCGTTGTCGTGTTGCGGGCGTGGGCAGCGGCAGGCGGTCAGCGTGAACGGGCGGAGGCGGCGACGCGCTCCACGAGCGGTGTGATGCGGTACGACACGAGGTCGCGCATCACGAGACCGGTGTTGGTGCGCTTCACGCCGTCGATGTTCAGGATGGCGCCGGCGATGCGGTACAGATCGTCGGCGTCGCGCGCCGCAACCTGAATGAGCAGGTCGGCCACCCCCGAGAGGCCTTGCACCTCGAGCACCTCCGGAATCTGGCTGAGCGTCGCCCCCACCTCGGCCAGTTTGCGCTGGGTCACCTTCGTCACGACGAACGCCCGCAGCGGATAGCCGAGAAAGGCCGGATCGATGCGGCGGTCGAACGAGCGCAGCGACTTCTCTTCTTCGTAGCGCGTCTGCCGGGAGCGCACCGTGTTACGGGCGAGGCCGGTCTTCTCGGCCAGGGCGACGGTGGTGGCATCCGGAGTCGCGATCAGTTCGAGCAGCAACGCTGCGTCGACCTGGTCGGCCGTGCGGCGAGAGTTCATGATGATTACTCCTTGCTCTAGGCCTGGTGCTTCAGTTGATCAGAATGCTCATCTTCTCATGCTCCGTTGCGCAGCATGACTCAGCGTGCGGCGCGAAAGATAGGCCAGCGTTGTTTGCCCCCCCAGGCGTGCCTGCAACTGCGTGCAGAAAAGGAAGTGGGCCCTTACTGCGATCGGCTGGTGGCCGAAGTCGCAGTGAGGGCCCACGGGGGGTGAGACGTGCTGAATGCGTTGCTCCTTACACGTCGCTGAGTTCGGCGGCCAGGTCTTGCGGCTGCGGCTGCTCGATCGGCGTCTCGGTGTGCATGTACTTGCCACCCGCGAAGAACGACGCGACCGCGCCGATCAGCGACAGAATGGCCGCGGCGGTGAACACGATGATCAGCCCCGAGTGGAACGGATCGGAGATCAACTGGGGAAAGAACGTCTGCCCGGTGAGTGCCGACGAGTTCGCGGCAGACAGCGAGTTCAGCACGCCGGTCGGCCCCAGAATGGATTCGATCGGGTTGTACCCGAGGAACGCGGCGAACAGGCTGCCCACGGGGGGCGTCGCGGCGATCTGATTGGCGACTGTGGTCGAGATTCCGTGCGTCGTGAGCCCCGAGAACATGGCATTCGGCAGTGTGTTGGCGAGCCCGGCGATCATGAGTGAGAAGAAGATGCCGATCGAGAGCGAGTTGCCCGCGTTCTGGAACGTGCCTGTCATACCCGATGCGGCGCCGCGTTGATTGGCCGGAACGCTGTTCATGATCGCGGTGCGGTTCGGGGCGGCGAACATCCCCGATCCGACGCCGTTCAAGAACGTGAGCACGGCGAAGATGCCGTAATCGAAATTCACCGGAATCAGCAGCAATGCGATGAAGGTCGCCGCCACGAGCAACAGGCCGCCCACGGCGAACGTGCGTGCGCCGAATTTGTCGCTCAGGATGCCCGAGATCGGGCCTGAGACCAGGAAGCCGATCGTCAGCGGCAGCAGATAGATGCCGGCCCAGAGCGGGGTGCTCTCGTACGAGTAGCCGTGCAGTGGCAGCCAGATGCCCTGCAACCAGATGATCAGCATGAACTGCAGGCCACCGCGGCTGATGGCGGCCATCAGACCGGCGAGGTTTCCCCAGGCGAAGGCCTTGATGGCGAACAGTCGAACGTTGAAGAGCGGGTCTTTGTGGTGAAGCTCCACGATGACGAAGACGACGAGGAGCGCGATACCGCCGATGATCGAACCGAGCACCCACGGGTTGAGCCAGCCCGTCGAACTGTCGCCGTAGGGCTGAATTCCGTAGGTGATGCCGGTCAGTAGTGAAATGAGGCCGACAGCGAACAGAACGTTGCCCGGTATGTCGACCTTGCCCGGGTTGCGTGTGCCCACTTCATGAAGCGACTTGAACGACCAGATCGTACCCAGAATGCCGAAGGGAACGCTCACGACGAAGATGGCGTGCCAATCGATTTCGGCCAGAACCCCGCCGATCAGCAGACCGAGGAATGACCCGGCAATGGCCGCGATCTGGTTGATGCCGATGGCCATACCGCGCTTGTTGGCGGGGAAGGCGTCGGTGAGAATGGCAGTGGAGTTGGCGAAGATCATCGCGCCGCCCACGGCCTGAACCACGCGCCAGCCGATCAGCCAGAGCGCCCCTTGGCCCGAAAGGAAGGGGTCGAAGACCAAGGCGATCGCGGCGATCGTGAAGATGACGAACCCGTAGTTGTAGATCTTCACGCGACCGTAGATGTCGCCGAGCCGGCCGAACGTCATCACCAGAACGGCGGTGACGAGAATGAATCCCATGAGCATCCAGAGCAGATAGCTCACGTTGCCCGGCTCGAGCGGGTTCAACTGGATGCCCTTGAAGATGGCCGGCAGTGAAATGAGCACGATCGAACTGTTGACGGTGACCATCAGCATGCCGAGCGTTGTGTTGCTGAGCGCGATCCACTTGTACTTGGGGTGGTCTTTGCTGAACAATGCGCCGCGCTCGCGAGTAGCCTTTTCAGCCACGATTCCTCCGTTACAGGCCTCGCCGTTGAGCACCAAAAATAGTTGTTGTATAGCAACTATATAGAAAACGTGCACGTCGTGCAAGAATTCGCGGAATTACGGCTTGGTGCTGATGATGCTCGTTTGTGTCAGATCCCCGATCTGGGCCAGGTCGGCGGTGCGATGCCCGGCAGACCGGAGAGAGGGGGGCGTCATGAGACGACTATGTCGTACTCCGAAGGGTCGAAGGTGTGTACCGCGCGGCGGAAGGCCGATGCGCGGTGCGGCCAGATGATCGTGTTGCGGCCGTCGTCGTCGACGTAATAGCTCGTGCAGCCTCCGGTCGACCACACGGAGCCTCGGAGGGTTGACTGAACGGTTCGGTTGTAGCTGGCCTGAGCATCCGGAGTCGGCTCGATGGCCGTGGCACCCAGCCGGGACATGCCGGCGAGGGCCTGCATCACGTAGTCGATCTGCGATTCGATGATGTAGACCATGCTGTTGTGGCCGAGAACGGTATTCGGCCCGAGCAGCAGAAAGAGGTTCGGAAAGTCGCTCACCGTGGTGCCGCGAAGCGCGCTCATGTGCGGCTGCCAGACATCGGCGAGCGACTCGCCGTAGCGACCGACGATGAGGCTCGACACCGGAGGGTGGGTCGCGTTGAATCCGGTGGCCGCGATCAGAATGTCGAACGTGCGGTGGGTGCCATCGGCGGTGACGACGTCGTCACCCTCGACGCGCTCGATGCGCGACGAGGCGAGTTCGACGTTGGGCTCGCTGAGCGCGTGATAGTACTCAGACGAAATGAGGATGCGCTTGCAGCCGATGCGAAAATCGGGCGTGAGAGCGGCTCGCAATTCAGGGTCGGCAACTTGCGAACGCAGGTAGCGCGCCGCGAACGCCTGGAACGCGGCCCCGACCGGGCGGCTGCGAAAGCCGGCGAACCGTGACTCTGCGCGAGCGAACAACAGGCGGCGCGAGGCCTGCTGCAGTGCCGGAACGCGACGGAAGAGCTGCCGGCGCACGGCCGAGGTCGGGTGGTCGGCGCGCGGCACGATCCACGGCGCCGAACGTTGAAACACCGTGACCTGGGCAGCGGTCTTCTGCAGTTCGGGCACGAACTGGATGGCCGACGCACCCGTGCCGATCACGCCGACTCGTTTGCCGGCGAGCTCGATGTGGTGATTCCAGTGCGCCGAATGAAAGGCTGGGCCGCCGAATGTGTCGAGGCCTGGGATGCGCGGCCACACCGGGTCGATGAGAGGCCCGGCGCCCGAGACGAGAACGCTCGCGGTGAACGTCTCGCGGCTCGTTGTGATGAGCCAGTGCGCCGAATCGTCGACCCACTCCGCGCGCTCCAGCTTGGCGCCGAAGAGCAGACGGTCGTACAGCTCATAGGCGGTCGCAACGCGACGGAGATAGTCGAGTATCTCGGGCTGGCGGCCGTAGCTGTGTTCCCAATCGGGGTTCGGTGCGAACGAGAACGAGTAGAGGTCGCTGCGAATGTCGCAGGCGGCTCCCGGATACGTGTTGTCACGCCAGGTACCGCCCACCTCGTTCGCGCGCTCCACGAGGAGAAAGTCGTCGATGCCGTGCAGCACCAATTGGCAGGCCATGCCGATGCCGGCGAACCCGGTGCCAATGATCGCAACACGAACGTGCCTGGTCATTGCGGGCCTCCATTCGCCGCGCGATCACGCACCAGAACGCCGCTGTAACGCCGTTGTTGCGTGTCTGTGCTGATCAGTGTGCGACCCCGCGACGCCTCGCACAAGGGTGTACACGCACTTTCGCGAACTCCGATTCGGGGTGTAAAGCTGAAGCATGCGCGCACTCGAGAGCGATTTCTACGGATTTCAGGCCGAATTGACCGATCGCGAGAACGAATCGATCGCTGACATACGCGAGTTTTTCGAGTCTGAAGTGCGTCCAATTGCCAATGACTACTGGGCTCGCGCCGAATTTCCGCATCACATCATTCCGGGTATCGCCGCTCTTGGCCTGTTCGGCCCCGAGTGGGAGGAGAGCAGGCAGTTCGAATCGAGTGCCGTGTACCAGGGCTGGTGTGCGCTCGAGATGGCCCGCGTCGATTCGTCGGTGTGCGGCTTCGCTGCCGTGCAGAGCGGTCTGGCCATGGGCTCGATCGGCGTCGGCGGATCGCCTGACCAGCGCGCATTGTGGTTGCCCCGCATGGCGACCGGTGAGGTGATCGGCGCGTTCGGCCTCACCGAGCCCCTTTCGGGTTCGGATGCCGCGCGGGGCCTCCGCACCGAAGCCACCCGGCAGGGCGACACCTGGGTGCTGAACGGCGCCAAACGCTGGATCGGCAACGGCACCTTCGCCGACATCGTCATCGTCTGGGCGCGCGACACGGCCGACGGCCACGTGAAGGGATTCATCGTGCCGACCTCGACGCCTGGCTTCACCGCCACGAAAATCGAGGGCAAACAGAGCTTTCGGCTCATTCAGAACGCCGACATCGAGCTGGTCGAGGTGCAGGTGCCCGACGAGAACCGGCTGGCGAACATCCGGTCGTTCGCCGACACGGCGATCGTGCTGCGACAGACCCGCGCCGGCGTCGGCTGGCTCGCTGTGGGCAATGCGATCGCCGCGTACGAGGCGGCCGTCGCGTACACGAGGGAGCGTGAGCAGTTCGGCAAGCCGATCGGTGCCCATCAATTGGTTCAAGACCTGCTCGTGAAGAGCCTTGGCAACATCACCGCGAGCCTGGCGATGTGCGTTCAGGTATCGCGGATGCTCGATGCCGGCGTGCAGCGTGACGAACACTCTGCTCTGGCCAAAGCCTTCGTGTCGAGCCGGGCGCGCGAAACGGTCGCGTGGGCTCGTGAGGCCATGGGCGGAAACGGTATCGTGCTCGACTACGGCGTTGCCAAGCCGTTCGCCGACGCCGAGGCGATCTACTCGTTCGAGGGCACCCGCGAAATGAACACGCTCATCGTGGGGCGTGCGATCACGGGGTTCGCGGCGTTCGTGTAGGGGCTGCGCCGGCCGCGCCTCGGTGCAGGTCAGGCGGCGGGCCGCAGCACCTTCTCGAAGCAGATCGAGAACGGAATAGCTTCGACGTAGGGTTCGTAGATCGGGATGCGGCTGTAGCCGATCTTCTCGTAGAGAGCGACCGCTTCGGGCTGCCGGTCGCCGGTCTGCAGAATGAGCCGGGATGCTCCGGCCGCCTCTGCGATGCGGGCGAGCTCGGCCATGATCGCGGTGGCGACGCCCCTGCCGCGGGCCGCAGTGGTGACGACGACGCGTTTGACCTCCCATTCGCCGCGCAGCAGACGCAGGGCCGCATGGCCGAGTGGAGTGCCGTCGGAATCGAGGGCCACAACGGTGGCCGCGACATCGGCCGGGTCGACCGAGAGTGCCGCCATCAGGGCGTTGTTGCGCTCGATGTCGTCCGCGGGCATCCGGGTCGCGTAGCGGTCGTGCATCTCTTCGTCCATCACCTCGCGCAGTCTGATGGCGCGCGGATCGGTCCAGGCGACGGTCTCGAGAGTGAAGTCGGCAGTTCGTTCGGGCATGGCTAAACGCTACCCGGCCCGCGCGGCGGTCTGGCGTGTTCGGATCGGTGCATCCGCTGCCCTGGGGCGCCGAATCTCCGGGTCGACGTTTCATTGGGCGCGGGCTCGGGCGCGGGTTCGCGCCGGCCGACACGGCGCTCGTGGGTGCAAATCGCTCACGAAAATAGTGTTTAGGCTTAAAGGGTGAGCGAAAACGAGAGCAGACCCCGCACCCGGGCGAGCCTCGAGGGGCTGCGAGCAGAGGCTCGCCAAGAGCTCGACACGGTCATCCATGATCGCCTGCTGATGGGCGAAGACCCGTGGGCGTTCATGGAGGAGTTGCCGAGCCTCGACGAACTCGTGGTGTATCTGCTGCGGGCCGAGGCTATCGAGTCGAATGGGCGCCAGCGGGCATCCGCAGCCCGGGAATACCGGGTACTGAGGCAGATCGCGCTGGCCTACCCCGACCTCACGCAGACGGTGTGGCGGATGCTCGGCGAGCACGGTTGGGCACCGGCAACCCGCGCCTGACCCGCGTATCCGGTATCTCTAAGGCGTGCGTTTTGCGCAGAAGCACGCTAACCGGCGGCGAAGTGTGCTTCTGCGCAAAACGGATGGGGTGCAGTTCGGGTGCGCTCGGCGCAGGGCGCGATGCGTTCGGTCGGGGGCGCGGCGGGCGCTCAGGGTCGTGTCGAGCCACGGAGAGAGCAAAGCGGCGAGCGACATGGTCGTTTTTGCACCCGGTTCTCGCGCGTCGGTTTGATTTCAGCGCGGATTATGGCACAGTGGGCGCAAGAACTGAGGAGCAGTCATGAGTGACCAAGATCCCACAGAGTTCATTCCGACGAGTGGGGCGGATGGGCGGGCGGCGGTGCCTGGTGGGCCGGCCGTACCCGGGGGCCCGGATGGCACTGGAGTGCCTGGAGGCCCTGGAGGGCCTGACGGCCCAGCGGGGGCTGGGGGAGCGGGCGAGCCGAAGAAGGGGCGCGCCATGATGTGGGTGCTCATCGCGCTCGCGGCCGTGATCATCATTCTGCTCGTTGTGGTCATCGTGCTGTTCGCTCAGTCGAACTCGAAGAACGCGAATGCAGTCGCGACTGTCACGCCCACGGCCGGCGCCACGCTGCCCACCCCGACGAGAACGTCCACCCCCACCCCGACGCCCACCTCGACAAGTGGTACGGGCGGTACCAGCGGTTCAAAATCCACCTCGCAGCCGACGACCGCGACGGTCACAAAGCCCGTGATCACGTCGTACTCCGTTACGCCCACGACCGTCACGTGTTCCACCGGTGGCCCGGGTGCGCCGCCGTTCAACAGCACGCCCCTCGCGATCACGTGGAGCAGCACGGGCGGAGCGAAGGCGTACATCGGCGTCGACACCGATGATGCGCAGGCCGAGCCGTACGAATCGGTGACGCCCGATTCGGGCAGCCTCTCCGACCTCGACTACGAGTGCTACGACACGCACACCTACACGCTGACGGTCGTCGGCTCTGACGGCTCGACCGCAAGCAAGACCGTCACGGTGACGAACAACGGCGACAACTGACGCGGCGCGGTGTTCGAGGGGCGCCACTCACTCGACGTGCCACTCGCGAGACGTGCCACTCGCGAGACGTGCCACTCGACGTGCCACTGACGCGACGAGACGCGGCACTCACGCGACGTGACGTGCCACTGACGCGACGAGTGAGTCGCCTGCGCCGTATTGAGGCAGGTGTGTGCCCGCCACAATACGGCGCAGCCGACTCACGAGGTGGGAATCTGACGCTGGGCGGCACTGACGCTGGGCGGCACTGACGCAGGTGCGCCACCGCCGGTTAAACTGCACTCATGGCATACGAAACGGCCGGCGAGGCCTGGCGAGATCTCACAGCGATCATGAGCGACGAAGAGGGTGTGACGAGCACCGACGAGGGGCTGCTCGTGCACGGCACTCTGTTTGCGTTTCGGCAGGGAGACGATCTGGTTGTCGAGGTGCCCAAGCCACGGGCATCCGACCTCAAGAAACGGGGGGTCGCGTACTCGTTCAAGGTCGACGGGCGCTCGTCGCGCGACTGGGTGCGGGTCAGCGACCTGCAGTTGTGGCCCGAATTGGCGCGTGAAGCTCACGAGTTCGTAGGCGAACCGCCCGTCGGCGGCGAGTCGTAAGGCGAGTCTTAGCGCGAGCGGTAGGGCGCGGCGCAGAGCGAGTCGTAACGCGAGGGCTGCGTGACGAGCCCACCCTCTCCAGCCGGCCGATCCTCCCGCCGGCCGATCCTCCCGCTGGCCGATGCTCCAGACTGCCTAATCCTCCCAGCGGTGCCCGTAGTCGACGAGCGGCTGCAGCGAGGAGATGAGGTCGATTCCGCGCTCGGTTAAGCCGTAACGCACCTGTACGGGAGTGGAGGCGATCACCTTGCGTTCGATGAGCCCGGCGTGCTCGAGTTCTTTCAATCGCACCGAGAGCAATCGGTCGGAGAGGCCAGGTACCGAGGCGATGATCTCGCCGAAGCGGGTTTCGCCGTTGGCGATGGCGAGCAGAATGGCTGAACTCCAGCGTTTGCCCACGAGCTCGAGCGACTGCTGAAACAGCCGGCAATCTGCGTCGTTGATGAGATGAATGATCTTGTTCACTTACCTATCGTAAGTCACTAATCGTTCCATTGCGCCTCGACACGAGCAGGTGCAGTGTTGAACCATGCCCGATTACGGATTGCCGCTCACCTTCGGCACCTTCATCACGCCCACCAATCGTCCGCCGCACGCCGCCGTCGAACTTGCACAGCTCAGCGAACAATTCGGTTACGACCTGGTCACCTTTCAAGACCACCCGTACCAGCCCAGCTTTCTCGACACGTGGACGCTGATGACCTGGGTCGCCGCCCAGACCACGCGCATCCACGTCGCCCCGAACGTGCTCAACCTGCCGCTGCGCCCACCGGCGGTGACTGCGCGCGCCGCCGCAAGCCTCGACCTGCTCTCGGGTGGCCGCTTCGAGCTGGGCCTCGGGGCCGGGGGCTTCTGGGATGCGATCGAAGCGATGGGCGGCCGCCGCCTCACTCCCGGTCAGGCTGTGGATGCGCTCTCTGAAGCGATCGACGTGATCAGAGGCATCTGGGCGACGGATGATCGTGCCCCGCTCATCGTCGAGGGCCAGTATTACGGGGTTCACGGCGCCAAGCGCGGCCCGGCGCTCAGTCACGAAATGCCCATCTGGCTGGGCGCGTACAAGCCGCGCATGCTGCGGCTCACCGGGCGCAAAGCCGAGGGGTGGCTGCCTTCGCTGGCGTACCTGAAGGCCGGAGACTTGGCGGCAGGCAACGCAGTCATAGACGAGGCGGCGGCCGGGGCGGGGCGTGACCCGCGCGAGATCCGGCGTCTGCTGAACATCAGCGGGTCGTTCAGCGCGACGCGGGAACGGAGTGCGGGTGCCGCCGGCGGCACTCCGCAGACGCTCTCGGGCACGAGCGATGATTGGGTCGAAGACCTGCTGCCGCTGGCGCTCGAGAACGGCATCTCGACCTTCATCGTCGCAGCAGACGACCCCGGGGTGCTGCAGCGGTTCGCCGAAGAGGTGATGCCCGCACTGCGGGAGGCGGTGGCGGCGGAACGGGCATCCACTGGCCTCATACCGACGCAGACACGCGTGCGGGCTGCATCGGCTCGCGCCAAGCGCCGCGCTGGTATCGACTACGACGGTCTGCCTGTGTCGATCGCCGAAACGGCCATCGAGCCCGGTGACGTGGCTTACACGAAGGTGCGCTCGACGTACCTTCGCGGCGGCGCGCCTGGGCTGGTGCTGCGTCTCACCGACGCCGCGCAAGTACCGGATGCCCTGGCCTTCGCCCGCGCCCAAAGCGTACCTCTGGCGGTGCGCAGTGGCGGCCACGGAATCAGCGGGCGCTCCACCAACGACGGCGGCATCGTGATCGACCTGCACGAGCTCAATACCATCGAGGTGCTCGACGAGGCGACGAGGCGGGTGCGCATCGGCCCGGGGGCGCGATGGATGGACGTGGCCGCAGCCCTCGGCGAACACGGTTGGGCGCTGAGCTCGGGCGACTACGGCGGAGTGGGTGTCGGCGGACTCGCCACGGCCGGCGGCATCGGCTGGCTGGTGCGCGAACATGGTCTGACCATCGACCACCTGCGCGCGGCCGAGATGGTGCTGGCCGATGGGTCGAGCGTGCGGGTGTCTGCCGACGAGCATCCACATCTCTTCTGGGGTGTTCGCGGGGCCGGGGCCAATTTCGGAATCGTGACGTCGTTCGAGTTCGAGGTCGACGAGGTCGGCGATATCGGCTGGGCGCAGTTCGCCTTCGATGCGAGCGACACTGCGGGGTTTCTCGAGAGTTGGGGCAGCATCGTCGAGAACTCGCCGCGCGACCTGTCGAGTTTTCTCATCATGGGCGCGCCCCGGGCCGGTCAGCCGCACGTGGCGCAGGTGCTCTCAGTGGTCGACTCAGACGACCCTGACACGATCATTTCGCGCCTCCAGCCTCTTGCTGAGACGGCGCCGCTGCTGCAGCAGTCGGTGCAGCTGATGCCCTATTCGGCGCTGATGGCCAATGTGCAGGGCGGGGATCACGACGCGAAGGGCGAGCCGTTGGCGCGGTCGGGACTCATCGGGCACATCACCCCGGAATTCGCGGCCGCCGCCTCGGCCCTGCTGCAGAGCGGCGAGGTGTACTACTTTCAGATCCGCTCGGTGGGTGGAGCGGTGGCCGATGTGGCTCCGGATGCCACGGCCTACGCCAACCGGTCGGCCAACTTCTCCGTGGTGGTCTTCGGCTCGCACCCCGACCGGCTGAACGCACTGTGGGACGACCTCTTTCACCACTTCGACGGCCTCTACCTGAGTTTCGAAACCGATCTTCGGGCAGGGCGGCTCGAGGAGGCGTTTCCGCCGGCGACGCTGGAGCGACTGCGGCAGCTGAAGGCCGAGTATGACCCCGAGAACGTGTTTCGCGACAACTTCAACGTGGCGCCGACGCTGCAGCGGATGGGGTGAGGCCGACCGGGCGAGCTGACCCGACCTGGCGGACCCGACCGGCCGACCGGCCGACCTGGCCGACCCGCCCCAGAACGGCGTGTCGAAAACGGGAGTTGCGCAAAAGCACCTCAAAGGCGTCGGGAAGGTGCTTTTGCGCAACCCCGGCTTGGTGGCGCGCGGCGTGTCGAGGCGGGCGTGGCTCGCTGCGCGCCGGGGTACGAGGGACGGCGTGGGGTGCGTGGCCCGACAGGCACGGAGGTGCGGTGGCGTGGCCAGAAGCGCGGGGCGGCGGGGCGGCGTGGCCAGAAGCGCGTGGCGGCGCGCGGGAGGGCGTGGGGGCATGGCCCGAAGCCGGCGGTGGATGCGGATCAGGAGGCGAAGGCCGACGCCGCGAGCCGCGCGAAGTCAGCCGTCGCAGAGCGCTTCGTTGCAGAGCGCGTGGTCGGTGAGCCTGTGGTCGGTGAGCCGGTCGCCGTCGGATCGGGCGCGGCGGTTTCGGACCGGTGGGCAAGCACCACGGTGTGGACCGGGATATCGGCCACCACCACGAGGGCCACGTCGGCGCGCTCCCGTGAGGCCGCCCGCGACCGGGGAACGATGATGATTCCATCGCCCGCCGCGACGTGTGCGAGCTGTTCGTCGAGCGTCGCCAAGGGGCCGAGCGCGAAACTCTGCGAGGTGCGGATGGTGAGCCCGAGCAACTCGGTCGCGACGTCGCGCCACTCCGGCACTTCGTCGGGGTTGTGCAGCAGATGCCGGTCGGCGAGCTCGCTGACGTCGACGCTCTCGCGGCTGGCGAGCCGGTCATCCGCGGCGACCGCCACGACGAACGGTTCCGTGAGAACAGGGGTCGCCTGCAGTCCGTTCAGAAAAGCGGGCAACCGCACCAGGGCGACGGCCGCGGTGCCTGCGCGAAGGTGTGGGGTGGCGAACTCGGATTCGACGACAGTGACGGCGAGGCCCGGATGCTCAGCGGCGAAGCGTTGCGCGAGAGCGGTGAGGGAGAGGCCAGTGGGGGAGTGGATTTCGAACGGCAGCGGCTCCGTGGGTGTGGCGGTGTCGTGGTAGCCGAGGTGGCCGGAGCGGCCGTCGGTTGCAGTGTCGCGGTGGTTGGGGTGGCCGCTAGTGGTGCCCTGACCGCGGTCGCTGCGGCCTGGTTCGGAGTCGTCGCCGAAGCCACCCTGTGTGCGGGCGTCGGCGTCGGAGTCGCTCGCCAGTTCGGCGCCGCGCTCGAGCTCTTCGCCCAGCCGGGTGACCGCCTCGAGCACCGCGTCACCCGCGGGCGAACCGGCGAACGTGCGCGCGAGTTCGGCCAACGCGGCGAATCCTGCCGCGACTGTTCCTGCAGGGTCTGTACGCGCAGCGACCGTGCCTGCAGGGTCTGTACGTGCAGCGACCGTGCCTGCAGGGTCTGTGCCCACAGCGTCTGTGCCCATTGAATTCCTGTCGACCTCTGGATGCTACTGCAGCCGGCTGCGAGGCACCGGAGAGTATGCACCGAGGCGGGGAGCAGCAGCGAGCAGCTGCCGCGTGTACTCCTCTTTCGGCGCGGCGAAAACGGCCTCGGTCGGGCCCGATTCCACCACGTGGCCATCCCGCATGACCAAAAGATCGTCGCTCATGTGCCGCGCCACACCGAGGTCGTGGGTGATGAAGAGGTAGGCGACGCCGAGATCGTGTTGCAGGGCATCCAGCAGATCGAGAATGCGGGCCTGAACCGAAACATCGAGGCTCGACACCGGCTCGTCGCAGATGAGAATGTCGGGTCGCGGTGCCAGCGCGCGGGCGATTGCCACGCGTTGCTGCTGGCCGCCCGAGAGAAACCGGGGGCGTTGCGCGGCGACCGATGCGGCCAGCCCGACCCGCTCCAAGAGGTCTGCAACGTCGGTTCGGGATGACCGGCCGGCGCTCTTCGCATCGGAGAGTATCTGCCCCACCGTCAACCGCGGGTCGAACGAGCTGAGGGCGTCTTGGTAGATGGCGCCGATTCGGGGGCGCAGGGGGCGGCGCTCACGTTCGTGCAGTGTGCTCCAGGGTTCGCCGAGCAGTCGCACCTCACCTTCGTCGGGCTCGGTCAGCGCGAGAACGAGTCGCGCCACCGTCGTTTTGCCCGAGCCCGACTCGCCCACGAGCCCCAGCGTGCGACCGCGTTCCAGCGTGAAACTGACGCCGTCGACGGCCGCCCGGGCGCCGAACCACTTACCGAGGCCGGTGGCCTCGAGCACGGTCGTGCTTGTGCCTGTGCCTGTGCCTGTGCCTGCACCTCCCTCTGTGCCTTCGCCCGGCATCGCGTTGCGGCCCCCGAGGTCGCCCGATCCCGGCATCGAGCTGCGAGTTGCGGCGGGTACTGGCGCTGCCGACTCGCTCGAACCCGGTTCTCGATCGGAGCCGGGCGCCCGCGTCGTCGTCGAGCTGCGCGTTGTGGCCCGTGTCGGCGGCTGTGACCGGCCCGAAGTCGCGGCTCGATCGGGGAGCATCAGTGCCGGGGTGGGCGCGGGCGACGACGATTGCGCTGGGGTGGCGGACCCCGCCAGCAGCGACCCCCGGGGGCGGCTCGTGGGCACCGCCGCCACGAGTTCACGGGTGTAGGGGTGCTGTGGGGCATCCAGAATCTGTCGGGTGGGGCCGGTCTCGACGATCCGGCCGTTGCGCAGCACTGCCACGCGGTTCGCGAGCCGGCTCACCACCGCGAGGTCGTGGCTGATGAGCAGAATGGCGGTTCCGGAGTCGCGCAGTCGCTCGAGGAGGGTCAGGATGCCCGCCTGCACCGTCGCATCCAACGCCGTTGTGGGTTCGTCGGCGATGAGCAGGCTGGGGCTGCCGGCGATCGCGGCGGCGATGAGCGCTCGTTGGCGCAGACCCCCCGAGAGCTCGAAGGGGCGTTGTACGGCGCGGAGTTCGGGTTCGGGAACACCTGCCGTGGCGAGCAGCTCGCGCACGTGGGCGCGGCGCTCGGCCGGGGTGAGACGGGAGTGCAGCCGTAGCACGTCGTCGATCTCGCGGCCGACTGCTCGCAGCGGGTCGAGCCCCACGAGGGCTGCCTGCGGCACGTACCCGATCTGGCCTCCGCGCACCTGCCGCCATGCCCGGGCGCCGAGCCCGCGCAGGTCGAGCACGCTCGTGCCGCTGCTTCCCGCGCTGCCGCTCGTGCTTGGGCGTGCGTCCCCGGCGAGGCCTGCGCCGCCCGAGCCACTTCCCCTGCCCCGGTCTGCGCCGGATTCGGTTTCGTGCGGGTTGTCTTCCGTGTCACTCGCCGAAACTCGCAGCTCGGCCGCGTGAGAGGCGGAGCCGCCTGGGCGGGCTGCGGGTTCGGGGCGGTCGTGGTGATCTTCACCCGCCCGAATCCGCGGCTCGGCGGGTGAAGCGAAAGCCATGAGGGCCGCCTCGACGTGAGAGCCGGCACCGACGAGACCGAGCAGCGCGCGCGAGGTGACGCTCTTACCCGAACCCGATTCGCCCACGAGGCCCAGGCACTCGCCGGGCGCGATCTCGAACGAGATGCCGTCGACGACCGGCGCGCTGCGACCGAAACGGATCGTCAGTTCGCGCACGTCGAGCAACGGTGCGGCAGTTTCCTCCGGGCCGCCGGCAGAACCCATCGCGCCGCCGCCGGCCCCCGTCGCGCCGCTCACGACGCGCGCTTCCGCTGCTGCAAGCCGCGCCCGAGCAATGTCGTCGCCCCCGCGCTCAGCACGATGAACAGGCCGGGAAAGAAGGTCATCCACCAGAACGACGTGATGTACGTACGCCCCGCCGAGAGCATCGCGCCCCACTCCGGCGACGGCGGCACCGCACCGAGCCCGAGATAGCTCAGCGCCGACGCCCACACGATGGACTGCCCTACGCCGAGGGTCGCAAGAACGAAGAGCGTTCCCGCAACATTCGGCAGCAGGTGCCGGGTGAGCCGGTAGACGCTGCTGCGCCCGAGAACGCGGGACGCTTCGAGGTAGGGCGCATCCCGAACCTGCAGAGTCTGGCTGCGAATGAGACGCGCGTACCCCGGAGCCGTCGACAGCCCCACAGCGATGGTCGACGTCACCACGCCCGGCCCGTAAATGACGATGAACAGCAGCGCCAGCAGCAGCCCGGGAAACGCGAACATCACCTCGAGCAGCCGCGTCGTGCCGAAGTCGACCCAGCGAGGTCCGAGCCCGGCGAGCAGGCCGAAGACGAGACCGAGGCCGATTCCGATGGCGGTTGCCGTGACCCCGATGAGCAGGGAGGCCTGCGTTCCGTGGATCACGCGCGTGAAGATGTCGCGGCCCGATTCGTCGGTGCCGAACAGGTGCTGGGCGGAGGGCGGCTGAAACGCGTCGCGCGGGTGGATGGCCAGCGGATCGCCCGGCGCAATGAGATCAGGCCAGATGGCGGCCACGAGCAGAAAGGCGAGCACGATCAGGGCGATGACCACTGTGGCGGGCAGCGCGCGGCGGCGAGCGGATGCCCGGCGGCGGCCAGGCGCACGATCGAGTTCTGCGCGGGAGGCGGCACCCTCCGACAGCAGAGGCGACGAGATCATAGGGTCACCTCGGGGCGGCCCGCGGCAGGGGCCGGGTTGCCGCGACTGTCGCTTCTGCCTGCCCGCCCGCCGCTGCTCGCTGGCCCGGGGCGCCCACCGCCCGTTGACCCGGCGCGCCCACCGCTCGCCTTGTTACGCCGCCCGATGCGCGGATCGATGATGCGCTCGGCCAGGTCTGTCACCGTCGTCACGATCATGTAGACCAGCGCCACCACGATCACGATGCCCACCACCAGCGGAACATCACGCCCCTGCACCGCCGCCAGCAGACTCCGCCCCAGGCCCGCCCGGGCGAAGATGGTCTCCACCACGACCGCGCCGCTGATGAGCGAGCCGAAGGCCCAGCCGGTGAGCCCGATCGCCGGAATAGCAGCGGCCTTGAGCGCGTGCCGCCAGAAGACTCCGCTCTCGCTCTCGCCTCTCGCCCTCGCGGAGAGGGCGTATGGCGACGACAGCGAATCGAGTAGCCCCTCCCGCATCACTTGGCCGAGAAACCCGGCCAGCGGAATCGCGAGCACGAGGGTGGGCAGCACGAGCCCGACGGGCCCCGGAACGCTCACCGGCGGGAGCACCCCGAGCGTGGTGCTGAACAACAAGATGGCGAGAATGGCGAGCCAGAAGTGCGGCACGGCCGCCCCGACGACTTCGAGCGTCGATCCGATGGCCGCGGCCGCCCTCCCGCTCCGCGTGGACCACGCGGCTAGTGCAAGCGCGATCACCACCGCGACGACGAGCGCTGCGAGAGCCAGTGTGAGGGTCGAGAGCAGGTTGTCGGCGATGACACTCGCCACGGACTGATGCAGCGCGTACGACTGGCCGAGATCGCCTACGCCGAGGCGCCCGAGAAAACTCAGGTACTGGATGACGAGGGGCTGGTCTAGGCCGTATTCCGCACGGGCGGCGGCCAGAGCATCCGCGCTGGCCTGTGAACCGGGCCCGCCGAGAATGGCCTGCGCGGGATCGCCGGGAATGAGCCGGATGGCGAAGAAGGTGATCGTCGAGACGGCCCACAGAACGAAGACGACTCCGAGGAGCCGCAGGGCCAACCACCGCAGGAGCGGGGCGTTGCGGCTCAGCCAGGAAGGGTGCGGGGTGAAGGGGTGCGGTGCGGTGCGGAGTGACCCAGGTGCGCCCGGCTCGGCGGAGGCTCGATCACCGGTCACCGCGTGCTCGGCTCCGGCGTTCTAGGCATTGGTATTCTCCCCGCACCGCAGCCTCGGGCGCAGCCATCACTCCCCGCATCGCCGTCACTCCCTGCGTCGCTCCCCGCATCGCTCGTCAGCGCTGCACCCAGGCGTCGTACATCGTCGGCGTCGATACCGTAGGCATCGCGCGCAGGCCGTGCACGACCGACTGCTCGAGGTAGCCGTTCTGCTGGTCGTACAGCGGAAGAATGTAGAAGCCGTCGAGAATGAGTTTCTGCGCCTGCTGGTAGAGCGAGGCGCGTTGGGTCTCATCCGAGGTGGCGGCTGCCGTCTCGAGCAGCGCGTCGAGTGACGGATTCTTCAGCTGCGAGAGGTTGGCGAAATACCCGCTCGGGGCAGGCACGGTGCCGGCGGAGTCGTAGAGGATTCGCAGAACGTCCGGCCCAACTTTCGTGTACGGTGCATCGACCAGGTTGTACTGATCGGCGGCGAGCGCTGCGTACCAGCTCGACAGATCCATCGGCTGGAGGTCGATCTTGAAGCCGGCCTGCTTGGCGGTGGCCTGGATCTGTTCGAACACCGACTGCTCGGCCGGAATCGACTGGTTCGTGCTCACCGGGAAGGTGAGCTCGAGAACCTGGCCGTTCTTCTCGCGGTAGCCGTCTGGGGTGCGGTCGGTCCAGCCGGCGGCGTCGAGAAGCTTGGCGGCCGCGGCCTGGTCATAGGTGAAGTCGCTCGGCTCGGAGTAGGCGAGCGGTTCGGCGCTCGAGAGCGGTGAGTACGAACGCTGTGCAGTGCCGAAGAAGAGGCTCGACACCGCATCATCCACATCGGCCGAACGAATGAACGCCTCACGCACGTTCGCGTCGTCGAACGGGGCCTTGCTCGAATTGAGTTCGATGCGGTTCGAGGCGCCGGGCCGCGGCGCGTTCAGGTAGGTCAGCGCCGGATTCTTCTGGGCCTGGATGATCGTGTCAGGTTGCACGTTGTCGATCACATCGACGGTTCCCGCCTGCAGCGCGGCATAACGTGATGCCGAATCGGGCAGAAAACGCCACTCGATGCTATCGAGGTAGGCCGGGCCGGTGTGGGCGGCATCGGCGGGCGGAGAGTTGTAGTTGTCGTTACGAACGAGGGTGATCGACTGCTGCTTGTTCCACTGCTTCACGATGAACGGGCCGGTGCCGACGGGCGACTTGCAATTGTCGGCCTGGCTGCGGGCCAGCGCGGTGGGCGACTCCATCGCGAGCCAGGGCTGCGAGAGCGAGTCGAGCAGGGTGGTGTCGGGGGCACTCAGGGTGAAGCGGGCGGTCCGGGCATCTACGACTTCGACGCCGGTGACCTTGCCGAGGGCGAGGTAGCCGGTGGACGAACCGGTCGCGGGATTCTGCAGGTGGGCGACGTTCGCGGCGACCGCGGCGGCGTCGAACGGGGTGCCGTCAGTGAACGTGACGCCGGGCTTGAGCGTGAAATCCCAGCTCAGGCCGTCGGCTGACTCTTTCCAGGCGGTGGCCAGCCACGGGATGATCGTGCCGCTCTTGTCGCGCGAGACGAGTTCTTCGAGGTACTGCGTCGCGACCAGGGCCTGCGGGTAGTTGCCGCCGACGTGCGGGTCGAGGCAGGTGGGCTCTGCGTCGCCGGTCGCGTAGACGAGGGTGCCGCCGGCGACGGGGGTCGCCGTGCTGCCGTTGCTGCCATTGGACCCGTTTGTTGCGGGTCCGGTGGTGCAGGCGGCGAGGAGGAGGGCCAGGGCGGCCGTGGCCGCGGTGGCTGCTGCGAGGCGGAAAGGCGAGCGGTGGTTTCGAGGGCGGTTTCGGCTGGTCGGGCTTGAGCTGGTGGTGGGAATGCTGCGCGGTGCTGTGTGGCGAGGCAAGGGAGAGACTTTCGGTGGTGGTGGTTGTGATGGTGGTGGTGGTGGGAATTTTCTGGACTCAGTACACAATTACATCATGGTTAGGTAGGGCTGTTGCCCTGATTGCGCCGATGGTTTCGCAGCTGGGCTTCGATCGATCCACCTGCGCTTCGAATGTTTGTTCGACTTAGATTACATCAAAATCTCATAAAGATGAGAATTAGTCGAAGAGATATGCGAAGATAGACCATGACCAATTCAGACCCGATCGGCGAAAGCGAGGCGCTCGCCGACAGCATCATTCCCGGCGATGATCTCGTTGCCGAGCTCGACGCAGCCGCGACGCTGCTTCGACGTCTTCGTGCGAGTCTGTGTGCCGAATCGATGGCTGATGACGAACTCTTGGCAGTGACCGCCGCCGTTGCCGAAGTCGCTCAGGCTTGCGATGCGATTCAGGTTGTTGCTGCCGGCGAGATTCACGACCGATCGCGGTCGGCGCTGGGCTCCGATCGGTTGAGCGCTCGAAAGGGCTGCCGTTCAGCGTCAGAATTGCTGCAGCGGGTCACTCGGGTTTCCTCTGTCACTGCGAGCAGGCTCTTGCGGGTCGGCGAAGCCGTGCGTACGACAGTGTCGTTCTCAGGTGCTTCTGTACCCCCTCGGTTCGCGGTCGTCGGTGCTGCGCTCGAGAGTGGCGGGCTTTGTCTTGACGCGGCCGGCGCGATCGTGGGCGGGTTGTCTCTGCCATCGCTCCGCGCCGATGCCGATGCCGTCGCTGCGGCCGAAGAAGAACTCGTCGACGCCGCGCTCGGTGCGAGCCCGGAATGCCCCGTCGCCGCGACCGCCGACGAGCTGCGCCTCCAGGCAGCAGTGTGGCGAACCCTGATCGATCCCGACGGTGTCGTACCTGACGAAGAGCGCGCAATGCGCCATCGCTCGCTCACGCTCGGTCGTGCGACGTCTTCAGGGGTGACACTGGCGGGCGTTCTGCTGCCCGAGGCGGCTGCTCGCCTGCAGCGCATCTTCGACGCGTACCTTTCGCCTGTCTCACGCCCGGTGGCCTTTCCCGCCAGCGACCCCGCTCCGGCCGCTGATGCCGATAATTCGGATAATTCTGACCCGACCGATGATTCTGGCCCGACCGAAAATTCTGGCCAGACTGTCGGCAACGCGGAAGACGGCAGCATCGTCGACACCCGCACGCGCGCGCAGCAACAGCACGACGTGTTCTTGTCGATGCTCGACCACGTGGGCCGAAGCGACGAGACTCCCACCATCGGCGGCGCCTCCTCCGCCGTCGTAGTCAGCGTTCGTCAGTCAGATCTCGAGGCGGGAACGGGCGTCGGCTGGGTCGAGGGAAGTGACGTACCTGTGTCGCAGCGCACGGTGCGCCAATTCATCTGCACCGGGGGTGCCCAGCGCATCGTCCTTTCAGACGCAGGCCGAATTCTTGAGTTGGGCACCGAACAGCGCTGCTTCAACGGCCGCCAGCGTCGTGCGATCACTCTCCGCGACGGAGGGTGCATCATCCCGGGGTGCCGAGTGCCGGCGTCGTGGTGTGAGATCCACCACACCACGCCTTTCGCCGAGGGCGGCGCTACGCACACTGACATTGGCGTCCTGCTCTGCTGGTTCCATCACCGAACCATCGAGCACTCCGGCTGGGAGATCCGAATGCACGGTGGCGCTCCCCAGATCAAGGCACCCCCCTGGCTCGATCGACATCATCGATCCTGGGTGCCGGCGACGACGTCGCGAACGAGACTCGCCGACCTCCGGCAGCACCGCCGCGACGGTTCGAACAGCTGAACCTCGACTGGTGCACCTAGACGCGAATCCGGTTTGCTTC
>JAODBB010000034.1 GCA_025463745.1 Subtercola sp.
GTCACGCGGATCGGCCTTCGGGTCGAGCTGCTGCGCAATGGCCCACAGGCTCTCGCCCGGCTGAACCGTGACGTAGCTGTAGGTGACGGCTGAACTGTCGCCCGTGGCGATGGCCGAGGTGCCCCCGAGAACGGCGAATGCCGCCAGGCCCGCGATGAGAGGAAGCGACACGACCGCCGCAAGCACGAGGCGACCACGGCGGGTCAGCCGCAGGTGAGCGCGCTGCGTCTCGAACTGACCGGTCGACGAAGAGACGCGTGCCGACGGTGCCGTGGTGCCGAACTGAAGTGCGGTCATGGTGTGGCCTCTCAGGGATTACCCCTACTAGGAGTTTTCGTACCAGATGCTCGGCCGGGAGCACCTGGTACGAAGCTATGTTCCGAATATATATTCGATTGTTCGAATGTTCAAGTCGAATGTGCCGAATTATTTGCCGACACACTCGAACATGTGTTTGTTCTGCACGAAGTCTTCGATACAGTTTCGATAGTCAACATCGAACTGAACCGGCGACTACTGACAGTGAACAAGAAGCCACTGACATTGGGTCGAACACACGGCGAACCGGGGCCGAAAGCACCTGCAAGACCTGACGAAAGTGAGACACCGTGGCCAGTGAGCGTGGCGGAACCCGGAGACGTAAATCGCTGAGCGAGAAACAGTTGGCGATTCTCGAAGTCATTTCAGAAGCCGTGAACCAGCAGGGATACCCGCCGAGCATGCGGGAGATCGGTGACGCCGTCGGGTTGGCGTCGCTGTCGAGCGTCACCCACCAGCTCAACCAACTCGAGCTGAGCGGCTATCTCCGGCGAGACCCCAACCGCCCACGTGCGCTCGAAGTTCTCATCGACATTCCCAAGAGCGATTCGGTTTCGACCGATTCGCCGACGCCTCACGGCGACGTCGCGCTCGTTCCGCTGGTGGGTCGTATCGCCGCGGGTATTCCGATCACTGCCGAACAGCAGGTCGAAGAGGTTTATCCGCTCCCTCGGCAGCTCGTCGGCAAGGGCGAGCTGTTCATGCTCAAGGTCGTCGGCGAGTCGATGATCGACGCGGCGATCTGCGATGGCGACTGGGTTGTCGTGCGCACGCAGCTCACTGCGGAGAACGGAGACATCGTCGCCGCCATGCTCGACGAGGAAGCGACCGTCAAGGTGTTCCGGCAGCGTGACGGGCACACCTGGCTGCTGCCTCGCAACTCGAACTTCGAACCGATTCTCGGCGACTACGCCACCGTACTGGGCAAGGTGGTGGCCGTACTTCGTTCGGTGTGAGCGAAGTACGGTGTGAGCGAAGTACGGTGTGAGCGAATGAGAACGGCCCCGAATGTCTCCGGGGCCGTTCGTTGTTTCTGTATTGCTGCGCTAGTGAGCGTGTACTTTCGATCGCACCGCACGAGTCGCCTCGAGAATGTTGGTCAGCGACGCGACCGTCTCGTCGTAACCGCGCGTTTTGAGGCCGCAGTCGGGGTTGACCCAGACCTGGCGTTCGGGAATCGACCCCAGGGCGATCTCGAGCAGTTCGGTCACCTCTGCGACACTCGGCACTCGCGGCGAGTGGATGTCGTACACACCCGGCCCGATGCCACGGCTGAAACCGCTCGACTGAATGTCGCGTACGACCTCCATGCGGCTCCGTGCCGCCTCGATGCTGGTGACATCGGCGTCGAGCTGATCGATGGCATCGATGACCACGCCGAACTCCGAATAACAGAGATGGGTGTGAATCTGCGTCGCGACATCGACGCCAGACGTCGCCAGCCGGAACGAGCCGACCGACCAATTCAGATAGGCCGCCTGATCGGCCTTCTTCAACGGCAGGAGTTCGCGCAACGCTGGTTCGTCGACTTGCACGATCGGGATGCCCGCGGCCTCGAGATCGGCGATTTCATCTCGAAGGGCGAGCGCCACCTGCCGGGCCGTCTCGCCTAGCGGCTGGTCATCACGCACGAACGACCAGGCGAGAATCGTCACCGGGCCGGTGAGCATGCCCTTGACGGGCTTCTCTGTGAGCGACTTGGTGAAACTCGACCAGTCGACCGTGATGGGCTTCGGACGCGAAACATCACCCCAGAGAATCGACGGGCGAGTGCACCGACTACCGTACGACTGCACCCAGCCGTTCTCGGTCACTGCGAAGCCGTCGAGGTTCTCGGCGAAATACTGCACCATGTCGTTACGCTCGGGTTCGCCGTGCACAATGACGTCGAGGCCGATTTCTTCTTGAAGCGTCACCACGCGCGAGATCTCGTCGCGCATCGCGGCCAGATAGTGCTCCTCGCTGATGGCTCCCTTCACGAACTGTGCGCGTGCGCGGCGGATGTCACCGGTCTGCGGAAACGAGCCGATGGTGGTGGTCGGAAGAAACGGCAGACCGAGCGCAGCCTGTTGGGCTTCGGCCCGCGCTGCATACGCCTCCCGAGAGAAGTCGGCGTCGGTCAGTTCGGCCTCGCGCCGGCGCACCGCACCGTCGGTGACGCCCGGAGCGGCCAGACGGGCCGCCAGAGAAGCGCTCGCGGCGTCGAGTTCAGGCTGGATGGCCGCCTGGCCCGATACCAGGCCCTGCGCGAGCACCGCGATCTGGGCTACTTTCTGGTCGGCGAAGGCCAGCCACGACTTCCGTTCGGGCGACAACAACTCTTCGCGCTCGACATCGTGCGGAAGATGGATCAGCGAGGTCGACGACGACACGGAGACAGTGAGTGAGAGCTCACGCAACGCCTCGAGCTTCGACCAGGCGGCCGCAAGGTCGCCTCGCCAGATGTTGTGACCATCGATCACGCCTCCTACCAGCACCTTCGTGCTGAGCCCGTCGATATCTGACAGACCCGCGGTCGGCACGGCGCCGCGAACCAGGTCGAGTCCGATCGCCTCGATCGGAGTGGAAGCGAGTACAGCAAGTGCCTCGTCAAGGCTGTTGTACGGCGCTGCCACGAAGAGCGAGGGGCGTTGTTCGACCGACCCGAGAAAGTCGTAGGTGCGGGCGGCGGCGGCCAGAACATCCGCTCGCCCGGCATCGAGGCTTTCACTGACCAGAGCGGGTTCATCGAGTTGAACCCATTCGGCTCCGGCTTCTGCGAGCCGAGTGATGAGCTGGGCATACACGGGGAGCAGGTCGTCGAGCCTCGTGAGCGGCACAAAACCGGCCGGAGCTTCGTCGCTCGGTTTGCTCAGCGACAGGAGGGTGACCGGGCCGACGATGACCGGGCGGGTGACGAATCCCTGCTCACGCGCCTCGACGAACTGGCGAACGAGTGCGTCGCTGGCGAGGTGGAAGTCTGTTTCCGGGCCGATCTCAGGCACCAGGTAGTGGTAGTTCGAGTCGAACCACTTTGTCATTTCGAGTGGAGCATTGCCGCCTTCACCGCGCGCGACGGTGAAGTAGTCTTCGAGGCCGATCTCACCTGCGGCATCGACGAGCTGCGCGAAACGCGTGGGCACTGCGCCGACGGTGACCGCGGCGTCGAGCACCTGGTCGTAGTACGAGAACGCCTCGGGAATCGACGAGTCGGTCTGCCCCAGCCCCAGCTCGACCAGTCGAGACCGGGTGCGGGCTCGCAGCTCGGCCGCGGTCTGTTCGAGCTGGCCGACCGAGATCGTGCCCGCCCAGAACGACTCGATGGCCTTCTTCAGTTCGCGGTTCGGCCCGATGCGCGGGTAGCCGAGAATCGTTCCCACCGGAAAAGGTGCGTGTGCTGTCATGCTGACTCCTTGTTTGTGCTCCGAGTGTGTTCTGAAAGTGCACCGATCAATCCGCTTTCTCGCAAAACTGTGAGAACTGGTTCATGTCGGTTGAATGTGTACAAGTGGATGCCCGGCGCGCCCCCCCAAGACGACAGCAGCAGCGAGCTCAGCCGCGGCATCCACGCCCACCGCGAACCGCTCGCTCTCTGATTCGGAACCTTCGAGCGCCGCGAGAAGAGCGGCCGGAACCCGTTCTTCGGCCAGTTCGGCGATGCGCAACAATCGCGCCGCACTGGTGACGGGCATGATTCCCGGAATGATCGGTATGCGCACGCCTGCCGCCCGAGCGCGGTCGACGAACCGCAGATAGTCGTCGGCGACGAAGAAGAGCTGGGTGATGGCAAGATCGGCGCCGGCCGCCTCTTTCGCGAGCAAGGCGTCGATGTGCGGGCCGGCGAGCCGGGAACGCGGATGCCCATTGGGAAAAGCGGCGACGGCGACACGCACCTTCTCGCGCCGCTGATTCACCTGCGCAGCTCGCGGCAGCCCGGGCAGTCGAACCTCTGTGTACGGCACGCGCTCGGCCTGTACCCGGTGGATCAATTGCACTAGCTCCCCCGCGCTGCCAAGATCTCCGAGCGGAAATTCGTCAACGCCGAAGCCCTGCGGCGGGTCGCCTCTCAGGGCGAGAAAACTGGTGATGCCAGCATCCAGAAACTGACGGATGAGCTGATTGGCCTCGGCATACGACGACCCGACACAGGTGAGGTGAGCCATGGGTTGCACGTTCGTGTTCTCGAGAATGTACCGCAGCACGCCGAGCGAAGATTCCCGCGACGAACCATTGGCACCATAGGTCACCGACATGAAGTCTGGTCCCACCGCCGCGAGCCGATCGATGGCCTGGGGCAGGGCGCGTTCGCCCGCCGCGGTTCGCGGAGGGTACAACTCGAACGAGAAGGGAATCACGACAGGCTTTCGGTCACACGAGCGGGCATATACGGCACCCGAGCAAGCCAGGTCGAGGCTCATCCGGCGGGCTGCATCGCGGGCTGGTGCCGGGCTCGGCTGTCGCTTTGCGCCCCCGAGAAAACGCGGGGCGACGAACACCAGAGACACTACCAACGCCCTGCCACCCGTGTCTTGAGTTTGAACGATTGTGACAAAAGTCAACACGGCACCGGAAAATTCCAGAGGCCAGAATCGCAAGGCCAGAAGTGCGAACAGGGCAGACCCCGAAGGAGCCTGCCCTGTTGTGAATCCGCTCTCGGGGTGTGTATCTCCTAGCGGCCGACGACCTGCCCGGTCGATGCCGTGCTGAACTCGATCAATTGCGCTTCGAATTCGGCGTTGACGAGCGCCCGCACGTGTGTTCCGCCTTCTTCGTACTCGGTGCTCAGCACCGTGCTGTGCTGATGCATCTGCGAAACGAGGTCACCGCGGTCGTACGGCACGAGCACGTCGACCTCGATCGATGGCGTCGGCAACATGGTGTCGAGCACGGCCAGAAGCTCGTCGATGCCTTCACCGGTGCGCGCCGAAACGAAGAGCGAATTCGGTTCCAGCCCGCGAAGAACGATGCGGTCGCTCTCAGAGATCAGGTCGCTCTTATTGAAAACCACCAGTTCTGGGATGCCGCGAGCCCCCGCCTCGCCGATGACCTCGCGCACCGTGGTGAGCTGGCTCGCGGGGTCGGGGTGTGAGCCATCGACCACATGCACGATGACATCGGCATCGGCCACCTCTTCGAGGGTCGACCGGAACGCTTCGACCAGTTGTGTGGGCAGGCTGCGCACGAAGCCGACGGTGTCGACGAAGGTGTACTCGCGGCCATCCGCCGTCTGCGTGCGGCGAACTGTGGCGTCGAGCGTGGCGAAGAGCGCGTTCTCGACCAGCAGGCCCGCACCGGTGATGCGGTTGAGCAGCGACGACTTGCCCGCGTTCGTATACCCCGTGATTGCCACCGAAGGCACGGTGTTGCGCTTACGGTTGGCGCGTTTTGCATCGCGGGCAGGCTTCATCGCGGCGATCTGCTTGCGCAGCCGGGCCATGCGGGTGTGGATGCGGCGACGATCGAGCTCGATCTTCGTCTCACCGGGGCCACGCGAACCCATGCCTGCCCCCGTGCCACCCACCTGACCACCGGCCTGGCGCGACATCGAGTCACCCCAGCCACGAAGACGAGGGAGGAGATACTCGAGCTGGGCGAGTTCGACCTGCGCCTTGCCCTCGCGGCTCTTGGCATGCTGGCTGAAGATGTCGAGAATCACCGCGGTGCGGTCGATCACCTTGACCTTCACCACGTCTTCGAGTGCACGCCGCTGGCTGGGCGCGAGCTCGCTGTCGGCGATGACGGTGTCGGCGCCGAGTGCTTTCACGATGCCGGCGAGTTCTTCGGCCTTGCCTTTACCGAAATAGGTGCTGGGGTCGGGATTCGCGCGGCGCTGCAGCAGGCCGTCGAGCACGGCGGCGCCCGCCGTCTCGGCAAGGGCGGCCAGTTCGTGCAGCGAGTTTTCGGCGTCGGCGATCGTGCCTTGGGTGTAAACGCCGATCAGTACGACGTTTTCGAGCCGCAGCTGGCGGTATTCGACCTCTGTGACGTCTTCGAGCTCGGTCGAGAGTCCGGCAACACGACGCAACGCCTGGCGGTCGGCGAGGTCGAATTGGTCTCCGTCATGATTCTGGCGACCCCGGGCATCCGTACCGGCCGCCGAACGGTCGTTCACGGCCAGCGCACTGCCCGGCGAGAACAGCGCATAGCCCGACGAGCGGGCTTCGGCGCGCTGCAGAATGCGGTCGATGGTCGACTCCGTGGCGGCGCTCTGGTCGCCCGCAGTTGACACTGAGGTGGAGGCCGAAGCCGACTCGATGGTGGCCTGATCGTCGGCCGAAAGTGAATTGTGTTCAGTCATTGATGTAAAGACTAGCCCTCTCGTTTGCTACATTCCCTCTATGGCTACCGACAATGGGCACTACTTTCAAGCGCGTCCATCGACGGAATTGAAGCTCAAAGAGATTGACGTCACCATCGCCGGCAGATCGTTCTCTGCGACGACGGCGGGCGGCGTTTTCAGCCCAGACCGGGTGGATGCCGGAACCCAGGTACTTCTGAGCAACACTCCTGCGCCACCGCCCGTCGGCGATCTGCTCGACGCGGGGTGCGGTTGGGGGCCCATTTCGCTCGCACTTGCTCTATTGTCACCCCACGCCACCGTGTGGGCTGTCGACGTCAACGAACGTGCTCTCGATCTGGTCAAGGCCAACGCTGCCAAGCTCGGCCTCGACAACATCAACGCTGTACTGCCTCAGGATGTTCCCGCCGACATCGTCTTCGCGACGGTGTGGTCGAACCCGCCTATCCGGGTAGGCAAAGACGAGCTGCACTCCCTCTTGCTCACCTGGCTGCCGCGACTCGAGCCGGGCTCTGATGCCTGGCTGGTCGTTCAGCGCAACCTCGGCTCGGATTCACTGCACCGCTGGCTCGAAGACGCACTTCCGCCGGCGTTCTCGGTGACGCGAACGGCGACGAGCAAGGGGTACCGCGTTCTGCGCGCGACGTTCGGTGAGGCCGTTACGACGTGACTGAGGCCGACATAGGCACCTCAATCATGTCGTAACGTCCTCATCGGGCTAGTTGAGCGTCGATGTGCCGGGCGATCAGGCGAGCGTGACGTCGCCCTCGAAGACCAGCTCGGCCGGCCCTGAGAGCGCCACGTGCTCGCCGTCTTCGGTGGCGTACATGCGCACGCCGACCGCGCCGCCCGGAACCTCGACACGCCACTGATTCGGCGCACCCGCACCGGCCCAGTACCGTATCGCCAGCGCAGCCGCGACGGCACCCGTTCCGCACGACAGGGTTTCGCCGCTGCCCCGTTCGTGCACGCGCATGCGAATGTGACCGACACCATTGCGCACCAGCGGCTCGAGCGGAACGACGAACTCGATGTTCGCCCCCTCAGCCGGCTGCGGGTCGAGCTGCGGGATGAACGTGAGATCGGCCGACTCGAGCTCTTCTTCATCGGCCAGCGCAACCACCACATGCGGGTTGCCGACGTTCACACCGAGGCCGGGCCGCGCCACCTGCAGGTTCTTCGCCCGAACCAGAGGTTCGCCGCCATCGAGTCGCCACCGACCGAGGTCGGCCTGAAACCCGGTGAGGTTTCGTTGCACATCGATCACGCCGGCCCGCGTGCCCACGACGAACGTGTCACCCTGTTCGAGTTCGGCGAGGCCGTTCTCGATGAGGTACTTCACGAACACCCGAATACCGTTGCCGCACATCTCGGCCGGCGTGCCGTCGGCGTTGTGGTAATCCATGAACCACTCGGCAGCAGGGTCTTCGGCCAGCGATGCGGCGCCTTCGGGCAGATGCTCAGACTTGACGGCGCGGATCACACCGTTCGCACCGATACCGAAATTACGGTCGCACAGCGAAATGATCTGCTCCGGGCTCAGTGAAATCGCGCCCTCAGGGTCGGCAAAGAGAACGAAGTCGTTGCCGGTGCCCTGACCCTTGGTGAAATGCAGATCGATAGCCATGATTCAAGCCTAGAGGCTCTGCGGAGGTCATCCGCCGCCGCGACGGCTGCGCCCTGAAGCGAGCCGGGAGACCACCGGGGTCAGTCGCTGGAGGGTTCGTCTGCGCTGACTGCTGCGCGATGAAAGGCGGCCACGGCTGAGTCGACCAGCGCGGGGTCGGCAGCGGGCATCCACTCGGCGTCTCGATAACGCTTGAACCAACTGACCTGGCGGCGGGCATAACGCCTGGTCAGCGCTTGCGCCTCAGCGATGGCGTCGGCCTGGGTCATGGCACCGCGCAGTTGGGCGAGAGCCTGGGCATAGCCGATGGCCCGACCCGCAGTGACACTGTCATCGAGCCCGCGAGGTAGGAGCGCCTCGGCCTCGGCGACCAGCCCGGCCGCCCACATCTGCTCGACGCGGGAATCGAGTCGCTCGACGAGCTGCTCACGCGGATGACCGAGCGCGATGATGCTCGACGGCCGCCAGGCAACCGGAACATCGGGCAGCTGACCGCTCACCGGCACACCCGTCAGCTCGATCACCTCGAGTGCACGCACGATGCGCCGACCGTTGTACGGGCCGATGGATGCCGCGGCCGCCGGGTCTGCGTCGGCCAATCGCCGATACAGCAGCCCCACGCCGTGTTGCTCGAGCTCGTCTTCGAGCACCTGGCGCACGGCCGCATCACGCACCGGAAACTGAAAATCGAAGATCACCGAGCTCACGTACAGGCCGGAGCCGCCGACCAGGATCGGCACGGCGCCGCGGGCCGAGATGTCGTCGATGGCGGCACGAGCCTCTGCCTGGTAGGCGGCAACCGACCCCTCGGCCGTCACGTCGAGAACGTCGAGGAGGTGATGAGGGATACCACGACGTTCAAGCAGCGGGAGTTTTGCGGTGCCGATGTTCATGCCGCGATACAGCTGCATCGCGTCGGCGTTGACAACCTCGGCTGGTTGCCCCTCGGCCGCCAGACGTTCGGCGACGGCGAGCGAAAGCTCGGATTTACCAGTGCCGGTCGCCCCGACGATGGTCAGAATGGGATGCACCGGCACTGCCGGAGTCAGCGCAATCCGTCGGAGGAGTCGTAGATGGGAATCGTGATGGAGTGGGGCGTCGGCGGCTGGTCTGCCCATTCTGGCGAGTCCGCCGAGTCTGGAGACTCTGTCGACTCTGTCGACGAGAGAACCCGAACAGACGGCAGCCCCAGCGACACCCGCGCCTTCTGCCCACCCGCCGAGCCCGCCGAATCTGCAGAATGTGCCGCCGCCGGTACGGCGCACGAGTCGCTTTGATCCCGTTCCAAGGCGTCACCGGCCCGAGTGCGGCGCACACGCAATGGTGCGCCATCGAGCGAATCGGCGATGAGGTAGTACGGCTTGGCGCCCGTGACGACCACAGAGACGATATCGCCCGGCCGGGGCGCGGTGGAGCCTTCCGGAACCTCGAAGTGCACGAGGCGGCTGTCTTCCGCCCGCCCGCTCATACGCTTGGTGTCGGAGTCTTTACGGCCCTCGCCGTTCGCGACGAGCAGCTCGACCTGGCGGCCGACGACCTTCTGGTTCTCTTCCCATGCGATGCGGTCTTGCAACGCCATGAGTCGTTCGTAACGCTCTTGAACCACTTCTTTCGGAACCTGATCGGCCATCGTCGCCGCCGGCGTGCCGGGGCGAATCGAGTACTGGAACGTGAAGGCGGTGGCGAAACGAGCCTGTTCGACAACGCGAAGCGTCTCTTGAAAGTCTTCTTCGGTCTCACCTGGAAAGCCGACGATGATGTCGGTGCTGATGGCCGCGTGCGGCATGCGGGCGCGAACCCGGTCGAGGATGCCCAAGAACTTCTCTGAGCGATAGGAACGCTTCATCGCCCGCAGAATGCGGTCGGAACCCGATTGCAGCGGCATGTGCAGCTGGGGCATCACAGAGGGCGTCTCGGCCATGGCATCGATCACGTCGTCGGTGAATGCGGCCGGATGCGGACTCGTGAAGCGAATGCGCTCAAGACCCTGAATCTCGCCGGCGGCACGCAGTAACTTGCCGAACGCCTGGCGGTCGCCGAACTCGACGCCGAACGAGTTGACGTTCTGGCCGAGCAATGTCACCTCGATGGCGCCGTCATCGACGAGGGTCTGAATCTCGCGAAGAATCTCTCCCGGGCGTCGGTCTTTCTCTTTGCCGCGCAGCGCCGGCACGATGCAGAACGTGCAGGTGTTGTTGCAGCCGACGGAGATCGACACCCACCCGCTGTAACTCGAATCGCGTCGGGTAGGAAGCGTCGAGGGGAACGTCTCGAGCGAATCGAGAATCTCGAGCTGTGCTTCGCCGTTGTGCCGCGCTCGCTCGAGCAGACTCGGCAGCGCACCCATGTTGTGCGTTCCGAAAACTACGTCGACCCACGGTGCCTTCGAGAGGATGAGCGACTTGTCTTTCTGCGCCAGGCACCCGCCCACGGCGATCTGCATGCCCTCGTGCCGTTTCTTCACCGATGCGAGATACCCGAGGTTGCCGTACAGCTTGTTGTCGGCGTTCTCACGAACGGCGCAGGTGTTGATGACAACGACGTCGGCTTCGCCCGACTCGTCACGAACGTAACCGGCCGCCTCGAGGGAGCCGCTCAGTCGTTCGGAGTCATGCACGTTCATCTGGCAGCCGTAGGTGCGCACCTCGTAGGTTCGAACCCGACCCGACGGATCAACGGCCGCAGAAGAGGGC
Source organism: Subtercola sp. (assembly GCA_025463745.1). Classification (GTDB taxonomy): domain Bacteria; phylum Actinomycetota; class Actinomycetes; order Actinomycetales; family Microbacteriaceae; genus Subtercola. Next base: position 10,916 of record JAODBB010000034.1, read on the forward strand.
GTGATCAGGGTGGGTGCTTCGCTGACGCTACTCATAGTGCCTCTAGTCTACGTTCGCAACCTGTGCCTTTCGGCGTGCTCCCAGGTCTGAGGCACGGTTCACGCCGCCTCTTAGCGAAAACGCACTCCCCGTGGCCGGGGGCTGAGGGCAGCCGTGACCGCCGACCTGATGATCGAAGAGGGGTACCCCTTGCGCATCAGAAACGACGTGAGCCGACGCTCAGCAGTCGCCGCGTCGAGCCGGGCGAGCGAGGGTGCACGCTTCTCAGCCAGTTCGGTCGCTCGCTGAAGTTCATCGTCGTCATCAAGCGACTCGAGCGCAGCCGAGATGATCTCGGGCTGAATATGCCTGGTCGCCAATTCGTGTTTGATCTGCGACCGGCCGAAACCTTTACGGCGATGAAGCGATTCGACCAGCATCTCGGCGAGGTCGTAGTCGTCGACGTACCGGTTCGCCCGATAGGTGTCGAGAAACGCCTCGAACTCGCTCTCGTCGACTCCGTTCGCTGCGAGAAGTCGAGTGACCTCCCACTCTGACAGCGATTTTCGGGCGAGCGCCCGAACCACGACGTTCTCGAGGAATGCGGAACGCTCCCCCTCGGTCATCGCCGGCTCGGTCGCCTCGTCATCACCGTCGTCGTCGAATTCGTTACCGTCGTCGGAATGGTAACGATCGGCGACAGCCTCACGCTCGCCGAGACCCTCACCGTCGCTGAGCGCTTCGGGCGCCACCTTCACGCCGGGAAGGTACGTGACTTTCGCCGCCACGGCCTACGCCCCTTTTCGTGCGGCGATCTTCGGAGCCAACGGCTCGACATTCGAAGCGGCACCGGCTACGGCCTTCACGGCATTCGGGTCTTCAAGAAGGCCGAGTTTCATCTTGATCTTGTTCTCGATCTCGTTGGCCACCTCGGGGTTGTCTTTCAAGAACCGACGCGAGTTCTCTTTACCCTGGCCGAGCTGCTCACCGTCGTAGGTGTACCAGGCACCCGACTTGCGAACGATCTCGTGCTCGACACCGAAGTCGATGAGGCTGCCCTCGCGCGAAATTCCGATGCCGTAGATGATGTCGAACTCCGCCTGCTTGAACGGCGGCGCCATCTTGTTCTTGACCACCTTCACCCGAGTGCGGTTACCCACGGCCTCGGTACCCTCTTTAAGGGTTTCGATTCGCCTGATGTCGAGTCGGATGGAGGCGTAGAACTTCAGCGCCTTACCGCCGGCTGTGGTCTCAGGACTGCCGAAGAACACACCGATCTTCTCGCGCAACTGGTTGATGAAGATCATCGTGGTGTTGGTCTGGTTCAGCCCACCCGTGAGTTTGCGGAGGGCCTGCGACATGAGCCGGGCCTGGAGGCCGACGTGAGAGTCGCCCATCTCGCCTTCGATCTCTGCGCGTGGCACCAGGGCCGCGACGGAGTCGATGACGATGAGGTCGATAGAACCAGAGCGCACCAGCATGTCGGCGATCTCGAGTGCCTGTTCACCGGTATCGGGCTGCGACACGAGCAACGCGTCGATGTCGACGCCGAGCTTCTTCGCGTACTCGGGGTCGAGAGCGTGCTCGGCGTCGATGAAGGCAGCGATTCCGCCGCCTGCCTGGGCATTGGCGATGGCGTGCAGGGTCAGCGTGGTTTTACCCGATGACTCTGGACCGTAGATCTCGACGATGCGGCCACGCGGGAGCCCACCGATGCCGAGAGCGACATCGAGCGCGATCGAACCGGTCGGAATGACTTCGACGGGCGCACGCTCGTCACTGCCGAGGCGCATCACCGAACCCTTGCCGAACTGGCGGTCGATTTGGGCGAGTGCTGTTTCGAGAGCTTTCTCACGAGTAGCGTCTGAGGGCATTTTGATCTCCTTCAATCAGGTGCTCGCCTGGCCCGTTCCCACACTCATGTCGAATGTGAATTCTCGGGCCCGCGCCGCGGTTTCGGTGCGCCTATAGGCTGTCGCGCCTGCCCTCGCACCCGAGGCCTCGGGTTGTGATGCGGCTGACGACAAGGCATATTCGCGTTGTGTTTCTTACCTTCACCACGATAGGAATCACCACCGACAGTGAAGCCGACGGGCATCCGATCTGTGGAGAACGGCGCGAAATACTCTGCTGTGAAGGAGAATAGCAAGAGCCGAACATATATTCGACTGTGGCGAACGGCGTGTCGCGTTGTTCGAAGATACGAACGAATGTCTTCAGACCTCGATGCCCCCCATCGACGCTGGTCAGATGCTCGACAGCGACGGGCTCGACAACGACGTGCTCGACAACGACGCCACCCCGACGACGACCCTATTGCCGTGGCAGCGGCAACCCGGCCCCGTACCGCCTGTTCGCAGGCACATCGGCAGCCCGGCAGACGGCGAGCCAGACTTCACGAATGTCTTCACCGGCCGCCAGTGCCTGTTCGGCGGTCTGACCGGCGAACTCATCTAAAACGAGGTCGCCGGTCACGACACGACCGTACGCACCACCGAACTCGTCAGCGATAGCCTGACGAAACTCACTCAGTCGCACGTGCCGGTCAGCGCGCAGCCATCGCGTCGAAACCGGCCACGAACTCGTCGGGCACGGTATCGGGAATGGTATCGATGCCTTCGATGACGGCCAAACGGTCGCCGACCTCACGCATGATGACAGAAATAGGGGTGTCGAGCGCTTCTGCCACGGAGGCGAGAATTTCGCTGGACGCTTCTTTCTGACCACGCTCGACCTCACTCAGGTAGCCGAGTGCGACACTGGCCTTGCTTGCGACCTGGCGAAGGGTTCTGCCCTTCTGAAGACGGAAGTCCCGCAGCACGTCGCCGATCTCTTGACGAACTAAAATCATTGGAGCCTCCTTGCGTGTCTCTCTCAGTCGAACCGTATTGTGCAAATCTGTCGGGTAAGTAATACTACGTGCCCGTTGCACAAACTCTAAACGACGAAGACTGGACTTTGCTTGTTAATGACACCAGGTGTAACGAGATTGAAACCTGAGTCATTCCCGCGCAACATTTCTAGAGCCGCGATCGAAGTATTCGCACAGCTTCGCTGACGGCGGCCGCCCGAATCTGACCGCGGTCGCCGCTCAGGTGCAAAGCGAAACTCGACGACGAATCACCGATGGCCAGCCCGACGAAGACCGTGCCCGCTTCATGGCCATCGTGCGCGCCGGGGCCCGCCACTCCGGTGGTCGAGATTCCGATGGTCGCGGGCGTGCCGTCGACCGAGAGCGCGAAGCGAACTCCCTCGGCCATCTGTACGGCGACCTCCGGATGCACGGGGCCGTGTATCCGCAGCAAATTGGCATCGACGCCGAGCACCGACGCCTTGAGCGCGGTGTTGTACGCGACGACGGCGCCCACCACCACGTCGGAGGCCCCGGCCGGGCGTATCAACTCCGCCACGAGCAGACCACCGGTGAGCGACTCTGCCACGGCCAGGGTTTCGCCGCGAAGTGTCAGGTCGGCGATCAGCCGGGCGGTGAGATCTGTGCCTTCGGGCTCATCGCCGGCAGCGCCTACCACAGGCCCGGAATCGCGCGCGGCCTCGGCCGGATCGACCAGACCCCGGGCATCTGCGTCAGCATCACTCGCACTCATGCCGGAGCGGAGCCGGCAGGCGTGGCCTTGTTGAGCTTGCGATCTTGAATCAGGTAGTCGACACCCGTGACCACGGTCAAGATGAAGGCGATCGACATGAAGATGAGGTTGACGATGTTCACCCAGTCACCGAGCAACGAGGGGAACGGGAACAGCGCCAGAGAGATGGCAATGGATTGCGCCAGCGTCTTGAGCTTGCCGCCACGCGAGGCGGGAATGACGCGCCGCTTGATCACGGCGAACCGCCAGACCGTGATGCCGACCTCGCGGATGAGGATGATGATGGTGACCCACCACGGCAGTTCGTTCAAGATCGACAGACCGACCAGCGCGGCGCCGACGAGAACTTTGTCGGCGATCGGGTCGAGGATCTTGCCGAGATCGGTGACCTGGTTGTTCTTGCGCGCCAGGTGCCCGTCGACCCCATCGGTTGCGATGGCGAGCACGAAGAGAATGGCGGCCAGCCAGCGCAGCAGCCCGTTCTCACCGTTGTCGGCCAGCAGCATCCAGAAGAAGAGCGGGGCGAGAAGGATGCGAACGATGGTGATCGCGTTCGGCAGGTTCCAGTTGCT